>NZ_JBSHBJ010000046.1:0-8340 GCF_053611945.1 Kribbella sp. NPDC054772 | reverse complement strand
TTGCTCCCTCTAGGGGGTCCCCTCCGCGCCCCTGTCGTCCTCCGCGCCCCCTCGGGGCCCCACGACTGGGCCGACAAGCACCGTGCCGAGCTTCCCGACCGGCCCACCCAGCCCGTCGGGAAGCTTTACGACACGTCCTGTCCCCGGCTCCCCGACGAGCATCCCGAGCCCGTCGTCGAGCTTCTCCGGCTCGACTCCCAGCGTCAGCGGATCGACACAGCTGGGATAGCGACGCTCTGGTTGGCGAGACGGTCCAGCGCGGTCACCGAATACATGTACGCCGTCCCCGGTGTCGCGGTCGTGTCGACGTACGACTGCGCGGCGCCGGTCGATCGCACCGTCGCGATCAGGTTGCGGGCGTCGTTGTCCGGGCAGTGGTCGCCACCCTTGAGCTCACGCCGGTAGATCGCGTACGACGTGGTGTCCTGCGACGTCCGCGACCACTTGACCTGCACACCGTCCGCGGTCCGTGTCGCGTGCACGGCGTGCGCCGGGAGCGGCGGCCGCGAGTCGAGCGCCGGCATCGCGGGGATCAGTGCCGGCTTCGAGTACCAGGTGGTGTTCAGCAGCGTGGTCGCACCGAGCCGGTCCGCCCGGACGTCCTTCGCGGAGAAGAAGATGTTCCCCTTCACCTCCGGAATCGTGCTGTCGAACGCGAGGTGGTCGCTCAGTTCCTTCGGGTCCGACCAGTCCGGCGACTGCGTCGACGTACCGACCTTGTACGTCGCCTCGCCGATGTAGAGGTGCACGTGCGTACCGCGGACCTGGTCGGCCCACCACGGGACGATCTTGTTGTAGTCCGCCGGCGCGAACCCACCGGCCCAGTAGACCTGCGGCACGATGTAGTCGATCCACTCCTCGCGCACCCACTTGCGGGTGTCCGCCGCGAGGTCGTCGTACGTCTGCACGCCGGCCGTGGTGTCGGTGCCCTCCGGGTCGGTCGCCTTGTTCCGCCAGACGGCGAACGGCGAGATGCCGAACTTGATCCACGGCTTGATCGCGTGCATCTTCTGGCTCAGCTCGCTGATCAGCAGGTCGATGTTATGCCGCCGCCAGTCCTGCAGGTTGGTGTAGCCGTCGGCGTACTGCGCGAACGTGGCGGCGTCGTCGAACGTCTGGCCGGCCACCGGGTAGGGGTAGAAGTAGTCGTCGAAGTGCACGCCGTCGATGTCGTACCGCGAGACCGCGTCCATGATCGCGTCCTCGACGAGCTTGCGGGCGGCCGGGATGCCCGGGTTGTAGTAGAGCTTCCCGCCGTACGTGACCACCCAGTCGGGGTGCAGCCGCGCCGGGTGCGTCGGGACCAGGGCGTTGATGTCGGTGCCCATCGAGAGCCGGTACGGGTTGAACCACGCGTGCAGCTCGAGGTTCCGCTTGTGCGCCTCGCCGACCGCGAACGCCAGCGGGTCGTACCCGGGGTCGCCGCCCTGCTTGCCGGTCAGGTACTGCGACCAGGGCTCCACCTTCGACGGCCAGAACGCGTCGGCGGTCGGGCGGACCTGCAGGACGACCGCGTTGTGGTGCTGCCGGACCGCGTCGTCGAGCCAGCCGATCAGCTCGCTCTGCTGCTGCGCGGCACTCAGACCGGTCTTCGACGGCCAGTCGATGTTCACCACCGACGAGACCCAGCTCGCCCGGAACTGCCGCAGCGGTGTGCTCGCGTTCGCCGTGCACTGCTGCTGATCCGCCGCTGTCGTCGGCGCCGCGGACGCCGTACCTGTCAGGCCGCCGAGCACCAGGCCCGCCGTCACGCCGAGAACACCCATCGATCGCCAGACTCTCATGTCACTCTCCGACTACAGTTCCGGTGAAGTGGAAAGATGTTTACACATCCAAGTGCCTCAAGAACAGCGCTCGATTGATTGGCGCTAAGTTAGATGCATGCTGCGCCCCGCAACCGATGACGATGTCGGCACGATCCGGAGACTGCGGAACCAGCAGGCCAACCGGGACGTGAGCATCACCGCGCACGAGATCACCGCCGACGAGCACGCGGCCTGGTGGGCGAAGACGTCCGTGGACCCGAGCCGCCAGGTGCTGATCTACCTGCGCGACGACGCGACCGCGGGCGTGGTGAACTTCTTCGACCTCGAAGGAACCACCGGATCCTGGGGGTTCTTCCTGGACGCCGACGGGCTTGCCGAGCGGGGCGAGACGCTGCCCGCGTGGATCGAGATCATGCGCGAGGCGACGGCGTACGCATTCGACGAGCTCGGTCTCGAGGTGCTCAGCGGCGAGGTGCTCGAACACAATGCCGTGGTCCGGCAGATGAACCGGCGCTTCCGGTTCGCCGAGGGTACGCCGCAGACGCGGTACGCCGACGGTCGCGAGATCACCGTGATTCCGATCAGCCTGCGCAAGCAGGACCGTAGACACCAGGGGAAACAATGACCAGCACCATCGAGATCGGCGGGGTGCCGGTCGGGCCGGATCATCAGCCGTTCGTCATCGCGGAGATGTCGGGGAACCACAACGGTGACCTGGAGCGGGCGCTGGACATCGTCCGGGCCGTCGCGGAGACCGGCGCGCAGGCGCTGAAGCTGCAGACCTACACCGCGGACACGATGACGCTCGACCTCGACCTGCCCGCGTTCCGGCTGCCGGCCGAGCACGAGTTGTGGAGCGACGCACGGCTCTACGACCTGTACGAGGAGGCGCACACGCCGTGGGCCTGGCACGAGCCGATCTTCGAGTTGGCGACGTCGCTCGGGATGGTCGCGTTCTCGTCCGCGTTCGACCAGACCGCGATCGACTTCCTGGAGAAGCTGAACGTCCCGGCGTACAAGGTCGCGTCGAACGAGATCGGTGACCTGCCGCTGGTCCGCGGGATGGCCGAGACCGGCAAGCCGATCATCATCTCCACCGGTTCCGCGACGCTGATGGACATCGACGCCGCCGTCCGCGCCGCCCGCTCGACCGGGAACGAGCAGATCATCGTGCTCTCCTGTACGGCGAGCTACCCCGCGCCGCCGGAGCAGTCGAACCTGCGCGGCATCCCGGTCCTTCGCGACGCACTCGGCGTACAGATCGGGCTGTCGGACCACACGATGGGCATCGGCGCCGCGGTCGCCGCGGTCGCCCTCGGCGCGACGGTGATCGAGAAGCACGTGACGCTGAAGCGCGTCGACGGCGGCGTCGACTCGGCGTTCTCGCTGGAGCCGTGGGAGCTCGAGATGCTCGTCGAAAGCACCCGCGTGGCGCAGCTGTCCCTGGGCGAACCGGTCATCGGCCCGAAGCAGGCGGAACAGAACGTCCTCCGCTTCCGCCGCTCCCTCTACGTCACCCAGGACGTCCGGCCCGGCGACGTGGTCACCTTCGAGAACGTCCGCTCGGTCCGCCCCGCGGGCGGCCTCGCCCCCGACGCCTACTCCCAAGTCGAGGGCCGCCCGTTCCGCATCGCCGCCAAAGCCGGCACTCCCCTCACCTGGGACTTGCTCTAGCCTCTCAACGCGGCGGCCAGCCGATCACGAGTGACCCGAGCGAACGCCAGGAACGTGGCATCGCTCGCAGCGGTTCCCGTCATCCGGACCTCCACGACGTATGTCGGTGTCCGGTAGTACAGCCTGCGCTCGACGTAGCGGACGTCGGCGACCGGATAACTGGTCACGACGTACCGCGCGCGAACGCCGAACCCCGGCGCCGGGCGCTCGACCATCGAGGCACGGTCACGGCCGTCGAGCTGAATGTGCGCGCACTCGGCCGGGGTGGGCAGGCGCTGGTCGAGCAGCCGGTCACCGAGCGCGCCTGGAAGCTCAACGACACTTGCGAACACCTGCGGGCCGGTCAGGAGCGGCCCCATGGGCGCGCCGCCGTCCGTCAGTGCCGATGGCGTACCAGGTGCGACGAAGTCGCCCTTGATCCCCGGCGTCCCGTCGAACTGGATGAACTTCCGGCACAGCTCCGGCGAAACCTGCCCGGGCGGCAGTGGGTCGACCGCGGACCTCGCCGTCGCGAGCGGCGGGTAGATCGGGCCGAGCTTCGCCAGCCTTGCCTTCCCGTAGACGGACGGAAGCGCCGCCTCCAGCTGAGCAGTCCGGTACCGGAACTTGGCCGCGGGTGCCGGCGTGACCGAGGTCCGTGGGAGCTCGGTCCAGTTCGGCGACGGCACCGGAGTCGTCGAGGGCGTGATCGAGGGCGTTGCCGAAGGCACGGATGCCGAGTCTCCGGCCGGACGCACCCCGGACGCCGGCGGTTCGGCGCCTCGGCACCCGGCGAGCACCAGCGTCAGACACCCTGCCACAGCCACCCAGCGGAGCACCGAAGCCCCTTTCCTTGCGATCATGTCGTCGTGTCCGACGCATGCTACGCACGGAAGGGTCCGGCGTGACTGAGTATTTGTTGTTCCCCGGGCGGCATCATGTGTTGACGCGGTTTCAGGGGGAGTTCCTGCGGAGGTTCGCGGCCAGGACCGTGGTGTGGGCGGTGACTTCGGCCAATCACTCGACCACCAAGCGGAATCCGGTGGGGTTCGATCGGCGGGAGGCGGCGATCGAGCGGTTCAGTGCGGTGGAGGCGATCCGGTCGTTGGTGGTGGGGGTCGTGGACACGGCGCCGACGGACGAGTTCGCCGAGGTGACGGTGAAGGCGATCGAGGCCGGGACCGACGACCTGGTGCGGTTGACGGTGGAGAACACCGTCGTCGCCTGCTCGACGCCCGAGGTGAGCAAGTTGTACGAGCAGCTCGGGTACCAGGTGATCGGCGTCGAGCCCGAGGGGACGGCGCGGCCGTGGGACGTCCTGCTGATGATTGCCGCAGGCAACGAGCAGTGGAAGGAGCTCGCGCATCCGGCAACCGTCGACGTGTTCGAGCGGTACGCGCTGGACGCGCACGTCGCGCGCTGCGTGAACGACCCGGTGGTCGGCGATGACGGCGGGCTCACCACCACCCGCGACTACAAGACGTACGCCGACGCGTTCGAGACCGCCGCGGACCGGAAATGGCTGCAGATCAAGGACTTCGTGCGCCCCGGCCGGATCCTCGACATCGGCTGCGCGACCGGCGCGACGCTGCAGCTCGTCGATCGCGATCCACGGTTCCACGAGTCGGACCTGATCGGCGTCGAGGTCGCGCGGCACCTGTACGCCGAGTGCGTGCACAAGAAGGAACAGGGACTCTTCAGCAACCCGAACGTCTACTTCTACCAGCGCAACATGCTCGGCTCGGCCGTCTTCCCGGCGCGCTCCATCGACACCACGCTGACGCTCGCGCTGACGCACGAGATCTGGTCGTACGCCGACGGCTCTCGCCCCGCCACGATCCAGCGGTTCGCCGACGCACTGTTCGCGCACACGGCACCGCACGGTGTCTGGATCAACTCCGACGTCTGCGGACCCGACGAGCCCGACCGCCCCGTCGTACTGCGGCTCGACGACAGTGACGGCGAGAACCCGGACGACGTCACCGACCTCGAGGCGCTCGACGAACCGGCCGCGTACGTCGGGAAACTGTCCACCCGGGCACGGTTCTTCCAGTTCGCCCACGACTTCCGGCGGAACGCGCGGGTCCCGTTCGGGTACGACGTCAGCGGTGACAAGCTCACGCTCCGGCTGGCCGACGCGATGGACTTCCTCACCCGGAAGGACTACCTCGACAACTGGCTGAGCGAGACCCACGAACAGTTCTGCGGCCTGAGCTTCGCCGGCTGGACCGCGGTCGCTGAATGCGCCGGTTTCACCATCGACCCGGCCTCGCGGGCCTGGCGGAACGACTGGGTGATCGACAACCGCATCGCCCCGGTCGCGACCATCACCACCCCCGACGGCGACCCACTCGACTGGCCTGTCACCCACCAACTGATGGTCGCGCGCCGCTGAGAATCGGCAGCTCGACAGGAGGTGTCGCGTCGGATCGCCGCCCGTCACGCTCAGCGCAGCGTGCGCCCGCGCTGATTTCGCGGACACCTCCTGTCGAGCTGCCGGACTTCTACGCGACCTCGAGGTGCAGCGTTCCGGCGAGCGGGCGGACGGTGAGGGTGCGTTCGCCTTGGCTGATCAGCAAGGGCAGGTGGCTGGAGAGGAACGGTTCACATTGCACCGCGTGCGCCGTACCGTCCGGCCAGGTGGCGAACAGGATCCAGTCGGCCGGGTCCAGGTCGGCCATCTCCACGACCGCTGCCCAGCCGTCGTCCGACACGGTACGTCGGCACGCGACGTCCACGTGGTCGTCGGAATCGGGCAGGTAGCGCCGCCAGCTGAAGTCGACGTCACCCCAGTCCGGCCCGCGCACCACCAACATGTCACCGGCCGCGACGGCCGCGGTGGCGGTCATCCGGATCGGCGATTCGTGCAGGTTCACGTACCCGCCGGTCGAGCGGGTCAGCATCACCGCGCGCCCACCCTCGGCGTGTGAGACCAACCGGTCCCCGGCCGTCCACAGCAGCACCTGCTCGCGCCCCTCGGGCCCTCGCATCCGGAACGCCCGCGTCGTCCGCTGACTGAACGGATCGTCCGGGTTGGTCTCCTCGAGAATCGGCCGGATCGGCAGCCGCGCGGTGAAATCGCGGCCGTTGACCTCGAGCGGCAGTTCCTCCTCGCCACCCGACAACGGCCGGCTGACGAACAGCGACGGCTCGTCGAACGCCGACCGCCCGTGCAGCACCAACGCATCCGGCGTCTGCTCCACCGACGTCAACCGGCACGGATCCGACAACCGCCGTACGGCGAGCGCGCCGTCCTTGCCCGGACCGGGCTGGATCCAGCTCGTCCCGTCGATCCACGAGCCCGGCGGCCAGCCCGGGCTCCCGGCTCTCTGGCCACGCAACAGGTCTCGGCGCCGAACCCCACCGACCCGCATCCGGACGTCGAACTGCGACGGTCCAGCTGGGCATTTCGCGAGCAGTTCGCGGCTCACCCGAACCTCGAAACCGACCAGGCTCTGCTCGCCGCGAAGATCGGTCGCCGCGTACCGCCGTACCGGAAGGCGGTGGTGCCGGCCGCCGACGACCAGGCCGATGCGGAGTGTCGACGGCTTGGACTGCAGGTGGCGAATCTCGGCGGTGCCCTTCACCACCAGCTCACCGTCGATCCAGGTCACCTCCCGCACGCTCGTCGCCAGGGTCAGATCGGTCTTGTCGATCTGCAGGTGTTCCTGAGCCGTCGCAGGGTCGAGCGCGACCATCCGGAGCAACTCGATGTCGCCCGCGCGGAGGGCCGCGAACTGCAGCTGGGCCAGCCGCGGCGAGTTCGTCAGCACCGCATCGTCCAGTCGGTCGAGCAGCTCGGTGCTCAGCTCGATGAGGTGCTGCTCTTCCTCGGCCGGAACCGTGCCGAACGCGGACAGGATCGCGTGCAGGTCGATCTGCCGGAAGTGCGCGTGCACCCGGTGCCGGATGATCGGCAGCGCGTTCTCGACCTCGTCCAGCACGATGCCGGCCGAGAAGACCCGGTCGCGCATGTTCGCGAACTGGAACTTCTGCTGGGTGATCGAGTCACCGGACTCCCGCTCGCGCCAGAAGTACACGGGCGCCGCGATGGTGTCGACGGTGACCGCGTCCAGGTGCGCCTTGAGTGTGATCGGGTAGTCCTCGTACCGGATCGCCGGGAATTGGTAGCTGTTCTCGTCCCAGAACGACCGGCGGTAGATCTTGTTCCACACCATCCGGTCCAGCACCAGCTGCGGCGTCTCGGAGACGTGCGTGGCCTGCCGGTCGGCCGTGAACGCCTGCCCGTGCAACCACGACGGCCGTACGCCGTAGCTGTTGTTGAACCGCCGCGCGTTGCCACCCGCGAAGTCCGAACCGGTCCGGTCGAGCGACCGGATCAGCAGCCCGAACCCGTGCCGGGTGACCAGGTCGTCGCTGTCGACGAAGGTGACGTACTCCCCCATCGCGTGCTCGATCCCGGTGTTGCGGGCCGGACCGAGCCCGGCGTTCTCCTGCTGCACCACGCGGAACCGTGGGTCACGCCCACAGAATTCCTTCGCGATCACCGCGCTCTCGTCCGGTGACCCGTCGTCGACCAGGATCGCCTCGAAGTCGGCGAACGTCTGCCGTGCGATCGAGTCCAGACAGTCCCCGATGTACGCCCCCACGTTGTAGAACGGCACTACCACGCTCAGGCGCGGCCCCTTCACCGCTTCCGGATCCGGCGCGCGAGCTTCCGGGCCACGACCTTCGGCTTGCGGACCTGCGCGGCGTGGAAGAACACCCGCGACATCGCATAGGTGCGGGATCCGCGGATCCGCTCGTGGGCCGCCTGCAGGCGTTGGAGTTGCAGGCGCAGCTCGCGGATCCGGTTCTCGCGGGTATTCATCGCCTTGTTGCGGAACCCGAGCGTGCGCTCCAGACCGTAGACGTGCCCCTTGAGCTCGAACAGCTCGTGCTTGGCCTCTTCGGCCTCGGT
>NZ_JBSHBJ010000045.1:0-54191 GCF_053611945.1 Kribbella sp. NPDC054772 | reverse complement strand
AGGAAGACGTTCAACGCCTGTGGACGGGGTTAATGCATCTTTCGGCATTGACTTTCGGCACGCTGTTGAGTTCTCAAGAATCGGACGCTCACCGCGCTTCAGACTTTCGTTTGAAGCTCCGGGGCAACTCGCCCAACTTTACTGTTTCGCTTCCAGCCGGTCAAATCGGCCTTTTTCGATCCAGTCTCTCTGCGTGACTCAGTGCCTGAAACCCACCGGGGCGTGTTTCAGTTACCAAGACCTTCAGGGAGTTTGTTGGCGGGCCGGCCGCTTTCGCGTCCTGCGCTTCCGTCCAACAAGAAGAACATTACTGACATTCATGGTGCGGATGCAAATCGGGGTCCTGGACGCTTGTCCGAGGCCCTCGGCACCCGTCCTCGACACCGGTGATCCGGCGTCGAGGGAAGCAGCGCTCGTTCCTCTGGTCACCACACTCGCCCGGTCTCCCGAGCGACACTTCCATCATGCCTCACCCACACAAGCCGTTTTCGCCGGCGGGTGAGACGACGAGGTGGGAGCCGGTCAGCCCAGCTCCCACCTGTCACGCACTGCACCGTCCAGCAGACGCCTCTCGGCGAGTGGCCGCTCGAAGCGGCAAAAGTTGAGGCCCGGGGTCATGAACCGGACGGCACCACGTGTAACCCCCCTCCCCCGAGACCTATTCCCGCCCAACACGCCGTACACCCGCGTGCGGTGCGAGGAGGCGTGGGGTGGGACAGGTACTGGGGACTGGAGACCCGGTATTGCCTGTCCTCAGTGACCGGTTGCTGTCTGCGGCCCCCGTCACGTCACTCCAGCCAGCGTGCGGCTTGCGGCAGCTGCTGCTGGCGGTGTTGCGGGGGTGGAGACAGGTTGTGGTGGGTGGAGACCTGTCATAGCAGGTCTCCACCGACCGGTTCCTGTCTCCAGTCACCGGTTCCTGTCTCCGGTCGTGTGGACCGCCGGACCGTCGGTCGCAGGGGGTCTACCGCTGGTCGATGACGGGTTGCAGGTGAGTGACTACTCCGGGTGGAGTGGTGGTGAACATCTTCCATCCGCCCAGACGAAGGTGATCTCATGCGCCGTCTCAAGCAGTTGATCGTCGCGTTCGCATTACTCGCCATTCCCCTCACGCCGACCGCCAACGCCGCCCCGCCCACCGGATGGGTCGGTAGTTGGTCGGTCGCCGTCACCCCACCGGGTACGTCGGGACTCTCCGCGACCGGTGTCACCGATACGACTCTTCGGCAAGTCGCTCATCTGTCCATCGGGGGACCGCAGCTCCGAGTGCGGTTGTCCAACGTCTACGGAACCCAACCGCTCGTCGTCGGCAAGGTCACCGTGACGCCACGGGCCGACGCACAGGCGGGTACGCCGACCGTCGACCCGGCGAAGCTCGTCCCGGTGCTGTTCAACGGCCGCGCGTCGGTCACGATCCCGGTCGGTACCGAGTGGGTGTCGGACCCGGTGCGGGTCGCCGTACCGGATGACACCGATCTGGTGATCAGCACGTACTTCCCGGGGCCGACCGGGCCGCTCACGCAGCATCCGGCCGGGTACGCCACCGGCTTCTCGTCCGCGGGTGATCAGATCGGCGGCGACGGGTCGTCGTACCAGGCGATCCCGGGCGCGGCCCGGTACGTGATCGAAGGTGTGGACGTGCAGAGCCGCGCGCGTGGTGCCGTCGTGCTGTTCGGCGACTCGATCACGGACGGCGTCGTCTCCCCGACCGACAAGAACCTCCGGTACCCGGACCAGTTGGCCGACCGCATCCTCGCCGGCCCGGCGTCCCGCGACCTCGGTGTCCTGAACGCCGGCATCAGCGGCAACCGCCTGCTCAGCAACGCGGGTACGGCGGGAGACTCGACTCTCGCCCGCTTCGATCGGGATGTCGTCGCACAGGCCGGCGTACGGACCGTCGTGCTCCTCGAGGGCATCAACGACATCGGCGGCAGCCGCGGCGCCACCGACCCGGCGGACCTGATCGCGGTGCATCGCCAGTTCATCCAGCGCGCGCACCAGGCGGGTCTGAAGGTCATTGGCGCGACCCTCACACCCTACGAAGGCGCCGGCTACTACACCCCTGAAGGCGAGGCCGACCGGCAGGCGCTGAACACTTGGATCCGTACCTCTGGTGAGTACGACGGTGTCGTCGACTTCGACAAGGCCACTCGCGACCCGGCCGCTCCGTCGAAGTTCCTCCCGGCGTACGACGCAGGCGACCACCTGCACCCGAACGCCACCGGTTTCCAGGCGATGGCGGCGGCGTTCGACCTCACGCAGCTCTAACCCGACTCGGCCGGGTGTTCGACCTGGCGGTCGCCCCATTGGGTGAGAACCCCGCGGGCGATCTCCAGGTCCTCCCGGAGCGAGCGGTCCGCCAGGTCACCGGGGAGCGCCGCGAGCGCGTCGGCGAGCCACGGCCCGATCGAGGCAGGTGCGAGATTGGCGGGCCGCAGCCCAGCCAGGCGGATCGCCCGGACCGCGGTGACGAATTCGCTGGCGAGGACCTCGCGGAGCGCGTCCAGGAGTTGCTTGGTCAGCGCGGCGGCCTGCGGCGCGAAGCTCGCGTGCAATTCGGCACCGCGGGACAAGGTCGCCGTACCGAGCGTCGCGGGCTGCGCGGACGACCGGACCGCGGCGAGCGCGTCGTGGGCGACGTACTCGATCATCATCACGCCCGAGCTCGCCTCCGCACCGCTGGCGAGGAACCGGCTGAGGCCGGTGTAATCCGGGTCGACCAGGTTCGCCACCCGCGTCGTCGAGAGGGTCGCGACGCTGTGCAGGCTGAGCCGGAGCGAGTCGAGCGCGAGCGCGATCGGCATCGCGTGCCAGTTTCCGTTGTGCAGCACGGTGTCGCCGGCCACCAGCGGGTTCTCCGCGGCCGCGTTGATGTCGATCCGCACACTGTTGCCCAAGGCATCGGAATGGTCGACGGCCGGCCCGAGTACCTGAGCGAACGCGCGCAATCCGAACGGGTCCTGGATCCGCGCGGCCGGCAACGGCAAACCGTCGAGCAGGTCCCGCATCCGGCGCGCGACCCGAACCTGCCCCGGCTGCGGTCGCGCCTCGTGGACACGGACGTCGTACACCTCGGCGTTGCCGCGCAGCGCGACATGCGACAGCGCGCCCACCAGCGGTACGACGTTGATCAGGGTCGATGCCTCGACGTACGCGAGACAGCACTCGGCCAGCGTGAACGCGTTGCTGGACAGCAGCGGGAGGGCGCTCGTCCCGTCGATCACGTCGCCGAGCGCGAGCCCGAGTTCGGCGAGCGGACCGAGGTCGCCGGTCCCGATCGCGCCGCCGCGGTGCAGGTCCGGCAGGTCGTCGTCGTTGAGCAGCCCAACGATCGCGTCGGCCACCGCGGGGTCCAGTCCCGAACCGCCGGCCGCCAGTTGATTGACCCGGATCAGCAGCCCGAGCCGCACCACGTCCTTCGGGTACGACGTCGTACCGGTCGTCGAATGCGACGCCAGCAACCGCGCGCCGTGCTCCGGATCGGCCGTCAGTACGTCGCGGTTCGCGCCGACCCCGGTGGTTCGCCCGTACACGGGCCGGTGTTCAGCCACCTCGGCCACGACCGCCGCCGACGCCGCCATCCGCTTCCGCGCGATGTCGCCGAGCCGGACCGCCGTACGTCGCTGCCCGAGCGCCACCGCCTCGAGCGGCGTCAGCCCGGCACCCGTGAGCTCGACCGGTTCCATCCCCTCAGTGTGGAACCGGGCCTGCCCCGCGGGTAAGCGACGCGCCCACCTCGCCGTCTGAGATCCGAGACAGTCGCGCACCCGGACCGCCACTACTCACCAACCTCGCCAACCACCAGTCACCCGGGCGACTCCAGGCGTGAAACCGCGCCGAAGCCTGAGGTTGGTGAGTGGCACAGGTCCAGCTTCCGTCGCGAGTGCCACGACCAAAGAAAACGGCCCGTCGCCCTCGGTGGGGGCGGCGGGCCGTCAAGGACCAGACCGTTACTTCTGGCCGTAGCGCTTCTTGAACTTCTCCACGCGGCCCTGGGTGTCCATCACGCGCTGCTGGCCCGTGTAGAACGGGTGACTCGCGGCCGAGATCTCGACGTCTACGACCGGGTAGGTGTTCCCGTCGTGCCAGACGACCGTCTCGTTGCTCTCGCGGGTCGAACCGGTGAGGAAGCTGAAGTTGCCGGACTTGTCCCGGAAGACGACCCGGCGGTAGTCGGGGTGAATGCCGTTCTTCATGCTGCGGTACTTCCTTCCAAGTAGGGAGCGAACGGATCGGTCAGGGGGTGGACCGCTTCGTCCGCACGCAGGACACAACCGTCGAGGCGGCCCCGTAATTCCCGGAGATCCAAACCGGGCCCTGTGAAGGACAGGTACGACGCGCGGTCGCCGTACTGCGGGTGCCATTCGAGGGCCGAACGGGCCTGGTGCTGCTGACCGACGCCGGCCCAGCGGTCCGCTGGCAGGTCCACCAGCCACGGGCCGAGGACACCTAGGGAGATGTTCGCGCCGAAACTGTCCCAGCCGATGCGGTGGCGGTGCTGGGTCGCGATCCACAACGTGCCGCGACCGCGCGCTGTCCCGGCGACCAGGTCCTCGAGGGCGTCGTACAACCGCTCCGGATGGAACGGCCGGTCCGACTGCCACACCAACGTCTGCTCACCGGGCGCCGCGATCGAGCCGGCCTCGAGAACCCGGCCAGGAACATGCAGCCGTACGCCGAGCATCCCCGTCGGCGTGGTTTTCACGAGGAGACGCGGGTTGATCGCCTGGACCAGCGCCACCGAGTCGTCGGTGAGGATCGCGGCGTCGGCGTACTCGAGCTGGTGGATGATCACCTCGGCGATCGCGCGACCGTCCTCGGCGGCGGTCGGGATGCCGCGGTCGCGGATCAGGTCCTCGCCGGTCAGGTCTGCGACGACCGTGGTCGTGTCGACGGTCGTGACGACAGCGTCCACGAGCAGGTCGGCGTCGGCGTCGATCTCGCTGGCGATCGCCTGGGTGTCACCGGCGGCCGGGACGCTCACGATCGCGGCCTCGTACCGCTCGACGGCGGCGATGCTCGCGAATAACTGGACGAGTGAGCCACGCAGCGCGCACGAGACACACGGGTGGCCCATCGTGATCACCTCGCGGTCGATCACGCCGGTCGCAGTCCTCGCGGTCCGGACGACGGAGCCGCTGGTCAGCGCGCTCACGTCGTACTCCACCAGGACGCCCGTCGGGCCGGCGGCGGCCAGCAGATTCGCCGCGACGGCGCCGCGGAACCCCTCGTCGAGGCCTGTCAGCAAGGTCACCGGCAGCATCGACTCTCCCGTCTTGTTGAAAACGATAACCAGTACAAAGTACCCTCTGAACCGGAATAGCCGCCACCCGGCCGGCGTTCTTCCTGGCAGGGTCACCCGCCAGGTGATCCGAGAAAGGACAGCAAGGACAGCATGGCCAAGCACAACGACCTCCGCCCGATCATCAAACTCCGCAGCACCGCCGGAACCGGCTTCACCTATGTAACGCGCAAGAACCGCCGGAACAATCCCGACCGGGTCGTGATCCGTAAGTACGACCCGCAGATCCGGCAGCACGTCGACTTCCGCGAAGAGCGGTAGGAGCGCCGGATGGCCACCACGGCGAAGATCGCGAAGAACGACCAGCGCCGCCGTACCGTCGCCCGCTACTCCGAGCGCCGGGCCGACCTGTTACGCGTGATCGCCGATCCGGGGACGCCCGCGGCCGACCGCGCGGCGGCGCAGCTGAGGCTGCAGAAGCTGCCGCGCGACGCCAGCCCGATCCGCGTCCGCAACCGGGACGCGGTCGACGGCCGTCCGCGTGGGTACGTCGGGAAGGCCGGGATCTCCCGGGTCCGCTTCCGGGCGATGGCCCATCGCGGCGAACTGCCCGGGATCACCAAGTCCTCCTGGTACTACAGCGAATGGCCCTCCGCGGGTGGCGGAGGGCCTTTTTTGCTTACAGCCGGTTGTAGGCCTTCAAGGTGCGCAGCGAACCGACCGTGACGGCACCGCGATACTCCAGCGTCGCGGCCGGGCCCGGTGGCTCCCAGGTGATCGCCCAGCCGCCGTCGTCCTGCTGGTCGGCGATCAGCCGGTCGAGATGCGCCTCGAGCTGTTCGTCGGTGAACAGTGGGCGCCAGAAGCTGTCCGGCGTCGGTACGAAACTCAGCGGCGTCACGCCGTACGACGGGTCTGCGGCGTCACCGCGGTAGTGCTGGAGTTTGGGCAGCCACTCGCGGATCCGGTCGAAGTCGACGTCGTCGGTGTGCTCGAGGAACACCAGCGCCTCGCTCATGCCGTGCGCGTCCTCCGGGAAGCCCTTGGCCAACTCCGAGGCGCACCAAGCGGCGGCCTTGTCGCGCCACGGGTGGTCGAGGCCGAGCTTGCCGAGCCGGCCGACCAGTCCCGCCGTCGGGTTCAGGCCGGGCTTGTACGTCCACTCGGTGATGTGCTCGGCACGCGGGTACCCCTCGACCGCGGGGCCGCACAGCGGGACGGCGCCGTTCTCGTCGGCGGTCCGGCCGAGCCAGTCGGCGGCGCGGCGGATCATGTCCTCGTCCCGGGCGCCGGCCCCGAGGAGCGTGTCGAACGCGACCTCGACGTCGAGCGGCAGGCTGTCCGGGCAGCGCTTGTCCGGTTCCAGCCCGTGCCCGAACCCGCCGTCGGCGTTCTGGTAGCCCCGCAGCGCGTCCACCACGCCCTGCGCGTCGGCCCCTTCGAAGACCGTCGCGAAGACCCGCCGCTCGAGCACGCGAGCGTCCCGCCGTACAAAGTCCCGACCTGCGCTGAAGATGTCCATGCCCTGAGCCTCCCGCAGATCCCGGTCCACCGTCTTGCACGAAACGGACACGCGGACCGCCAGGCCATCACAATCCGCGTTCTGGCGCCGAGCCGAGCGTGCGACGGCCCGATCCGCGCGATTGTGATGGCCTGGCGGTCCTCACGGCTCGAAGCGGTAGCCCATGCCGGGTTCGGTGAGGAGGTGTTTGGGGCGGGCGGGGTCGGCTTCGAGTTTGCGGCGGAGCTGACCCATGTAGAAGCGGAGGTTGCCGCCGGCGGTCTCGTAGCCCGGACCCCAGACCTCGGTGAGGAGCTGGCGCTGGGACATCAGCTTGCCGGGGTTGCGGACCAGGACCTCCAGCAGGTGCCACTCGGTCGGGGTGAGGCGGATGTCCTCGCCGGTCTCCAAGGTCACCCGTTTCGCGGCCAGGTCGACGACGGCGCCGCCGACCGTCACGACCGGCTGGTCCTGGGCGATATTGCTGCGCCGCAGTACGGCGCGCATCCGGGCCAGCAACTCGTCGATCCCGAACGGCTTGGTCACGTAGTCGTCCGCGCCGGCGTCCAGCGCCTCGACCTTGTCGGTCTGGTCGGTCCGCCCGGACAGCACCAGGATCGGCGCGTCGGTCCAGCCGCGCAGCCCGCGGATCACCTCGACGCCGTCGAAGTCCGGCAGCCCGAGGTCGAGGATCACCAGCTCCGGCGGGTGCTGCGCCGCGACCTTCAACGCCGACGTACCGGTACCGGCCAGGTGCACTTCGTACCCGCGCGCCTTCAGATTGATCTGCAACGCCCGCACGATCTGCGGCTCGTCGTCGACGACTAACACCCTCGTCACTCTTGCTCCGATCGTTCGCGGGCGCCGGGGACCGGTGCGTCGGTGGGGCGTACGGCGGCGGTCGGCATCGACACCACCATGGTCAGTCCACCACCTGGGGTGTCCTCGGGCTGCAAGCTGCCGCGCATCGCCTCGGCGAGTCCGCGGGCGAGCGCCAGCCCGAGCCCGACGCCGACCGTGTTGTCTGTGTCGCCGAGCCGCTGGAACGGCGCGAACACCCGGTCCCGGTCCGCGCGCGGAATGCCCGGACCGCGGTCGATCACCCGGATCTCCACGGTGGCGCCGAGGGCGCTGCCGGTGACCAGCGGCGGACGCCCGGGCGGCGAGTACCGGATCGCGTTGGCCAGCAGGTTCGCGACCACGCGTTCCAGCAGCGCCGGGTCCGCCTCGACCAGCGGCAGCGTGTGCGGGATGTCGACCGTCACGGGATCGGAGTCGTCGCCCAGCTCCCCCAGGACACCGGGCAGGATCTCGTCCAGCGCCATCGGCCGGGTGAACACCGGCAGTACGCCGGCCTGCAGCCGACTGAGGTCGAGCAGGTTGTCCACCAGTCGCGACAACCGGTCGAGCGACTCGTCCGCTGTCTCCAGCAGCTCGGCGCGCTCGGACTCGCTCCACTCCACATCGTCGCTGCGCAGTGACGTCACCGACGCCTTCGCCGATGCGAGCGGGGAGCGCAGGTCGTGGCCGACCGCGCGGAGCAACGCCGTACGCAACTTGTCGGCCTCCGCGAGCGGCTTCGCCTCCGCCGCGGCCTCACTCAGCCGGGCGGTGTCCACGAGCGCCGCCGCATGCGCGGCGAACGCACCGACCAGACGTCGCTCGTCGGCCTCCAACTGGTGGCCTTGCAGCACCAGGACCAGGTCGTCGCGGGCGGGGATCTCCGCGTCGGCCTCCTCCGGCCGGGTGCAGGTCAGCACCCCGGCCGAGGCGAGCGGCCGCCAGACCTCGGTCAGCTCGTCGTCGTCCACGCGCTCCATCAGGCACGCTCCGCTCATCCCGAATGCCTCGCGAACCCGCTCGAGCAGAGCGGGCAGCGCGGTCTCGCCACGCAGTACCGAACCGGCCAAGGTCGCCAGCGTCTCCGATTCCGCGGCCGCCCGGGCCGCCTGTCTGGTACGTCGTGCCGCCCGGTCGACGACCGAACTGACCATCGCCGCGACCAGGACGAAGATCAGCAACGCCAGGGCGTTGTTGAGCTCGGCAATCGTGAACGTCCGCCGCGGTGGGGTGAAGAAGTAGTTGAGGACCAGCGATCCGCCTACCGCCGTCACCATCGCCGGCCACATCCCGCCGACCAGCGCAACCACGACCACCGCGAGCAGAAACGCCAGTACGTTGCTGGTCAGGTTCAGCGTGTCGCCCCCCAGACCGAGGACGAGCGCGAGCACCGGCGGCAGCACGACCGCCAGCACGAAGCCCTGGATCCGCCGCCGCCGGGACAGACTCCCCCGCAGCCGCGGCAGCCGCCCACGCCCCATCTGCGAGTGCGTGACGATGTGTACGTCGATATCGCCGGACTCACGGATCGTGCTCGCACCGATCCCGGGCCCGGTGAACAGCGAACCGAACCACGACCGGCGACTGCCGCCGAGGACCAGCTGGGTCGCGTTCTCGGCCTTCGCGAACGCCAGCAGCGCGGCCGGGATGTCGTCGCCGACCACCTGGTGGTAGGTGCCACCGAGCTTCTCGACCAGGTTCCGCTGTCCGGCGAGCTCGCTCGGGTTGGCCCCGGTCAGACCGTCGGACCGCGCGACGTGGACGGCCAGCAGGTCCCCTCCGGACGACCGGGCCGCGATCCGGGCCGCGCGGCGGATCAGCGTCTCGCCCTCCGACCCACCGGTGAGCGCGACCACGACCCGTTCCCGGGCCTCCCAGGTCGAGTCGATCGCGTGCTCCGCTCGGTACTGCTGCAGCCCCGCGTCCACCCGGTCCGCGAGCCAGAGCAGCGCGAGCTCCCGCAGCGCCGACAGGTTGCCGACCCGGAAGTAGTTGCCCAGGGCAGCGTCGATCTTGTCCGCCGCGTACACGTTCCCGTGGGCCATCCGCCGGCGCAGCGCCTCCGGCGTCATGTCGACCAGCTCGATCTGGTCCGCGGCCCGCACCACCCGGTCCGGCACCGTCTCCTGCTGCGGTACGCCGGTGATCTTCTCGACCACGTCGTTGATCGACTCGAGGTGCTGGATGTTGACCGCCGAGATCACGTCGATCCCGGCGGCCAGCAGCTCCTCGATGTCCTGCCAGCGCTTCTCGTTGCGGCTGCCCGGAACGTTGGTGTGCGCCAGCTCGTCGACCAGGGCGACCTCGGGCCGCCGGGCCAGGACCGCGTCGACGTCCATCTCGGTGAAGCTCGCGCCGCGGTAGTCGATGATGCGCCGCGGTACCGACTCCAGCCCGTCGAGCATCTCCGCGGTGTGCTCCCGGCCGTGGGTCTCGACGAGCCCGACCACCACGTCGGTGCCCCGGGCGAGACGGCGCTGCCCCTCGCCCAGCATCTTGTACGTCTTCCCGACACCGGGCGCGGCCCCGAGATACACCCGCAGATGCCCGCGCTTCATACCAACATGCTCTCAGCTGGCAGCCAACGCGGCGTTCAGCGTCACCACATTGACGTACGGCTCGCCCAGGAAACCGAGCGTGCGGCCTGTCGTGTTCTCCTTCACCAGCTCCTTGACCCGGTCCACCGGGAGCCCACGCTCGCGCGCGACGCGGTTGACCTGCAGAGCGGCGTACGCCGGGCTGATGGCGGGATCCAGACCGCTGCCACTGGCCGTGACCGCGTCGGGCGGAACCTGCGACGGGTCGACGCCCTCGAGCTTGGCGACCTCCTGCCGGCGCTCGTCGACCAGCTTGACCAACTCCGGGTTGTTCGGCCCGTACTGCGAGGCCGCGCTGCCCATCGCGTCGTAGTCGACCGCGGACGGGCGGGTCTGGAACCACTTCGGGTCGGCGACCATGATCGCCTTGCCGTCGGCGTCCTTCTTCCCGCTGTCCATCGTGTACGCCTGACCGATCAGGCCGGACGCCACCGGCTTGCCGTCGACCTTGACGATCGAACCGTTGGCGTTGCCGTGGAACAGCACCTGGGAGGCGCCGGTCATCACCAGCGGGTAGGCGATCCCCAGGACGACGGTGAAGAACAGAAGCACCCGGACCGCTACCCCGAACTGGCGGAAACTGCTTGTCATTGACAACTACCTTTCAGCGCAGGCCCGGGATCATCGAGATCACCAGGTCGAGGAGCTTGATGCCGACGAACGGCGAGATCAGGCCGCCGACGCCGTACACCAGCAGGTTCCGGCGGAGCATCGCCGAGGCGGACGACGGCCGGTACCGGACGCCGCGCAGCGCTAGCGGGACCAGCCCGATGATGATCAGCGCGTTGAAGACGATGGCGGACACGATCGCCGACTCCGGCGAGTGCAGCCCCATGATGTTCAGCTTGTCCAGACCGGGGTACGCCGCCGCGAACAGCGCGGGCAGGATGGCGAAGTACTTCGCGACGTCGTTCGCGATCGAGAACGTGGTCAGCGAACCGCGGGTGATCAGCAACTGCTTGCCGATCTCGACGATCTCGATCAGCTTGGTCGGGTTGGAGTCGAGGTCGACCATGTTGCCGGCCTCCTTCGCGGCCGACGTCCCGGTGTTCATCGCCACGCCGACGTCGGCCTGCGCCAGCGCCGGCGCGTCGTTGGTGCCGTCACCGGTCATCGCGACCAGCCGGCCGCCCTCCTGCTCCTTCTTGATCAGCGCCATCTTGTCCTCGGGCGTCGCCTCGGCCAAGAAGTCGTCAACGCCTGCTTCGTCCGCGATCGCCTTCGCGGTCAGCGCGTTGTCGCCGGTGATCATCACGGTCCGGATGCCCATCGCGCGCATCTGGTCGAACCGCTCCCGCATCCCGGCCTTGACGACGTCCTTCAGGTGGATGACGCCGAGCGCCCGGGCCGTGCCGTCGATGCTCTCGGCGACGACCAGCGGCGTACCACCGGAGGCCGAGATGCCGTCGACGATCTCACCGAGCAAGCTGTCGGTGGTCCCGCCGTGCTGACCGATCCACGCGTTCACCGCACCCGCGGCGCCCTTGCGGATCTGCCGGTTGTCGACGTCCACGCCGCTCATCCGGGTCTGCGCGGTGAACTCCACGAACGTTGCGTGCGGCAACTCTCCGGTGTGCCGCTCCCGCAGGCCGTACCCGGTCTTCGCCAGCACGACGATCGACCGGCCTTCCGGTGTCTCGTCCGCGAGGCTCGACAGCTGCGCCGCATCGGCCAGGTCGGTGTCGGTGACGCCCTGGACCGGGATGAACTCCGCCGCCTGCCGGTTGCCCAGCGTGATGGTGCCGGTCTTGTCCAGCAGCAGCGTGTTCACGTCGCCGGCGGCCTCGACCGCGCGGCCCGACATCGCCAGTACGTTGCGTTGCACCAGCCGGTCCATGCCGGCGATGCCGATCGCGGACAGCAGCGCGCCGATCGTCGTCGGGATCAGGCAGACCAGCAGGGCCACCAGGATCACGATGTTCAGGTTCACCTTCGCGTACGCCGCGAACGTCGGCAGCGTGATCGTCGCGACCAGGAACACGATGGTCAGGCTGGCCAGCAGGATGTTCAGCGCGATCTCGTTCGGCGTCTTCTGCCGGGACGCGCCCTCGACCAGCGCGATCATCCGGTCGATGAAGCTCTCACCGGGTTTGGTGGTGATCTTCACGACGATCCGGTCCGACAGCACCTTGGTGCCGCCGGTGACCGCGCTGCGGTCGCCACCGGACTCCCGGATGACCGGGGCCGACTCGCCGGTGATCGCCGACTCGTCGACACTCGCCACGCCCTCGACGACGTCACCGTCGCCGGGAATGATCTGGCCGGCCTCGACGACGACCAGGTCGCCGAGCCGCAGCTGGGTGGCCGGGACTGCTTCTTCCTGGTCACCGACCAGCCGGCGCGCGGTGGTCTCGGTCTTGGCCCGGCGCAGCGTCTCGGCCTGGGCCTTGCCACGGCCCTCGGCGACGGCTTCGGCGAGGTTCGCGAAGATGACGGTCAGCCAGAGCCAGACGACGATCCACCAGACGAACACGCTGGAATCGGTGACGGCGAAGATCGTCGACGCGACCGCGCCGACCTCGACGACGAACATCACCGGGTTCTTCCACATCACCCGCGGGTCGAGCTTGCGCAGGGCGTCCGGCAGCGAGGTAAGCAGCATCTTCGGGTCGAACAGGCCCGAGGGTGCCTTCTTCGAGGTAGCCGCCGGTTGTGAAACGGGCGGCGTCGTCAGCGTGGTCACAGTCCCTCCGCGAGGGGTCCAAGTGTCAGAGCGGGGAAGTACGTCAGGCCCGTGACGATCAGGACGGTTCCGACCAGCATCGTCACGAAAAGCGCCTTGTGGGTGGGCAGCGTGCCCTGGGTCACCGGCACCGGCTGCTGCTGGGCGAGCGAGCCCGCCAGCGCCAGCGCGAACACAATCGGTACGAAGCGGCCGAGCAGCATCACCAGACCGAGCGCGGTGTTGTAGAACGGGATGTTGCCGCTCAGCCCACCGAATGCGCTGCCGTTGTTGTTACCGGCCGAGGTGAACGCGTACAGCACCTCGGAGAACCCGTGCGGGCTGTCGGTGTTGAAGATCGAGGCCCGCGCCACCGCGAGTCCCATCGCGATCGACGCACCGGCCAGTACCAGGGTCGGCGTCGTCAGGATGTACAGCGAGACCAGCTTCATCTCGCGTGCAGTGACCTTCTTCTTCAGGTACTCCGGGGTGCGCCCGACCATCAGGCCCGCGACGAACACCGCTAGGACGGCGAGGATCAGCATGCCGTAGAGGCCGGTGCCCGTACCGCCGGGTGACACCTCACCGAGCATCATGTGGAACAGCGCCGTACCGCCGCCCAACGGGGTGAACGAGTCGTGCGCGGAGTTCACCGCGCCGGTCGACGTCCCCGTGGTGGAGGTGGCGAACAGTGCCGAGGCCCATTCGCCGAAGCGGGTCTCCTTGCCCTCCATCGCGGCGCCGGCGGCCTGCGTCGCCGTACCGGCGCCGAGGTTCTCGAAGAGCGTCGCGGAGAACGTGAAGGCCGCCCACAGCACGCCCATCACGCCGAGGATCGCGTAGCCCTGCCGCTTGTCCTTCACCATCAGGCCGAAGGTGCGGGTGATGCACACCGGGATCACCAGGAGCAGGAAGATCTCGAACAGGTTCGACAGGCCGTTCGGGTTCTCGAACGGGTGCGCGGAGTTGGCGTTGTAGAAGCCGCCACCGTTGGTACCCAGCTCCTTGATGACCTCCTGGCTGGCCACCGGGCCGCCGGGAACGGTCTGGGTCTGGCCGACCACCGAGGTCAGCTCGTGACCGCCGGAGAAGTTCTGGACGACGCCCATCGCGACCAGCGCGAGCCCGCCGACGACCGCCATCGGCAGCAGGATCCGTAGCGTGGTCCGGGTCAGGTCGACCCAGAAGTTGCCCAGCCGGTCGGTCTTGGACCGCGCGAAGCCACGGATCAGGGCGATCGCGACGACGATGCCGACGGCGGCGGACAGGAAGTTCTGCACCGCGAGGCCGGCGAACTGGACCAGGTGGCCCATCGTCACCTCGGGCGAGTAGTTCTGCCAGTTGGTGTTCGAGACGAACGACGCGGCGGTGTTGAAGGCGAGACCGGACGGAACGTTCGGCAGTCCGAGCGACAGCGGCAGCCAGTGCTGCAGGCGCTGCAACAGGTACAGCAGGACGACGCTGAGCGCGGAGAACGCGAGCAGCGACCGGGCGTACACGGCCCAGGTCTGGTCGGCCTTCGAGTCGACGCCGAACAGTTTGTAGGTCATACGTTCGACCCGCAGGTCCTTGTCGGACGTGAAGACGCGGGCCATGTACCCGCCGAGCGGCCGGTAGACCGCCGCCAGGCACACGATCAGGAAGCCGACCTGCAACAGGCCGGCCGCGGTGTCGGACATCAGAACCTCTCGGGAAAGATCAGGGCGGCGATCAGGTAGAGGACCAGAGCAGCGGCCACGACCAAGCCGGCGATGTTCTCGGCGCTCACAACTTCTCCACTCCACGCAATGCGGACCAGACGGCCGCGAACACGACGACGGTGAGTGCGAGGTAGACGACGTCACCCACGACGACACGACCTCAGGGCGAATGTGCTCATGGGTTCCACTGGACACCGTTGGCTGCGCGGTCAGGAGGGTTCTCGCAGGCCTCTCACACCCGCTGACGCAGCTCTCACAGGCTTCTCACATACTTACGGCTGGCATTCCCACCGACAGACAAGGGAAGAACAACCACGTGACCGAGATGGACATCACCGCCCCTGCAGAGCAGTTCTTCTCCGCGGACTCCCGGACCGCCCTCGCCGAGGCGAGCCGGAAGCTGGCCGAGCGCCTCCAGGCCCACACCGAGGCGCTGCTCGCGATGACGGGCGACGAGGACCACTCCACGCTCTTCGAGCACAACGCCGCGCTCGAGGGCGTCGTCGAGGACTGGAACGACGCCGTCTTCGAACACACCGGTACGACGCCGCTGCTGCTCGACGAGCCGGCCGACGACGAGGACGACGAAGAGACCGAGCCGGACCACGTGATCAGCGTGGTGTCGCGGTTCGACCTGCGCGTCGTCGACCTGGACGAGCTGCTCGAAGCCGGCCGCGCCGCGCAGGAGCGGCACCCGGCCGAGCTGGACGAGTCCGGCGACCGCGACCCGGTCGACACCGCCGAACAGGCCATCTACGAGATCAGCCGCGAGGTCGGTGAAGCCTGGTTCGAGCTGCCCGGCACCGAACTGATCGCGGGCGCCCGCGCGTACGTCGTACCGGAGGCTCCGTTCGAGGCGCTGGACGCCGACGCGGAGGACGTCGTCACCGAACTGATCGCCCCGAACGGCGTCGCCACGCACGCCGAGACCTGGGCCCAGACGAGCTAGAGCGAGACTGAGCGGCCCGGCGTCCGGTGGTTTCGGGCGCCGGGCCGCTGTCTATACCAGTAGTTCGCCGTCGAGCACGGTCACCGCGGTACCACCGAGGAGGACGCGGTCGCCGGCGGCGGTGACCTGGAGTACGCCGCCGCGCGCGGACACCTGGTGGCCGACCATCGCGTCCCGTCCGAGGCGCTGCGACCAGTACGACGCCAGCGCGGTGTGGGCGCTTCCGCAGACCGGGTCCTCGGGGATCCCGGCGGCCGGCGCGAAGAACCGGGAGACGAAGTCGTACTCGGCATCGGCCGGCGCGGTCACGATCGTGCCCCGGTTGCCGTGCTGCCGGTTGATCGACTCCAGCCGGATCAGGTCCGGGTTGACGGCGCGCACCGCGGCCTCGCCGGACAGCACCACCAGGAAGTCGGTCAGCGGACCGGTCCCGTACAGCTCGTCCGGCTTCACCCCGAGCGCCTCCACCAGCCCGTCCGGTACGTCGATCTGCGTCACCGGGGAGATCGGGAAGTCCAGAGTGATCCGGCCCGCGGCGACCGAGGCCGACAGGATGCCGCTCCGGGTGCTGAACCGAACGTGGTCGGTGACCAGACCGTCCGAGACCAACGCGTGCGTGGTGGCCAAGGTCGCGTGACCACACATGTCCACCTCGATCGTCGGGGTGAACCAGCGCAGGTCCCAGTCCGCGCCGGGCGTCTCGCTCGGGCGCGTGAAAGCCGTCTCCGCGTGCTGCATCTCCGCAGCAACGCTCTGCATCCAGTTCACGTCCGGCCAGTCACCGGCCCCGAGGACGCACACCCCTGCCGGGTTGCCCGCGAAGGCCCGCTCCGTGAACGCATCCACCACCCGAATCCGCATGCCCCCGACGCTAACCGTCGCGGCGGACCGGGCTCCATAACCACTTCGGCACCGAGTGGCCTCTGAACCGGCCCGCCGATCCAGCCGTGTCGGCTATGTCTCGTATTCCTATCGAGGGGGAAAGTGTGATGTCAGTTCGTTCGAAACGCCGTCCGATCGCGGTCGCGACCGCACTGGTCGGTGGCCTGGCCCTGGTCGCTCCAGCGATCCCCGCCAGCGCACACCGGGCCCAGCAGCTCGACGTACGGCAGGTCAACCTGGTGTCCGATCAGAAGGGGAAGGCCGCGTTCCAGGATCCCGACCTGGTGAACTCGTGGGGTCTGGCGCTCGGCGCGACCACCCCGCTGTGGTCGGCCAACAACGGCTCGTCGACCGCCACGGTGTACTCCGTCCCGGCGGGCTCGAGCACGGTCACGAAGCTGCCCATCCGGGTCACGGTGGGTGCACCGACCGGGCAGGTGAACAACCCCGGTCCCGGGTTCGTCCTCAGGAACAAGACGACCAGCGCACCGGCCAACTTCATCTTCGCCACCGAGGAAGGCAAGATCGCGGCCTGGAGCAAGGTGGTCGACTCGCCGACCGGCCCGGCCGAGGTCAAGGCCAGCACCCGCGGTGCGGTCTACAAGGGCCTGGCGCTCGCGTCGACCAGGAGAGGTGACCGGCTGTACGCCGCCAACTTCTCCCAGCACCGGATCGACGCCTTCAACAGCAGGTTCGCCCCGGTGAGGCTGCCGAAGGGGGCGTTCCGGGACCACCGCGTGCCGAAGAGTTTCGGTCCGTTCAACGTGCAGACGCTGAGGGACCGGGTCTTCGTCACCTACGCGAAGGTCAACCCGAAGACCAACGACGAGGTGGACGGCCGCGGTCTCGGTTTCGTCGACGAGTTCTCGGTCGACGGCAAGCTGATCACCCGCGTCGCCTCCCGCGGCACGCTGAACGCGCCGTGGGGTATCGCACAGGCTCCCAGGGCCTGGGGCCAGCCCAGGGGCACGCTGCTGGTCGGCAACTTCGGCGACGGTCGGATCAGCATCTTCCAGCCGAAGTCACACGGTCGGTTCGCGTTCGCGGGCCTGGTCCGTGACACGCACGGCCGGACTCTGGTGATCGACGGACTGTGGGCCCTCCTGCAGGGCACCGCAACCACCGGCGGCACCGATGCCCTCTGGTTCTCCTCAGGACCGGGCGGCGAGAGCCACGGTCTGGTCGGTCTCCTCCGGATGCCGTGACAACCCACCTCCACCCGCCGGCGGACGAGTCGGCGGGTGGAGGACTCACGCTCCCAAGGTCTTCTCGAACCAATGGTCGGCGTACGGCTCTGTGTTGAACGCGGCAACCTCGGCGTACCCCGAGGTGCGGTACAGCGCGATCGCCTCGGTGAGCGTGCGATTGGTCTCCAGGCGTACGGCGCTCGCGTCGTACGCGCCTGCCTCGCGCTCGAGTTCGTGCAGCAGGCGCCGGCCGAGCCCGAGACCGCGCGCGTCGGGTGACACCCACATCCGCTTGATCTCGGCCGGTTCGGCACCGTGCAGCTTGAGTGCCGCACACCCGACCGGCTCCGAGTGCAGCGTTGCCAACAGCAACAACCCGGCGGGCAGCGTCAACTCCGCGTGGTCGGCCGAGATGCTCCGGGTCTGATCGAAGCCGCTCTCGAACCGCCGTCCGAGTTCACCGAAGTACGACTCCAGGCAGTACTGCGCGGCCGGCGAGCGCGGATCGACGATCTCGACCCGAACCATCGATGCCGTCAGCAACCGGTTCATCTCGTCCATCGCCGTGACGAGCCGCTTCTGCTGGCGTTCGTCGAGCGGCTCGAGGATCGAGGCCGCGAGTTCGTCCGAACGCTCGTCCAGGACCTGCCGCTCCGCGAGTCCTTCCGGCGTCAACCGGGCGATCCGCACCCGCGCATCCGCCGTACTGCGTTCGACGCGAACCAGCCCGGCACTCTCCAGCGAGCGCAAGAGTCGACTCAGATAGCCGGAGTCCAGATCGAGCTGGGCGCGCAGCGAGCGCACGTCGCACCCGTCCGCACCGATCTCCCACAGCACCCGGTCCGCACCCAAGGGCCGGCCGCGCGCCAGATAGTCGTCCTGCAGCGCCCCGACCCGCAGCGTGACGAGCCGGTTGAACCGCCGTACCACCCCAACGCCCATTCTCTGACTCTAGTCAGAGAATGGGCGGGCGACAGTCAGTCGATCGGGCGCAGCTCGTCGGCGTACGAGACCGAGACCCGGCGGAGTACGCCGTCCTTGACCGAGTACTGCCCCATCCGCCACAGCGGCGGGCTGTAGGCGTGGACCGTGACGCTGCCCTTGTCGAGACCGGTCAGGCGGTGGATGTGGTCCGGGCCGAAGCCGTAGACGTCACCGGCGACGACCTCGGTCTCGATGGATTCGGTCCCGATCGCGAGGTTGTGCTCGACCAGCTTGCCCTTCGCGACCGCGACCGCACCGGAGGAGACGTCGTGGTCGTGCCAGCCGGTGTCGTTGACCGGGGTCCAGCAGATCAGCCAGACGTCGACGTTCGCGTCGCGGTGCAGGGAGGCGAAGACCCGCTCCTCGTCGCTGTACGCGACCTGGTCCTCCCACAGATGCGGCTGCGCGGCGATCGAGGCGGCGAGCTCGGACAGCTCGTCGGGCGTCAGGTCGCGACCGGGAAGGTCGTCCAGCGACAGACAGTTGTTCAGCTCCACGAGCCGGCTGGCCTGGCGCGCCGGAACGTCGGGTACGTCGATCGGCTGAGCAGTCACTGCACTCCCCTCTCAGGAGTAGTCGTCCCGGCGTTTCCGAAGAGCAGCCGGTACGGGTTGTCATGGCGGATCACCGCAGTCGCGGCGTCGCCCTGGCGAAGGTCGGTGGTGTCGGCGTACGGCCGGTCCGTGCCGTGCACGACCTGGTCGATACCGAGCACCCGCGCGACCGCGTCGATCCCCTGCGGGCCGTAGCTCGAGGTGTCGACGTACAGGTTGGGGTCGATGGTGCCGAGCCGGCCGCCGCGCGCGGTCAGCCGCTCGTGGTGCACCGGCGCCAGACCGGCCGCGGCGACGAAGCACAACCGCAGGGCCGGGTACGAGCGTCGCCCGCCGAAGGCATGCCACGCCCACCACGCCGCCTGCAGCTGCGTCGTGTAGTCCACGACCGGCGCCCACCAGCCCGGCGCATCGGTCGTGCGCGCCGCACCGGGATGCACGAGGATCGGCTTACCCAACCGCTCCGCGAGGCGCAGCAGTTCGGCCTGCGCTTCCCACGCGGTCGGCGTACCGAGGACGTGCGCCGGGAGCTGCAGTCCGAGAAAACCCTTGTCCAGCAGGGATTCCAGCCCGGCCGTGTCCGGATCGAGCAGGTCCACGGAGGCCCAGGCGCGGAACGGTGCGGGGAACTCCGCCGCCCCGTCGTGCCACGCGGAGAGCAGTTCGGCGTCCCCGAGTTCCTCGACACCCAGCGGGCTCGACAGCGACACCGCGGCCAGTCCGGTCCCGGCGTCCTGCTCGAGTGCGACCCGCTTGCCGATCTCGTGCGCCGCCGGGTCGACGTCGTACGGGGCCTCGGTCGTGGTGTGCAGCGTCCAGCCGTCCAGGTACGGCGGTTCGCGGCGGGCGCGGAGCCGGTCGACGAACGCCTCCGGCCACAGGTGCTGGTGGACGTCGATCATCGGCCCCTCCCTTCACCGGGGTTGTGAGCGCGGGTTTGATCAGATTGAAGCGCTTCAGGATGTCTAGAGTGAAGCGCTTCAAAGGTGCCGTTGTCAAGTTTTTGTCCGCCGGCCCGGCTAGGGTCATGGACATGTCCGGAACCGGCCGGAGGCCCACCCTCAAGGACATCGCCGCCGAGACCGGGCTCTCGATGGCCGCCGTGTCGTACGCACTGCGCGGCCTGCACGGCACCCCCGAGACCAGACAGCGCGTCCAGGACGCCGCCGAGCGACTTGGTTACCAGGCCGACCCGGTCGCCCGCGCGCTCGCCTCGGGCCGCAGCGGCTCGGTCGGTGTCCTGTGCGCGTCCCTCGAAGATCTCTGGCAGCAACGCGTCGCCGCCGCGCTCGGCCGCGAACTGCTGGCCCCGGACCGGAACGCCTGGATCATCGACTCGGCCGGCGACGCCGACCGGCAGCTCGAGCTCGCGCAGCACCTGGTCGACCATCGCGCCGACGCGATCGTGGTGATCCCGATCAACCCGGCCGCCAAGGGCTGGGCGACGATCGCGGAGCAGGCGCCGGTGATCGCGATCGGCGACGCGCTGCCCGGCGCGAAGGCGAAGTCCGAAGTGATCATGGACAACGAGTCCGGCGTGAGTACGGCGCTGCGCCGCCTGGCCGACGCCGGTCACCGCGACATCGCCGTACTGAGCCCGACCCGCCGCCTCGAGGTGGAACGCCCGGCCGAGCAGATCGCCCAGCGGGTGGCCGGCGACCTCGGACTGGCGATCCGCCTGCTGCAGTGCCCCCACGACCTGGCCGGCGCGACCGAGGTGGCCCGGGCGCTGCTCACCAGCACCCCGCGCCCGACCGGCATCCTCGCGCTCGCCGACTCGATGGCCTTCGGCGTGTACGCCGCGAGTCGGGAGCTCGGCCTGCGCATCCCGGACGACCTCTCGCTGCTCGGCTACGACGACCAGCCGATGTCCCAGCTGCTCACGCCCCCGCTGTCGACCTTCCACTGGCCGCTCGACGACCTCGTCAGCCACGTCGTCTCCCGCGTGACCTCCGCCGTCGACACCAACCGCCGAGTCCGCCGAACCACCCTCACCCCCACCCTGATCGAACGCGGCTCGGTCACCGCCCCGCCCACCCACTGAGCGCGACGACCACCGATCCACGAGAGCTCCCACGCCCTCGAAACTAAACTAATCCACTACACTTACCCCCCATAGTCCACCATCCGGACCCCACCATCGCGGTCATGGTTTGAGGCCATTGAGGCCTACCGAGGTGCTGATCAGGCGGTCGCGGAGGGTGGGCGGGAGCTTGGGGAGGATCGCGCCGAGGGTGCGGGCTTCTGCGACGGCGTACCGGCGTCGGGGTCGGCGGGCCTCGATCGCGCGGACGATGGTCTCGGCGACCTTGTCGACGGGGCCTGGCTTGAAGCGGGCCATCGCCTTCTCGTACGCCTCGAGGTGCGCCTGATACAACCCGACCCGCTCGCGGTCCGCCCGCTGCAGCGCGGCGTCCGCGGCCGCGCCGGCGCGCGCGAAGATCTCCGTCTCGGTCGTCCCGGGCTCGACCACCACCACCGGGATCCGCCACACCGCGAGCTCGAGCCGCAGCGCGTTCGACAGCGCTTCCAGCCCGGCCTTGCTGGCGGACAGTGCCCCGAGCAACGGCATCGCGACCCGGCCGGTCGGAGCGCTCACGTTCACGATCCGCCCCTGGCCGGCCCGGACCAGCGGCAGGAACTCACGGATCACCGTCGCCGGCCCGAGCGTGTTGACCTCCAGTTGACGACGCCACTCGTCGGCGGGCACCAGCTCCAGCGGACCCTGCACGATCACCCCGGCGTTGTTGACCACCGCCCACAACCCGTCGACCTCACCCGCGACCCACTTGGCCGCCGCCGCGACGCTCTCCGGATCCGCCACGTCCAACGGCAACACGCGCACGCCCGGCTCGAACTCGACCCGTCCGCGCGCTCCGGCGTACACCGTGAAACCCCGGCGTCGCAGCAGCCGCACGGTCGCCGTACCGATGCCGCCGGTCGACCCGGTGACGAGCACCGCCCGTTCCTCCGTCATATCGACTCCCCAGCTTGAGATGTTCTTTAGGACATGTCCCTAGGGACATATTTGAGCATGCACATGTCCGTAGGGACATGTCAAGATGGCGTACGGCGAAACATCGAGGAGGCGGTATGTCGTTGCGGCACGGGCTGCTCGGGCTGCTCGCGGAAGGGCCGGCCAGCGGGTACGACCTGGCCGGGCGGTTCACCGAGGTGCTCGGTTCGATCTGGCCGGCCCAGCACCCGAAGATCTACGCCGAGCTGAACAAGCTCGCCGCCGAGGGGCTGGTGGAGGTCGAGAGCGAGGGCCCGCGGCGACGGAAGGCGTACCGGATCACCGACGCCGGGGTGGCGGAGGTCAAGCGCTGGCTGACCGAGGTCGACGTCGACCACACGATGCGGTTGCAGCCGCTGCTGCGGTCGTTGTTCTTCTGGATGATGGACACCGACGAACTGCAACGGCACCTCGAGACCGAGGAGCGCTACTACCGCGAACTCGCCGACCATTACCGCGACTACGCCGACCGTAAGGACCGCGGGGAGTTCGGCTACAGCGAGCAGACCCAGTCGATGCGCGTCACGATCGAGGCCGGTGTCCGCCTCTACTCGGCCCTCGCCGACTGGGCCCAGTGGGCGCAAACCGTGCCGCCGGCCAAGCCCGGCAAGAAACGGCGCTGAACGCCGGAAGGCCGGTCGAGGGGTGCTCGACCGGCCTTCGCGGGGTACTGCGGGGGGTGCTGCGGGTTACTTGGTGCCGAAGACCTGGAGTTCGGTCATGTCGGTGAACTGGCAACCGCCGAACGCGCCGTCGGGGCAGTTCGTCTTGAAGTCCGGAACCTGCGGGCTGAGCATCCAGAACCGGACGTACTGGACACCGGTCGCGTTGCCGGTCGGGGTGACCAGGTTGTACTTGCCCCGGTTCGCGGCGGCGAAGGTGCCCTCCGCCGCGGTGGCCCAGGTGGTGCCGTCGGCCGAGGTCTCGATCTTGTACTGACCGGTCGACGCGCTGCCCGGGTCGCCACAGGTGTTCGACGGGTCCACGTTGAAGTTGCTGACGTTGACCTTCGCCGGCAGCTTGATATCGACGTGCTTGGCGATCATCGTGTTGGTCGGCGTGCCCTTGTCGTCACCGGTGGTGCTGCCCCAACCGGTGCCCTGGGCGTTGTCGATCGCGAAGTCCGGACCGCACTGCGGGCTGAAGTCCGGACCGTTGAAGCCGGCCACGGTGCCGCCGCCGGACGAGGCCGCCCAGTTGCGACGCGGTACGAAGTTCGCCTTGGTACCCGGGGTGACCTTGACCGACTGGACGATCAGCTCGTAGCCCGGAGCGGACACGACGATCTTCGGGTACGTGCCCGGCGCGACGCCGGTGATGGTGTAGTTGCCGTTGGCATCGGTCGTGCCGGCGTAGTCACCCGCGTAACCGGAGGAGTGACCGCCGATGTAGACCAGCGCACCGGCCACCGCGGCACCGGTGTCCTTGTCCTTCACCGTGCCGCTGAGCGTGGTGGTCGCACCCGTCGGCGGCTTGTGGAAGTCCTCGACCGGGTAGGCGTCGCCGCCGTCGACGACACCGGCGTACCAGCCCATGCCGCGGTTGGCGAAGACGGTCCAGATCGTGTCGGCGTTCTTGCCGCCACTGGCGACCAGGTCGGCCTGGACGATCGCGTTGCGCATGTCGAGCATCGTCGGGTCGGACGGCGAGAGCTCCATCGCCCGGGTGATGATGCTCATCGCGTAGCTGCGGCCGAAGCGCTCGCGGAGGTCCCACAGCGTCTGGGCCCAGACCTCACCGGAGGCGTGCACCTCGGGCGCGCCGCCGATCGTCGGGAAGTCCGCGTAGGTGTAGCCGCCCTTCGAGCCGTCCGGCTGGACACAGTTCGCGCTGACCGCCTTCACGCGGCAGTCGATCGCCTGGGTGCGGATGGTGCCACCGCCGGTCACGTACTTGCCCTCGAGGACCTCACCAGGAGCGGTGGTGTCCTTCTCCAGGCCGTGGGAGACCAGGTAGTCGAGCGCGTAGAAGTCGCTCCAGGCCTCGCCCATCGAGCCGGCCTGGACGCTGTTCAGCGTCGAGTTGCCGGTGGCGTCGACGACCAGGCGGTTCGACAGACCGTGGGTGTACTCGTGGTACAGGATGTCCGCGGAGTTGGCGCCGCTGGACGGGACCAGGGGCTCCTGCTCGTCGGTCAGACCCGGGTAGTGCCACAGGTACATCTGCATGGTCGGCGGAGTGCCGTCCGGCGGGGTGTTCATGTTCGCGTTGTCGATGTGGTTGGCGTCGGGGCCGCCGTTCGCGGCGGTCGCCGCCCCGTCCAGCGCGTTCAGCAGCACCGGGTCGCCGTCCGCGGCATCGAACGAGCCGGCCGCCGGGGTGAAGCTGATCGGCGGCTTCGCCAGCCAGTCGTGGAAGTTGCTGGCCAGGTAGAACGCGTTCGTGACGTCCTGGTTCATGTTCGTCTTCCAGGAGTCCGGCTTGGCCGGGTCCCAGGTGCAGATGAACGAGGCCGAACAGAGCGTGGACGAGTTCTGGAAGGTGGTCAGCTTGTACTCGGCGCCGGTCTTGGTGCCGGGCACCTTGACCGTCTCGCCGGCGTTCGGCTGGTTGTCGTCGTTGAGGTCGGCCCAGGCCGCGACCGACGAACCGTCCAGGAGGGTCTTGGCGTTCTTCGGCAGCCACTTGTTGTAGATCAGGTTCTCGACCCGCTGGGTGCCGCCCTTGGGCGCACCGGGGTAGTTGTCCTGGACGAGGGCGTCTCCGACGCCCGCGCTGGACAGGTTGCGGCGGTAGAGGAGGCCGCCGGTCTGCGCGTCGATGACGTGCGTGTAGACCTTGGTGCCGCCGGCATTGACGTAGGTCATCCAGCCCTTGCGCAGCCCGTCGGCGGTGTGGAACCACACCTGCTTCGCGGTGTCACCGTTGCTGAAGGTGGTGTTCACGCCGGAGGACTTCGCGGTCGCGGTCTTCGCGGTCGCGCCGATGTCCTCGATGGCGGCGCTGCGGGCCGCGTTCGCGGACAGCTTCGGGGCCGCGGCGTTGGACCGGGTCTGCGCGGCCGAGGTCAGCCCGGAGACCGGGGAACCCATCAGCGAGACCAGCTCACCGTGCTTGGTGACGTTGGCCTTCAGGCCGTTGCCGAAGACCTCGACGCCGTCGACCACCTGGGACCACGAGATGTGGTGGGTGCCGAGGTCGTCGACGTAGTCCTTGCGCAGCTGCAGCGTCGCCAGGTCCGCGTCGGAGAGCTTGAAGACCTCGGGGTGCGCCTTGACGTAGCCGAGCGCGATCTCGGTCGCCTTCTTGCCGCTCTTGCCGGTGAGGAAGCCGTTCAGCTTGGTCACCTGGGCCGGCGTACCGGTGTTCGGGTCGAGCTCGACGACACCCTGGGCGCCGAGCGAGTTGCGGAACTTCTCCGACGCCGCCGACTCCTTGCCGGCCACCTTGGCGGCCCGCGCGTACGTCGTCTTGGCGTTCGGCGTCCGGGCGTCGTAGAAGCCCTTCTGCTCCTTGCCGTTGAAGTTCTCCGACTGGGCGGACTTGCCCTTGTCGGGACCGGCGGTCTGCGCGGCGTCCGCGCCACCGGCGGTCATGGCCAGCACGGTGGCGGCCGCGGAGACGGCGGAGACTGCCAGGAGCCCCCGCCCTCTGCGTGATGTGGTCACAGCAAATCTCCATGGAGTTCGTGTGTCTGCGGATCGCCCTCCACGACCCGTCCCGGGGGCTGACATTAAGCCCGCCGGGGCTCCCGGGGAAGAGAAATCTCCGGAATGCCCTGGAGTCGAGGGTTGTCCTTCGTGCTCGGAACAGTACCGGTAGTGATCGGAATGTTGCGCACAGCCACCATCCGATCACTACCGGTGTCGCTGGATCAGAAAGCGCCGGCGCCGTTCGGCGTACCGAGGCCGGTCGGGCCGTCCCAGCCGGCCCGGGCGTTGCACCACTGGGTCGTCGGGCAGGTGCCGTTGCTGCCGCTGGTCACGTCGAACAGCGAGCCCGGGTGCGCGTACGGCGCGGCGTTCGCGTACCCGGCCGTGTTGCCGGACAGCGCGTAGACCGCGGCGATGATCGGCGCCGCCTCACTGGTGCCACCGAACTGCGCCCACGTCGACGCCGTCTTGCTGGTCGGGTAGTAGATCGCCATCCCGCCCTTGCCCGGGTCGGCGGCCGCGGAGACGTCGGCCATCGCTCGCTTCGAGCATCCGGTGTCGAACGAGGACGCCGCGCTCAGAGCCGCGTTGTACGTCGAGCAACCCGAGCCGGCGCCGCTCCACACGCTCTCGCTCCAGCCGCGCGAGTTGCTCGCGGCAACCAACGACGTACCGCCGACGGCCGTCGTGTACGCCGAGGACGCGGGATAGCTGCCGCCCTCGTACCCGTTGTCGCCGGTGGACGCGGTGACCGCGATCCCCGGGTGGTTGTAGTAGCTGCCGTACGTCGTGTCGTCCGCGTCGCCGCCGCCGTAGCTGTTCGAGATCGCCACGACGCCGGGCTGCTTCGCGGCCGTCTGCACCGCGGTCCCGAGATCGGCGAAGCTGGCCGACTTGGCCTGGACGACGACGATCTTCGCGTCCGGCGCCGCGGCCGAGACCGCGTCGACGTCGAGCGCCTGCTCGCCGGCCCAGCCGACGTTGAACTTCGGCAGCGAGGTCCCGCCGGTCTGGTTGATCACGCGCAGGCAGCCGTTGGCCGTCGTACAGTCGCCGAGGCCGAACTGCTTGCGGTAGACGCCGAGATCGCGCTCCAGGTTCGGGTAGCCGTACGCGTCGACGATCGCGACGGTGCGGCCTGCGGCCTTCAGGCCCTTGAGTTTGTACGCGTCCTGCAGGCCGGTCGGGGTGAGTCCGGTGGCCGGCGGCGCGGTGGACGTCGGGGCGACGCCCTTGTCGTTGACGAGTTTGATCGCGTCACACACCGCGGTGTGCGCGGACTTGGTTGCCGAGCACACCTTGGCGGCGTGCTTCCCGGCGGTGTAGGGGGTCGGGCCCGTGACGGCGCCCGACGCGGTCAGTGCGGGGGCGGTCAGTCCGACGACGGCGAGTGCGCCGGCGCCCAGGGCGGACACGAGAATCCGTTGCCTCAACAGGACTCCTCGAGGTTGGGCAGGCCTCCGCGTGCAGTCCGTTCGGCCGGCTGGGCGGAGGCCGGCGGTTGTGGGGGTCCTCGCATCGTCCGTCCGTCGCGGTCCCGGAGGCCAGCGGTCGGACCGCTGACAAATGTCATGGGTGGACCCGTGACACCCGCCCCGGCCGGATCCGGTTTTCCGCCTGGTGGCGCGGCCCGCGAGCCACCAGGCGGGAGTGAAGGATTCCCCCTGAGTTTCCGGGCGTCCGACCCTTGACACGGTTTCGGCCGCCGGGGCTATGCTGCCGGGAACTTCTGAGAAATCGATTTCCCCGCTCTGGAGGAACGGTCATGGATCAGCCCCTGCTCAATCGGCGACGCTTCCTCCAGGCCACCGGTGGTACTGCGCTGGCCGCCACGCTGGCCGGGTGTGGTGGTGGCAGCAGTGGCGGCGGTGGGTCCTCGTCGAAGGAACTGTCGTTCGTCTACATGGGCACCGCCGAGCAGCAGGCGACCTGGAACAAGCTGTTCGCGAAGTTCACCGAGCAGCACCCGGAGATCAAGCTCAAGGCCGAGGGCATCCCGCTGTCGAACTGGGGCGACTTCTTCAACAAGCTGTCCACCCGGATCGCCGGCGGTCAGGTCCCGGACGTCATCCAGATCGCCACCGAGGGCCAGCGGCTGTTCGCGTCCAAGGGCCTGCTCGCACCACTCGACGACTACATCAAGAAGGACCAGTCGACGATCGACGAGTACTACGCCGACATGGACCCGAACCTGATCGAGTGGGACAAGAAGTACGCCTCCACCGACGGGAAGACGTACTACCTGCCGGGCGAGTTCAACACGATGTGCATGTGGTACTCGAAGGATCTGTTCGCGAAGGCCGGCGTACCGGAGCCGACGGCGAAGTGGACGTGGGACGACTTCCGGCACGCGTGTGAGCAGATCAAGGCCAAGACCGGAGCCTTCGGGTACGCCGCGGACTCGGCGTACTTCGCGGCGATCATGCCCTGGCTGCTCACCAACGGGACCAGCAGCTTCAGCGAGGACTGGTCGAAGCCGACGTTCGACGACCCGAAGGCGATCGAGGCGGCCGAGTTCAACCGGAAGCTGGTCGCCGACAAGTTGTCGCCGCCGCCCGGTGGCACGTTCGACGCGTTCACCGCGGCCGCGCAGGGCAAGCTGGCGATGTTCGGCGGCGGCCGCTGGCCGATCATCAGCATCCGGAACCTGAAGGCGACCACGAAGATGGGCATCGTGCCGTGGCCGACCAAGGTCGAGCAGGGCTCACCGGTGGGCTGGAACGGGTACCCGATCCTGAAAGCGTCGAAGAAGAAGGACGACGCCTGGACGTTCATCAAGTTCCTGATCTCCAAGGAAGGCTCGTCGACGTTCGCCCAGCTCGGCGGCACCATCGTCCCGGCCCGGAAGTCGATCGCGAACAGCCAGTCGTTCCTCACCGACGCGCCGAAGGGGACGGAGTACCTCTACCAGGCGCTCAGCTACGCGACGCCGATCCCGTCGCCGGACAAGGGCGCCGCGATCCAGAAGGCGATCGAGGACGGCTGGAAGCAGGTCCTGACCGGCAACGCCGCGCCGGGCGACGCGCTCGGCAAGGCGCAGACCACGCTGGAGGGGTTGGTCTGAAACCCCAGCGTCGGGACTGGTTGCCGGGCTACCTGTTCATCAGCCCGGCCGTCCTGCTCTTCCTGCTCTTCGTCGCGCTCCCACTGGTCGCCGCGTTCGGCCTCAGCCTGTTCCACTGGGACCTGCTGAGTACGCCGGAATTCGCCGGCCTCGACAACTTCAAGCAACTGGTGTCCGACTCCGCGACCATTCGCGCGGTGATCAACACCTTCGTCTTCGCGCTCGCCTCGGTGGTCACGCACATCGGCGTCGGCATGCTGCTCGCGCTCGGCGTCCACCGGACGATGACCCGCGGAACGAAGTACTTCGTCCGGACCGCGTACTTCTTCCCGTTCCTGATCTCCTGGGCCGCGGTCGCGCTGATCTGGAAGTACGTCCTGGATCCGGCTTTCGGCCTGGCGAACTTCTACCTCTCGGCGACGACGAACTGGCTGGCCTCGCCGACCTGGGCGCTGCCGACGCTGATCGTCGTGGACTGGTGGCACACGATCGGGTACACGTTCATCATTCTGCTGGCCGGCCTGCAGACCGTGCCGTCGCAGTTGCTCGAGGCGGCCCGGGTCGACGGCGCGAACGCCTGGTGGCGGTTCTGGGGCGTGACGCTGCCGGTGATGTCGCCGACGATCTTCTTCGCGACCGTGATCACGTTCATCGGCGCGTTCCAGATCTTCGACCCGATGGTGATCATGACCCAGGGCGGCCCGGACGGCGCCACCCGGAGCATCGTGCAGTACACCTACGAGAAGGGCTTCCAGTCCTTCGAGGTCGGGTACGCCGCGGCACTGTCGCTGGTGCTCTTCGTGGTGATCATGATCGTGACCGGCCTCCAGTTCCGCCTCAGTCGACGGTGGGTCCACCAGTGAAGGGCAAGCTGCTCGATCTCGTGCTGGTGCTCGGTGGGGTGTTGATGATCGCGCCGCTGGTCTGGCTGATCGTGAACGCGTTGTCGGAGCCGATCGACGCGTTCCAACTGCCGCCGCGGTGGATCCCGAGTCCGCCGACGCTGCAGAACTTCCAGCAGGTGCCGGGGCTGATCCCGTTCGCACAGATGGCGTGGAACAGTCTGCAGATCGCGGTGATCACGACCGCGGGCGCATTGCTCACCAGTGCGCTGGCGGCGTACGCGTTCAACCGGCTGCGGTTCCCGGGGCGGGACCAGATCTTCTCGGCGCTGCTGGCGGCGCTGGTGGTGCCGGTGCAGCTGACCGTCGTACCGATCTTCATCATGATGCGCTGGCTGCACCTGGTCGACACGACAGTGGCGATCTGGCTTCCGGCGTTGGTGAACGTGTTCGGGATCTTCTTCCTGCGGCAGTACATCTCGTCGATCCCGCGGGAGCTGGACGAGGCGGCGATCATGGACGGCGCCGGGCACTTCTGGATCCTGTTCCGGGTGATCCTGCCGCTGGCGCGGCCGGGCCTGACCGCGCTCGGGATCTTCGTGTTCGAGGCGTCCTGGAACAACTTCTTCTGGCCGTACATCTTCCTGTCGTCACCGGAGAAGATGACGCTGCCGGTCGGCCTGGTGTCACTGCAGGGCGCCGTCGGCGGCGGTCCGGCGGTCGTCCTGTTCGCCGCGATCACGATGGTGGTGCTGCCGATCCTGGTGCTGTTCCTGATCTTCCAGCGCTCGTTCATCGCGTCCATCGCGTCGACTGGCCTCCGCGCATGACCGACCACCTACCGACAGCCTTCAAAGCCATCTGGCACGAACTCCCCCTGCTGGCCGCGTCCGGAGCCCTCGTCTGTACGGCGTCCGCGGTCGTCGTACTGCTTCTGCCAGGGGTCACCCCGCTCAGCGTTCTCCTGCTCGCAGTCTTGGTCGGGCCAGTGTGGGCCGCCGTCATCGCGACGACTGACTCAGTGGTGCGCCGCGACCGCGGCGGCGTACTGCTGTTGCTACGGCACCTCAAGCAGCACGGTCTGGCCGGCGCTGCCGTGGCCATCGTTCCCGGTGCGGTCGCCGCTCTGGCGTTGCTCAACTGGCATCTGCACACCGGCCCGGTCTTCGCCGTACCGCTCGCTGTGAGCTGCTGTGCGAGTGTCCTGCTGCTGTTGGCTTCCTGCTACGCGTTCAGTCTCCGTGTGAGCGGTGGACTGCGTGGCAAACAGCTCTGGTTCACCGCACTGCACCTGGTCTCGCGAGCACCGCTCGTACCGCTGGGGGTGCTCGCACTGGCTTTCGTCGCTGTGCTCGTCGGTACCTCCGTGACTGCCTCGCTGCTGTTGCTCGCCCCCGGTCCGGTGGCGTTGTTCGCCTCCGCAGGCACCTGGACTTCCTATGGGACGGAGAACCATGCACTACACCGGTGACAACCTTCGACACTTCGCACTGCCGCTGGGAGGTCTCGGTACCGGCACTCTCGCCCTCGCGGGCAACGGTGCGCTGCGTCAGTGGCAGCTGCACAACGTCGGCAACCACGAGGGCCACGTACCGGACAGCTTCTTCGCACTGCGTCTCTCCCGCATCGAGCCGCCGCTGGACGAGGTCCGGCTGGTGCAAGGTCCGCCGGCAGATCCCTCCGACACTCCGCTGGTGACCGACGACGTGGTCCCCGCCGGCGAGCAACGACTGCACGAGCTCCTCCGGCCGATCGGTTCGACGAAGGTGACTGCCACTTATCCACAGGCACATGTGGACTACGACACCGATCTCCCGATCGAGATCGGTCTGGACGTCTTCAACCCGCTGGTGCCGTCGGACGCCGCCGCCAGCTCGCAGCCAGTCGTCGCGTTCACCTTCACGCTCCGCAACCCAGGCGAGATCGCCGTCCACGGCAAGTTGGCTGCCGCGCTGCAGAACTCCGTCGGCTGGGACGGTGTCAGCCCGATCGACGGGGTCGCGTGCAGCCTGTACGGCGGCAACACGAACCGCGTCCGCCGTACCAGCGAGTCGACCGCGCTAGTCCTCGAGAACGGCTCGCTGCCCGCGGACCACCCGGGTGCCGGTCAGCTCGTCCTGGCGACCGACGGCGCGGACGCGTTGGCGCACCCGCAATGGTCCCGCCCGGACGAATTCGTTGCCTTCCTCAACGGTCCGGTGACGCCGGCGAGTGGGGCGAGCGCGCCGGGCAGCACGTGGAACGGTGGGTTGGCGGTGCCGTTCGACCTGGGCCCCGGTGAGACCACGCAGGTCCGGTTCCTGATCGCGTGGCACTTCCCGAACCGATATGTCGACTTCAACCAGTTCGGCCCGCATCCGGAGTACGGGCACAGCCGGTTCTGGCTGGGCAATGCCTACACCGCACGCACGCCCGACGCGGTCGCCGCGGCCGAGGCGTTCCTGCCGCGGTGGGACGAGCTCCGGGACCAGACCGCTCGGTGGACTGAGGCGTTCGAGTCGAGCAGTCTGCCGGGTGAGGCCGGGACCCGACTCGCTGCACTGGCGGCCGACGTACGCAGTCCGACTGTCTTTCAGACAGCGCAGGGCGACGTACTCGGGTTTGAGGGTGTGCTTGGCGCGTCGACGGTGATGTGGGGCGGTAGGTACGGCGGCTCGTGTCCGCTCAACTGCACACACGTGTGGAACTACGAGCAGACGCTGTCCCGCCTCTTCCCGTCCCTCGAGCAGAACATGCGCGACACGGAGTACGACGTGATGCACGCACCGGAAGGGTACATCCCGCACCGGGTGCGCGCACCGCTCTACATGAGGCAACTGTGGGACGTGGTGATCGGCGGACCGGAAGAGCCCGCGCTGGACGGGATGCTGGGCAACGTACTCAAGACGTACCGCGAGGTGCGTCAAGGAGCCGGACTGGAATGGCTGGCGCACCGTTGGCCTAACGTGGTCCGGCTGCTCGACCACATCCACGGCAAGTGGCTACGGGACGGCGTACTGCGGGGTATCCAGCCCAGCACGCACGACATCGACCTCTGTGGCGTCAACTCGTTCATGGGCACGCTGTGGCTTGCTGCGCTGCGTGCCGCCGAGGAGATGGCGTTGCTGCTCGGTGAGGACGCCAAATCCTTTAGGGCACTCTTCGAGACCGGCAGCACGGCGTACGACGAGTTGCTGTTCACCGGCGAGTACTACCGGCAGATCCTCGACCCTGACGAGACACGCGACTTCCAATGGGGTGACGGGTGCCTCGCTGACCAGCTGATCGGTCAGTGGTGGGCGCACCAGCTCGACCTCGGATACGTCCTCCCCGAGGACCACGTGAAGACCGCGCTGCGCAACGTCGTACGGCACAACCTGCGCACCGGCTTCCAGGACTTCGACCACCCGTACCGCGTCTTCGCGGACGGCGACGACACCGGTCTCCTGATGTGCACCTGGCCGCACGGCGGTCGCCCCGACATCCCCACGCGGTACTGCGACGAGGTGTGGACCGGCTCGGAGTACCAGGTCGCGGCGCACTGCCTCTACGAAGGACTCACTGACGAAGGAATGTCCATCCTGCAAGGCCTCTGGGCTCGGTACGACGGCACGCGCCGCAACCCGTTCAACCCGATCGAATGCGGCGACCACTACATCCGCAACGCCGCCGGCTGGTCCGTTCTGGAAGCCCTCACCGGCTACCGCTACAACGCAATCACCAGCACGGTCAGCTTCGCGCCACTGGCCCTCAGCCGAGCGTCGGACGACTGGAACTTCCCGTTCACGACGAACACCGGCTGGGGTGTGGCGACGCGGGCCGGCGCCACTCTCACCATCGACTGCAAGTCAGGCCATCTCGACCTGCAAGCCGTCCACGTCGACGGCACGGTGCACCCGGTCGACAGCCTCATCCACCACGGGCAGCCGTTGGTGATCACCACCTAGACATGGAGGAGTGCCGGCCGCCCGGCAACGCCACCGGACGGTCGGCACTCGATCAGAGGAGTCCCAGTTCCGCGGACTCGGTGTCGGTGAAGAGACGGGAGCGGATCAGGAAGCGGACGCCCTCGGGGGCTTCCACGGAGAATCCGCTGCCGCGGCCCTTCACCACGTCGACGGTGAGCTGGGTGTGCTTCCAGTACTCGTACTGGTTCGCTGACATCCAGAAGCCGATCGGCTTGTCCAGACCGTCGACGGACAGATCACCGAGATGCACGTCCGCTGACCCCGTTTTGAACTCACCGTCCGGGAAACACATCGGCGAACTGCCGTCACAGCAGCCACCGGACTGGTGGAACATCAGCGGACCGTGCATGTCGGTGAGGCGACGCAGCAGATCCGCCGCCTCGTCGGTGAGCAGCACCTTCTCGACCATCGGATCAGAAGAACCCGAGCTTCGAAGGGCTGTAGCTGACCAGCAGGTTCTTGGTCTGCTGGTAGTGGTCGAGCATCATCTTGTGGTTCTCCCGGCCGATGCCCGAGTTCTTGTAGCCGCCGAACGCCGCGTGCGCGGGGTACGCGTGGTAGTTGTTCGTCCAGACCCGGCCGGCCTGGATCTCCCGCCCGGCTCGGTACGCCGTATTGATGTCGCGCGACCAGACGCCCGCGCCCAGACCGTAGAGCGTGTCGTTGGCGATCTTCATCGCGTCGGCGTAGTCGTCGAACTTCGTCACCGCGACGACCGGACCGAAGATCTCCTCCTGGAAGATCCGCATCTTGTTGTCGCCCTCGAAGATGGTCGGCTGGATGTAGTACCCACCGGCCAGGTCGCCGCCGAGCTCGGCCTTGCCGCCGCCGGTGACCACCCGGGCGCCCTCTTCCTTGCCGATCCCGATGTAGGCGAGGATCTTCTCGTACTGGTCGTTGCTGGCCTGCGCGCCCATCATCGTGTCGGTGTCCAGCGGGTTGCCGAGCTTGACGGCCTGGGTGCGCGCGGTCGCGTCGGCGAGGAACCCGTCGTAGATCGACGACTGGATCAGCGCGCGGGACGGGCAGGTGCAGACCTCGCCCTGGTTCAGCGCGAACATCGTGAAGCCCTCGAGCGCCTTGTCGTAGAAGTCGTCCTTCGACGAGGCGACGTCGGCGAAGAACACGTTCGGGCTCTTGCCGCCGAGCTCCAGGGTGACCGGGATGATGTTCTCCGACGCGTACTGCATGATCAGCCGGCCGGTCGTGGTCTCACCAGTGAACGCGACCTTGGCCACTCTGTTGCTGGAGGCAAGCGGTTTGCCGGCCTCGACGCCGAACCCGTTGACGATGTTCACCACGCCCGGCGGGAGCAGGTCCTGAATGAGTTCCATCAGCACGTGGATGGAGGCCGGGGTCTGCTCGGCCGGCTTCAGTACGACGGCGTTGCCGGCCGCGAGCGCAGGCGCCAGCTTCCAGACCGCCATCAGGATCGGGAAGTTCCACGGGATGATCTGCCCGACCACGCCGAGCGGCTCGTGGAAGTGGTAGGCGATCGTGTCGTCGTCGATCACCGATACCGAGCCCTCCTGGGCCCGCAGCGCACCGGCGAAGTACCGGAAGTGGTCGATCGCGAGCGGCATGTCGGCGACCAGCGTCTCGCGGACCGCCTTGCCGTTGTCCCAGCTCTCGGCGACCGCGAGCAGTTCGAGGTTGGCCTCGATCCGGTCCGCGATCTTGTTCAGGATGTTGGCCCGCTCGGCCGGTGACGTCCGCCCCCAGCCCGGCGCCGCACCGTGCGCGGCGTCCAGCGCGGCCTCGACGTCCTCCGACGTCCCGCGGGCGATCTCGGTGAAGTTCTCGCCCGTGACCGGGGTCGGGTTCTCGAAGTATCCGCCCTTGACCGGCGGCACCCATTCACCACCGATGTAGTGCTCGTAGCGCGATTTGAACGCGACCGGGCTGCCATCCTGCCCGGGAGCTGCGAAGATCGTCATAGGTCCTCCTTGACACCGCGACGTTGGACCCGAAGCTAGTAAGCCGGACGTTGCACGAACGTTGCACACTGCAGATGCGGCTCGAAGTGAGGCGTCATGGACCAACCGGAGCGGGCTCGCCGACTGAGCGAGTTGTACGACGAGGTGCTCGGCGGCGGCCGCGTGCCGGGCGCGCCACGTCCGCTCGTCGCCGCGTCCTGGGAGCGCTCACTCGCCGCCGCGGTCGATCCCGAACTCGACCAGCCGCCGGTCGTGGTCGACGACGAGATCCTCGCGGCGCTGCGCGACAACCATCCGTTGCAGGCGGTCCTTCCGGTGCTCCGGCAGACGCTGACCACGATCGCCGACGAGGCGTCGCACATCATGATCATCACCGACGCGCGCGGAACGATCCTGTGGCGCGAGGGCGCGTCGGACGTGAAACGCCAGGCGGACCGGATCGCGTTGTCGGAGGGCGCGGTGTGGTCCGAGGACCAGATCGGCACCAACGGGATGGGTACGGCGCTCGCGGTCGGTGAACCTGTGCAGATCTATTCCGCCGAACACCTGGTCCGCCGGATCCACGAATGGACCTGTGCCGCCGCGCCGGTGCACGATCCCGACACCGGCAAGCTGCTCGGTGCGGTCGACGTCTCCGGACCGTTGCGGACCGTCCATCCCGCGATGGTCGCGCTGGTGACCGCGGCGGCGCAGCTCGCCGAGGGACAGCTGAAGGTCCGGATGGCCGCGGCCGACGAGATGCTGCGCGCCCGCAACATGCGGCACCTGATGGCGCTCGGCGACGCGCCCGGCGCACTGCTCACCCCGACCGGCCGGGTGCTCGCGGTCCAGCCCCTCGAATGGTTGCCCGACCGCCTCGTCGTACCAGAGGGTGCCGACCGCATCGATCTCGGCGACGGCCGCGAAGGATTGGTCGAGCGACTCGACGAGGGCTACCTGCTCCGCATGCCCGGTACGCCGGTCCGCCGTTCGCGACCGTCGTTGCGCCTGAAGCTCCTCGGCTCCGGTCAGCCGATCGCGGTCGTCGGCGGCCGCGAGATCGCGCTGACGCTGCGGCGGGCCGAAGTACTCGCGCTGTTGTTACTGCATCCGTCGGGGCTGACCGCCGAGCAGCTGATGCTTCAGCTGTACGGCGACGAGGGCAACCCGACCACGGTCCGCGCGGAGATGCACCGGCTGCGGAACCTGCTCGGTGGCGGCGTCCTCGACACCAAGCCGTACCGGATCATCGCGGACGTGACCAGCGACGTGACCGACGTACAGACTGCGCTCCGCGACGGCGACCTGCAGAAGTCTCTGACGGCGTACGGGGGTCCGCTGCTCGCGCGCTCGGACGCACCCGCGCTCCGGGCCGAACGCGACGAACTGGACGCGACGTTGCGCCGCGCGGCCCTCGATGCCCGCAGCGCCGACGCGCTGTGGACGTTCGCGCAGACGTCGACCGGCGCCGAGGACCTGGAGATCTTCGAGTCGCTCGAGGCCTTCTTGCCGGCCGACGACCCGCGGCACGCCGCGGTCGCCGCCCGACTGAACCGCCTCGTCGACTAACCCCTCACTCGCGCCCGACCAGGATCCACGACCACCCACCCTCCGCCTTTGTTCCTTACTCCCGCCCCACCAGGATCCACATGTAGTCGTTGTTCTTGGTGGGGAAGGTGGCGGTCTTGTTGCTGAGTTCCTTGGTCGCGCTGCAGTCCGACTTCGTGTACTTCCAGCGCACCACCTGAACGCGCCACGACTGCTTGAGCTGATGCAGCCGCCGGACCTTGTTGGCCGGGACCTCGGCCGTGTACGACCAGCTGTCGGTGACAGAGTGGGACTTGCCCACGGTCTTCGCGTACTTGTTCTGGATCTCCGCGATCACCAACGGGATGCTCACCCCGAGATCACCGGTCCAGGACGAGTTCGACTCCGACGTCGCCGTCTTCTGGTACGTGATCCGCCCGGGCCCCTCCATCCAGTCGCTGTAGAGGTTGGTCCCGACGTACACCTCGTGGCCGCCCTTGGCGTACCAGTTCACCTCGTTGGTGTCGCATTTCTTGGCCGCGGCCGGCGCCGCAGTCGCGACAGCCGGGACGACCAGACCGGTCGTGAGCAGCAGGCCGGCAGCGATTCCTCGACGAACACGCATGACTCTCTCCCACTGAAACCGATTGACAGGTACTGCGTTTGCAGTGGTTGGAAACTTACGGATTGGTCTAGTACGGCCGCAACGAGTTGTCCGTAACGCTCTGTGTCGATTCCTTCACGACGAGATCTCACTCATCGTGACCTCCCGTCCCCCTACCCTCGGCGAATGGCCGAAAGAGAACGCACCGCCGACACCGAAGGCCCGGTCACGCTGAAGGTCGGGCTGCGCGACCGGAACGGAACCGTCCAGGTCAGGGTCGACCCGACCTGCACGCACCCGTCGGTCCGGATCCTCACCGCCGATGCGACCGGTGTGTCGGCCGACGCGATCGCCGAGGCGAAGCTGCATTGGGACGAGGACGACCGGCAGTTGACGGTGGACCTCGAGACGCCGGGCGTCGATCCGCGCTCGGGGTCGGCGGTCGATGTCGAGGCAGTGGTGCGGCCGGGCAGCACGCTGGACATCGCCACGCACGGCGCGAACGTCGTGGCGACCGGGCCGCGCGGGCTCGCTGCCGCGACGGTCAAGACGACGTACGGTTCGATCACCATCGACGAGGCCACCAACGTGCAGGCCGAGACCGTCGGCGGATCGGTGCGGGTCAGCTACGCGGACAAGGTTGTCGTCCGGAACCAGACCCCGTTCGACGGCAACGACCACGTCGTCATCGGCCGGGCCGCCGACATCGAGGTGGAGGCGACGGGCAGCCGCGTCCGGATCGGCGATGCCACCCGCAACCTGGTGGTCAAGACCGGCGAAGGCCACATCGACATCGAGAACCTCTCGGCGGACACCAGTCAGGTGCGCACCGACAGCGGGACCATCACGGCCTGGGTCACGGGTGGGGAGAGGCACCAGTTCAACTCTGGCACCGGCCTGGCGAACGTCTCGATCGAGAACCCCGCGCCGGTTGACGTTCAGGTCCGGATCAGCGACCTCCGCGGCGTGATCAAGCCCCAGATGTCCGAGGAATTCGCGGAACGGCTCCGGAACGCCAACGAAGGCCCCGCCCAGACGAGCGACCGCGCCGCAGCTGCGGCCGGAGCAGCCGCTGCAGCGGGTACGAGCGGTCCCGCCGCGGGTGTCGGCGCTGCAGCCGGCACCGCGGCGGGTGCGGGCGCTGCGGCTGGTGCCGGTGCCGCAGCGGGTGCTGCGGCAGGCGGCGCTGAGGCGGCGGCTGGCGGGTCTGCCGCAGGCGGCGCTGGGGCGGCTGGCGGCGGGGCTGCGGCTGGCGGGGCTGCGGCTGGCGCGGCGGCTGCGGCGGCGGCTGGGCCGGCGTCGTCGCTCGCGGCCGGAGCGGCCGGAGCGGTCACCGCTCCAGAGGCCGCAGCAAAAGCGGGTGTCTACAAGGCGCCGCGCGATCGTGGCGGCCACGGTCGCTGACCGGGTGATGTGGAACACGCGGGTGACGATCGCCGCATGGACATGACTCGCGAGTAACCAACCAATAACATCGCTGGTATGCAGATCCTCGCCATCGTCGTCTCGCTCGCGGTGACGCTCGTCGCTGTCGCACTGTTCGGCAGGACGATCGGGTACATCGTGTCTGTGATCAAGCTCGGGCAGCCGGCCGGCCGAACGGACAAACCGGGCAGCCGGACCGTCACGCTGGTCAAGGAGAGTCTCGGCCACACCCGGATGCTGCAGTGGAGCCACATCGGGGTGATGCACTGGTTCGTGGCGTTCGGGTTCATCGGGCTGTTCCTCACCCTGGTGACCGCGTTCGGGCAGCTGTTCGACCCGCATTGGGCGCTGCCGGTGATCGGCCACTGGTTCGTGTTCGAGTGGGTCAGCGAGGCACTCACCTGGACCGGCCTGATCTCGATCGTCGGCCTGATGATCTACCGGCTGATGCACCTGCCGAAGGGCGACCACCCGCGTTCGTCGCGGTTCTACGGCTCGACGTCCTGGCAGGCGTACTACGTCGAGTACACGATCCTCGGCGTACTGATCTGCATCCTGTTGCTGCGCGGGCTCGAGTACGAGCTCAGTGGCGCGTCGAAGTTCCACTTCCCGACGACGTTCTTCATCGGCACCGGCCTGTTCGGCGGACTGAGCGAGCAGGGCCTGGAGAACGCGGTCTACCTGGTCGCGATGATCAAGATCCTGATCTCGTTCGCGTGGATGATCACGATCTCGCTGAACGCCACGATGGGCGTCGCCTGGCATCGGTTCACCGCCTGGCCGAACATCTGGTTCAAGCGCGAGGCCGACGGCGGTACCGCGCTGGGCGCGCTGCAGCCGATCATGGTCAACGGCGCCCCGATCGACTTCGAGAACATCGAGGAGCTCGACGAGGACGCCGCGCTGGGCGTCGGCAAGGTCGAGGACTTCACCTGGAAGGGCCTGCTCGACTTCACCACCTGCACCGAGTGCGGGCGGTGCCAGTCGCAGTGCCCGGCGTGGAACACCGACAAGCCGTTGTCGCCGAAGCTGATCATGATGGGCCTGCGCGAGCACGCCTACGCGAAGGCGCCGTACCTGCTGGCCGCTGACGACGACGCGCGCAAGTCGCTGCCCGAGCTGGTCCTCGCCGAGCAGGACAAACCGTTGGTCGGCCCCGCGGATGTCGCGGTGATCGACGAAGAGGCACTGTGGGCGTGTACGTCGTGTGGCGCGTGCGTACAGCAGTGCCCGGTCGACATCGAGCACGTCGACGCGATCATGGACATGCGCCGGTACCAGGTGCTGATCGAGTCGTCGTTCCCGTCCGAGCTCAACGGGCTGTTCAAGGGCCTGGAGAACAAGGGCAACCCGTGGAACATGAACCCGTCCGGCCGGATGGACTGGGCCAAGGACCTGCCGTTCGAGGTCAAGCAGGTCGGCACCGACGTCGAGTCGCTGGACGAGGTCGACTACCTGTTCTGGGTCGGCTGCGCCGGCGCGTTCGAGGACCGCGCGAAGAAGACCACGCAGGCGGTCGCCGAACTGCTGAACATCGCCGGCGTCTCGTTCGCCGTCCTGGGTGACGGTGAGACCTGCACCGGTGACCCGGCCCGCCGGTCCGGCAACGAGTTCGTCTTCCAGCAGCTCGCGATGCAGAACGCCGAGGTCTTCAAGGAGACCAAGGTCCGCAAGGTCGTCTCCACTTGCGCGCACTGCTTCAACACGCTGAAGAACGAGTACTCCCAGCTGGGCGTCGAGCTCGACGTCATCCACCACACCCAGTTGCTGAACCGCCTGGTCCGCGACGGCAAGCTGACCCCGGTCGCCCCGGCCGACAGCTCGCTCAACGGCCAGAAGATCACGTACCACGACCCGTGCTACCTCGGCCGCCACAACCAGGTGTACGACGCCCCGCGCGAACTGCTCGACATCATCCCGGGCGCGGAGTACGCCGAGATGCCGCGGAACCAGACCAAGTCGTTCTGCTGCGGCGCGGGTGGCGCGCGGATGTGGATGGAGGAGAAGGTCGGCACCCGGATCAACCTGAACCGGACCACCGAGGCGGTCGAGACCGGCGCCGACAAGATCGCCACCGGCTGCCCGTTCTGCCGGGTGATGCTGTCCGACGGGCTGACCGCGAAGCAGGCCGACGGCTCGGCCCGCGAAGAGGTCGAGGTCCAGGACATCTCCCAACTGCTCCTCGCCTCTGTAAAGCGCGCGGAAAGCTGACCTGCAACTAGGTGCAAAACTCTTCCTCCCCAGGCGGTCCAGACCATAAGATCCTCCGGCTGCATCACCTGGGGAGGAACAACAGCATGAAGCTCCGCGCCGCGATCGCCACTGTCGCCGCCGTACCACTCGCTCTCGGGCTGGCCGCCTGCAACCACGAGGCAAAGCCCACCGGCTACCGCCCGTCGGCACCAGCTGAGGTCACTGACTCGAAGCCCACCACGGCCGCGCCGCTCAAGCAGGCTCCGGCCGCGCACCTGAACCGGATCTCGTTCGTCCCGGCGATGAACACCGCCCTCACCAAGCAGAAGTCCTGGCGGATCACCGGCACGATGTCGGCCAACGGCAGCACCGTGATGACGATGGACGGCGTACAGACCGCGAAGCCGCTCGCGATGTCGGTGCGCGCCACCGGCGCGGCGCTCGGTGGGCAGCAGGCGCACATCCTGCTCGTCGGCAAGACGCTCTACGTGTCGGCGCCCGGGTTCTCACCGACCGGCAAGTACAAGAAGGTCGGCGGCGCGGACGCGATGCAGATCCGGTCGCTGGTCGACAGCGGCGACCCGACGAAGCTCTTCTCCTCGTTCAGCTCCGCGCTGGTCGGCGTGAGATACACCGGCACGCAGACGATCGCCGGCAAGAAGCTCGAGCGGTACGTCGTCACCGTCAACACCGCCAAGGCCCTGAAGACAGCCGGTACGGCGGTCCCCGCGGGCGCACCGGAGACGGTGTCCTACGAGCTCCTACTGGACGCCCAGCACCTGGTCCGCCAGGTGCGGTTCGAGGACCTGGGGATCTCGATGAAGCTGTCGATGACCGACTACAACAAGCCGGTGCGCATCACCGCGCCGCCGGCGAGCAAGATCGCCAAGTAGACCGATATCGGTCATTTTCCCACCACCTCGTGTGAACTTCTCGTAATCTCCCGTTACAGATGTGATCACCTCGGGATGATCGGGTGGGTGGATGCCGATGCGGAGTACACGACGCAACTTCCTCACCGTCAGCGGAGCAGCGGCGGCGCTCGCGTTGACCGGAGGTCTTCCGGAGATCAGATCCGCGGCCGCGGGATGGACGGGCCGGCCCGACCGGCGGGACCCGTTCACCCTCGGCGTCGCGTCCGGCGATCCGTTGCCGGACGCGGTGGTGATCTGGACACGGCTGGCCCCTGACCCACTCGCGCCGTTCGGTGGGATGGATCGGCGACCGGTCGAGGTGCAGTGGCAGGTCGCCGAGGACGAGCAGTTCCGCCGGGTGGTGCGCCACGGGACCGCGCGGACCGGACCCGAGGCGAGTCACTCGGTCCACGTCGACGTCCGCGGACTACAGCCGTGGCGGCACTACTGGTACCGCTTCCGCGTCGACGGGCAGCTCAGCCCGGTCGGTCGCACCAAGACCGCACCGGCGGCCGACGCGGTGGTGCCCGAACTGTCGCTGGCCTTCGCTTCCTGCCAGGCGTGGTGGGAGGGCTGGTACACGGCGTACGCCGACATGGCCGCGCGCGAGCACGACGTGGTGTTCTTCCTCGGCGACTACATCTACGAGTTCGGGATCGACCGCGGCATCCGGCCGCACTCGAACGAGCCGTACATCACCCAGCAGACCGTGACGCTGGACGAGTACCGGCAGCGCTACGCGGCGTACAAGCTGGACCCGGATCTCCAGAACGCCCACGCTCGGGCGCCGTGGGTCGTCACGCTCGACGATCACGAGGTGGTCGACAACTGGGCCGACGAGGCCCACCCGAGCGCGCCACCGGCCCAGTTCCTGGTACGCCGGGCCAACGCGTTCCGCGCGTACTGGGAACACATGCCACTGCGGCTCGCGCAACTGCCGAAGGGGCCGGACATGCAGCTCTACCGGCGGATCAGGTACGGGCGGCTGGCCGAGTTCAGCGTGCTCGACACGCGTCAGTACCGGTCGGACCAGGCGTACGGCGACGGCACGAAGGCGCCGGGTCCGGAGACCGCCGACCCGGCGCGGACGATCACCGGCGACGCCCAGGAGAAGTGGCTGCTCGATGGCTGGTCCGCCTCGCAGACCCGGTGGAACGTGCTGGCGCACCAGACCGCGATCGCCCGGCTGGACACCAAGGACGGCCCGGAGGTGCTGGTCCCGATGGACACCTGGGACGGGTACGAGGCGTCCCGGAACCGGATTCTCGGTGGCGCCGCGCAACGGAAGGTTCGCAACCTGGTGTCGATCGCCGGCGATCTGCACCGCAGCGTGGCCTCGGACCTCAAACTCGACTTCACCGACCCGGCGTCGGAAACCGTCGGCGCCGAGTTCGTCGGTACGTCGATCACGTCCGGGATCGACGGCGAGGACCTGGACGCCGGCGGCGCGACACTGCTGCGCGAGAACCCGCACATGAAGTTCGGCAACTTCCAGCGCGGCTACGTCAGCTGCAGCATCACGCCGCAGCGCTGGACCTCCGACTACCGCGTCGTCGACAAGGTGTCCGTCCAAGGCGGCACCGTCAGCACCCGCGCCAAACTCCTCGTCGAGGACGGCCGCCCCGGCATCTCGGAGGTACAGCGATGAGGATCCCCCGGCAGACCGTCGTCGCCGCCGGCACGCTCCTGGCGGCCGCCCTGCTCGGCTCCAGTTCGATGCCAAAGGCAACCTCCGACGTGACGGTCGGCGTCACCCCGGAGCAACTGAGCGTGGTCGGGCTCCCGTGCTTCCCCGGCACCTTGAACCTGACCATGACCAACACCGGCAGCCAGGACCGGTACGCCGACCTGACGCTCGACCCGAGCGGTCCGCTGCAACTGTCCCGCACTCTGTTCTCGTCCTGGCTGCCCGCGGTCGCCCCGGACCAGCCGGTGACCGCCCCGGTCGAGGTCCGGGTCCCGCGGGACGCCAAGCCCGGTACGTACCGGATCGGCGTCGAGGTCGACCGGACCCGCGTGAACGTGCCGGTCACCGTCACCCCACTGCCGGCGAAGGGTGCCGGTGACGACCTCGCCCTCGGTGAACAGGCGACGGCATCCTCGACGCACGGCAACTTCGCCCTCTGCGGCGCCGTCGACGGCGACAAGGACCCCGAGCACTGGGACACCCTGACCGGCTGGAACGACGGCACCCGGGCCGCCTTCCCCGACACGTACGACGTCGCACTCTCCGCGCCCGCCACGCTGAACCGGGTGGAGCTCTACACGCTGGACTCCGCGAAGTACCCGGCTCGGGTCAACGGGCTGAAGGACTGGGACATCCAGGTCCGGGTCGGCGGCAGTTGGCAGACCGTCGCGCAGGTCCGCGGCAACACCGTGGGGCACGTCACGTCGACGTTCGCCCCCGTGAAAGCCGACGCCGTACGGGTCCTCTGCCTCGATGGCAACGACCACACCTACTCCCGCATCGTCGAACTCGAGGTCTACGGAAGCTGACCGCTCAGAACTCGGCGTACTCGGCGCAGACCGGGAGTTTCAGGCGTAGCAGGGCGCCGGTCCGGCACGGCGGCCATGGCCTTGGCTCGAGAGACGCCGAGCGTCGTGGCCAGGTGGGCCGCCGCGGCGTTGGTCGCGAACGGCGCGTCCGCCCCCTTGTCCTTGTGGCCGCGCTTGCCGTCCGGTCCGGCCTTGTGGTCCTTGCCGCCGCGAGTGCGCCCGGGCTCGAGTAACACCGGTTCGACGACGGACCTGACCTTCGAGACAGGCAGCCCCAGGTTGGCCGCGACCGCCGCGGCGAATGCCTGTGGCGTGACGTTGGCCGAGCCCTCCAGCGACCTCTTGGCCGCGACGAATGCTGCTTCGAGCCGGCTTGCCGACACCCCGAGCTTCGCCGCCATCGCGGCGAATTCGGCCTTCCGGCCCGGCTTCGGCTTTCCCTCCGCCTTGGCGGCGGCAGCGGCTTTCGCGCCGCCGGTCTTCGGATCGGAGCCGGTCGTCGCCGCCGACGCCGTACCCGTCGCGACCAGTGCCGCGAGCGATACCGAGGCCACGGCCAGCTGTAGGCGTTTCATCATCGTGAGTCCTTTCGTCCCCTGGGTGCGCCGGGCGGATACCGGCGCTGTGGGGACCAGACAAACAACGCGGCCTCAGGTGTGGTTTCAGCCGGCTTTAGAGCTTCCTTAGAAGCCCACGCTCTCCGTGGCGAGCGAGCGGTTGACCCGGGCAACAGTTGCCGCCTGGGTCAACCGTTTGATCATCCGAGTGCCGCGAGCACGGCGATCAGCAAGGTCACGGCGACGATTGCCCCGACCATGCCGAAGAGCGCGCCGATCCCCTTCCGCTTCACCTGGCTGTGGCCGATGCTTCCGGAGGTGAACTGGTGGAACGGCGACGCGTAGAACACCGGTACCGCCTGGTTCGGCTGCACCGTGCAGTCGAGCGCTGCCTTGCCGTAGACGCGAATCCACTGCGAGTGGATGTCGATGTGCAGCGGTCCGGCAGGTACCGGAATGTCGTTCCGCCCGTATTTGACCGGCACCGGGTAGCCGTTCAGGTGCACCGTCGGCGGAATCATGTTGGACGTCATCGCGCTGCCCTGGATGGTCAGGTGCAGCATCCCCATCGGACCCGGCGGCTGGAACTGCTGCTGCGGCTGAAACTGCGCCGGCTGAAACTCGGGCGGCGGCGGCTGCTGCGGGTAGCTCATGCCGCCAAACGATAGAGCGTGCCAGGGCTATGGAGCGGGTGACGGGAATCGAACCCGCACTGTCAGCTTGGGAACAGAATTGTCACCACCGGACGGCTCACGCGCAGCGCCACACCCACTGGATCGACGCCGCGAGCATGAAGGCGCTCGCGACAACTCCTGTCGGTCGCAACTTCGTCAAGTACGAGATGCCGGTCCAGAAGGACAAGAAGTCGGCGTGACGCTCGACCCGGAGCAGGCCCTGGGGCACCTTCCCCAGGGTCTGCGCGACGAACTGTTGAGACCTGACCAGCCTACGGGCGCAGCTCCCTGCGAATCTGGGCTGCGAGGTTTCATACGTCGATGCGCGTGATGATCGCGGCGGAGCGCGCGGTCGCGAGCCGGTCAACCTACTCGGCTGCTGCCCAGATGCCTCCGTCAAACCCTCGTCTTAGCCGCGTCGCCAGGGCGAGTAGCGGTTGAGGAGGCGGCGGATGTTGCGGCGCATCAGTCGTCCAACCACTCTGCGCCGGTCTCATCGCGGTGGTAACCATGGTGGCGACCGAGGATGCAGCTCCGGCCGCTCGTGGGGTTCTTCCCATCGCAGTCAATGTCCTGTGCAGCCCGCAGGATTGGCCACCCTGCGGTGTCTCTCTCGGGTCCCCGCGTTGTTTCGGTCATGTCCAGATCTTCATCGACGCGGCCCCTCGGATCGATCATTCCCGCGTATCCCTCAGCATCGGGAGACAGGGATACAGAGCGTGGGTGACACTGGGGTTTATGTCGTTCGGGAGCCGCCTCCAGGAGTACCGCGACCATCGCGGGTGGTCGCTTGGTGACCTGGCACGAGCAACGCACGTCAGCCGGTCCTACCTCTCGAACATCGAGAACGGCCGGAAGCCCGCGACCGAAGAGGTCGCGCGAGCATGTGACTCGGCCCTGCGCGCGAAGGGCGAACTGATTGCTGCGGCCCGCCAGGACGCGACAGCGAAGCTCAACGAGACGCCCTGGCAGACGGCCGAACTGGTCTCACGCTTGCAGTCCTCGGATACGACGCCGAACACGATCGAGGCGCTTCATTCGACGGTTGAGGAGCTGTGCTGTCAGTACAACCGGCGCGATGCACTGGAACTGCGTCAGGAGGCTCACGAGTGGCTGCAGTACGTCGGTAGCCTCTTACGCCATCCCGTTGGGCTGAGGGCGCATACGGATCTCCTGGTGGCCGGCGGTTGGCTTGCGTTGCTCGCGGGGTGTGTTGAGTACGACCTCGGGATGGGCACGGCGGCGGAGTCCACGCGTGTAGCGGCCGCACAGCTCGGTGCGGAGGCCGGACATCCGGAGATCGTTGGATGGGGTCAAGAGATGACCGCCTGGTTCGCGCTCACACAAGGCCGGTTCCGGCATGCAGTCGAGGCTTCGAGGCGCGGGCAGGCTGTTGCTGAGGGCACCAGTGTTCAGGTGCAGCTCCTCGCCCAGGAGGCCAAGGCGCGGGCACGGCTTGGTGAGTCGGGTCTGTCGACGCTGCTGGAGTCCGGCCGTGATCTGCTCGCGGTACTGCCTTACCCGGATCGGCCGGACAACCATTTCAAGGTGGATCCCGCGAAGTGGGATTACTACTCGATGGACATTCACCGCATGGCCGAGGACAACGTCCAGGCCGGTGAGTACGCGACGTCTGTCATTCGCGACAACATCGCGCCTGACGGCACCGAGCTGAGCCCGATGCGGGTGTCCGAGTGCAGGCTGACACTGGCGTTCGTCGCCGGGCGGGAGGGCGACTTGGAGCAAGCCGTTGACCTTGGCGTCGAGGGGCTGAAGGACGGCCGCCAGAGCAAGGTGCATCTGCGGATGATCGCGAGCGAGCTGGACCAAGAGTTGCGGCAGCGATTCCCGGGCGAAGGCGCAGTGACTGGCTTGCAGGAAACGCTCCGAGCTGTCTGAGCCGACGCCCTGCGGACTCCATTCGTTACGTGGCCCACTATCGAGCGCTTGTTTAGTTGGCGGCGATCCGGCTTGCCGCGATCGAGACAGCGCGTTGGAGGTCATGTTGGGCGGGTCACGGGCACGCGGTCCGTTTCCGCGCCCGGACAGAGACGAACCCCGCAGCTCGGAAACCAGCTCCTGACCTGCGGGGTTCTGCAGTGAGCGGGTGACGGGAATCGAACCCGCACTGTCAGCTTGGGAACAGAGTTGTCAGCCGTAGTCGGCTCAGCCTGACGGGCGGCGAGTGGCTCGCCCGGTCCGAATTATCCGCTGTTGACCGGTGGTTCACGCCGTGGTTCGGTGGTCGGCGTCGGATCGTTCGTCACGTCCGGTGAGCGGTGCTCATTGGGGAGTGCTATGACGTCTGCGCAGCACTCGTGCGGCCTCCCGGAACGGCACCACGAGGTACACCGCGATACCGAAGTAGATCGCCACCGCCAGGATCGGCAGGGCGAGGCCGATGAGGATCGCGATCGCGTACGCGATGACGCCCCGGAGGGACTTTCGCCGTGGGCTGCGCAGTTCCTCGCCCGCTTTGACCGCGTAGAGGTGCTCGCGCCGGGCGTAGGCGTCCAGGCCGGAACCTAGCAGGCTGATGGTCAGGAGGGTGAGCCCGTACATGGTGACGTACACGCGTTCACTGTTCATGTCGTCGTCCCGCAGCGCGTCTGCGATGAGCCCGGTCGGGAACGGCAGGAAGACCACCGCGAGCAGGAGGAGCAGGTTGAACCGCAGGAACAACTGATCGGTCCCGCTGAGCCGGTCGGTCATGGCGGTGTGCAGGAGCCAGGCGGCCCCGATGGTCAGGAAGCTGACGAGATAGGCCAGGTAGCCGGGCCAGCCGCGTAGCACCTGCTCCAGAGGCGTGCCCGGCGGACGGACGGCGAGATCCAGTACCAGCAGTGTGGCGGCGAAACCGAAGACGCCGTCGCTGAATCCTTCCATCCGGCCCTTGTCGAGAACCCGGGGCCTCCGCGGGGCGTCTGGTTCAGCTGGCACGGCACCGTCTCCTCAGCGTCTGCGGGTGCTCCCCCTGCCGGTGTGGTCCGGATCAGGACTCCGCGGCCTCGATGACCTTCTCGTCGCCCTCGTTGACGGCCTTGACGACGGCGTCGTAGTCGCCCTTGTCGATGGCCTTGCTGACCTTCTTGGTCGCCTTGCCGACGGCCTTGTCGACACGGTCGAGGTAGAGGTCGTCGACGACCGCGGCGATCGCCGAGGAACCGGCAGGCAGCCACTCCTCCGCGTCCACACCGATTGACTTCTCCGCGTGACGCTTGGCGATGGCCCCTGCACCGGCACCGATCCCGGCGCCGACCACACCGGCAAGCAACAGGGGCGGGGCGAACAATCCGACCACGAGCCCTCCGACCGCGCCCAGGGTCGTACCGGCGGCGACGTAGCCGCCGCCGTGCTCCTTGACCTCCACCTGGCCCGAGGAGTCACGTGAGAGGACCACCGCGGCCATGACGACGGTGTCGTCCAGCTCCTTGATGGTCGTGAAGTCCGCTTGTGCGGAGGCTTCGTCGTCGTACGCGGCGACGAACAGCGTGTAGTTGCGATCTGCCACGATGGGTGCCCCCTGTTCAGGTCGTGGCCGCCCGGCCACCTACAGCCAGCGTCACCTCGCCCGGTCGCGCCGGCATCATCTCCCAAAGGTGATTTCGACCCGCACCGTTGATCCGCAGCCCCCGCGGGTTGCCCGGATGGTCGCGGCCGGTGCGATCACCCACGCCGACGCGATCGCCGCACTGACCGATGTGGGGCAGCAAGCCGAGCAGACCGCCCGCGACATTCGAGCCGCCATCACTGGTGGCTTCCGTGACGAAGGGATCGCCGCATGATCACCCCGACCGACACCACGCCCAAGCCGATCGACGGTGCCGAGCTGCTGGCCGACGTCGGCGCCACCATCGCCCGCTACGTCGTCTTGCCGAGCACGTCCGCCGCGATCGCGGTCGTGCTGTGGATCGCCGCCGCGCACGCCGTACCGGCCTGGAACTGCGCGCTCCGGCTGGTCATCCGGGCACCCGAACGACGCTGCGGAAAGTCCCGGCTGCTCGACATGGTGGAAGGGATGAGCCACCGGCCGTTGATGACCGTCAACGCCAGCCCGTCAGCGGTCTACCGATCCATCGGTATCGCGCCGAGCGATCCGCCGACGTTGCTGATCGATGAGGCCGACACGATCTTTGGCCCCAAGGCCGGGGAGAACGAAGACCTGCGCGGCCTGCTCAACGCCGGTCACCAGCGCGGCCGCCCAGCATTGCGGTACGACGCTGGCAGCCGGTCGGTGGAGAAGATCGCCACGTTCGCGATGGCCGCCCTGGCAGGGATCGGGGCGATGCCGGACACGATCGAGGACCGGGCTGCCGTGATCCGAATGCGCCGCCGCGCACCCGTCGAGAAGGTCGCACCGTACCGCGTCGGCCGCGACGGTCCCGAGCTGGACGAGCTGCGGCAGCGGCTCAACCAGTGGCTCACCGGCCACATCAAGACGCTGCGCGCCGCGACCCCGGACATGCCGCTCGAAGATCGCGCGGCTGACACCTGGGAGCCGATGATCGCCGTTGCCGACCTGGCAAGCGGGCAGTGGCCCCGCGCCGCCAGGAAGGCCGCCGTAGCGCTCACCAGCGACCGTGACGCGGGCGACGAGGGATCGATTCCGACTCGGCTGCTGGCCGACTGCCGGACCGCGTTCCAAGACGCCGACGCGCTGCCGACACAGATCCTGCTCGACCGGCTCCGCAGCGACGCCGAAGCGCCCTGGGCAGCGATGGGCGCGGCCCGACTCACCGCGATGCGGATGGGCGACCTGCTGCGCGAGTTCGAGATCCGCAGCGACACCATCCGGTTCCCGACCGGGCAGGCCAAGGGCTACCACCGCAGCGATTTCACCGACGCATGGAACCGCTACTGCCCCGAGCCAAAACCCTCCGGTGGGGAAGCCGAACCAGCCGTACCAGCCTCGTTATCGCAGATCAGCCCCAACGAGGCTTCCACCCCTGGTACGACTCAAGCCGTACCAACCGCCCAAGCCTCCTCGACCCTGACCAGGCAAAACGAGGCTGGTACGGCTGGTACGCCTAGGGTCCCGAGGACTGTTCCGGATCTTGCCGAGGATAACGACCGCGCCGACTGCGCATGAGCAGACGCAACCAACTGACAGCTCCAATACCTCCCCGAGGAGAACGACGTTGACCACCCCAACGAGTGACAGTGACCGGCTGCTCGACGTACAGGAGGCAGCGGTCATGCTCGGCACCTTCAACACCAGCGGAGTCCGCTGTCCCCGCCGTCTGATCTCCGAGCGCCGCATCCGGTTCGTGCGCATCGGCCGGATGGTGCGAATCCCCGAATCCGCGATCCGCGAGCTGATCGAACAGAACACTGTCGAGCCGATCCGTGTAGCTCTCGAAAGGAACGCCGCCTGACGGCCAAGAGGCGATTTGGACGTGTCCGCAAGCTGCCGTCCGGCCGGTTCCAGGCGCGGTATCCCGGCCCGGACGGAATCGACTGGCCAGCTCCGAACACATTCGCGAGCAAGACGGATGCTGCTCGGTGGCTGACGCTGAGGGAAGCCGAGCTGGCTCAAGACGAGTGGATCGATCCGGCCGCAGGCGAGAGACCGCTCGGAGACTACGCACAGAAGTGGATCCGAGAGCGACCCGGCCTCCGGTCGAAGACGCTCGTTCTTTACAGCGGTCTACTGCGGAACCACATTGCCCCGACGCTGGGCACCAAGCCGCTCCGTGAGCTCACCGCGCCAATGCTGCGGGGCTGGCGGCAATCAGCACTGGACGGCGGCCTTGGACCAGTTACAGCCGCCAAGGCGTACCGGCTGCTGCGGTCGATTCTTTCGACCGCAGTCGAAGACGACTCATCAAAACCAACCCGTGCTACATCAAGGGAGCTGCTGTGGAGCGCAGTCCGGAGCGACCGGTGCTGACCGCTTCCGAGGTCTACAAGCTGGCGGACGCGATGCACCCGAGGTTTCGCGCCCTGATTCTGGTAGCGGCATTGGGCAGCCTCCGCTGGGGCGAGCTGGCAGCGCTGCAGCGGCGACATGTCGATCTGGTCAATGGGGTGCTGAGGATTCGCCAGGCCGCCGTCGAGCTGCCGACCGGTGAACTGCAGATCAGTCCACCAAAGACGGCGGCCGGCCGCCGTCTTTGTACCTCCCGGAGATCGTCATGCAGGACCTGCGCGTGCACTTCGACATCTATGTCAAACGAACGCCTGAAGCATGCGTTTTCATCGGAGGAAAGGGTGCACAGTTGCGTCGGTCAACGTTCCAGCGGAACTGGAGGAAGGGACTCAACGGAGCATGTCTAACCGGACGGGTCCACTTCCACGACCTGCGACACACCGGCAACACCTGGGCAGCCGAGTCCGGCGCGACCCTGCGGGAACTGATGGAGCGCATGGGTCACGCCAGCAGCAGGGCAGCTCTCATCTATCTGCACACCAACGACGGACGGCACAAGGGCGTAGCCAAGGCGATGTCAGAACTCGTCGCTCAAGGTCTGCGGGACGACCCGGACGACGATCTCCCGGTGGCATCGGGCACGTAACGGGCACGGCGGGGGCAACCGGTCACTGAGATGGCGAAACCCCAGGTCAGAAAGTTGCCTTTGACCTGGGGTTTTTGATCTGGAGCGGGTGACGGGAATCGAACCCGCACTGTCAGCTTGGGAAGCTGATGTTCTGCCATTGAACTACACCCGCGTGGTGCCGGTCTCCCGGCAGCGGAGACGAGCATAGCCGATTCGGGGGCGGACAACCACGCCGGGTCCGCGCGCCGGACCGGTCCGGCGCCGCCGCTCGCCGGCCGATGTTTGCTGCGGCGTCAACGGGATACCCCTGGAGTTGGTGCCGAACGCATCGAAAAGCACGCTGCGGGCGGTTTGCCAGGGGGGTTCTTGGGCAGTTTCTGACAAAGGACGCGTTCAGGGCTGGGCAGGTTCGTCATCTTCTGGCAGATTAGAACGTGTTGCCGGGGGCAACAATGGACGCAACGTGAGGATGCGGTCCTGGAACGGACCGGACAAGATGGTTGCGGGGCAACTATGAAGGGGTGAACGGTGGCAACAGACACAAGTGACGCGGTGGACAACCTGGAGAAGGAGCTCGTCACATTGGCGCGGCGGCTGCGTGGTCTGCAGCGGACGCTGTCCGACGAGGCGCATCCGGATCTGGAGCCGGCACAGTACGCGTTGCTGAACCACGTGGAAGAGCTGGCGCCGGTGCGGATGGCCGACCTGGTGGCAGCGCTCGAGGTGGACAAGGGTCCGGTCAGCCGGGCCTGCGCGCGACTGGAGGAGGAGGGTCTGCTGAAGCGGGCGGCCGACAAGTCGGACGCGCGTGCGACCCTGCTGACGCTGACGGCGGCCGGCAAGCGCAAGCTGACGGCGGCCCGGAAGAAGCGGCACAAGGTGATCGAGGACCTGCTCAAGGACTGGTCCCCGACGCAGGTGAAGACCTTCGCCGCCCAGGTGTCGAAGTTCAACAAGCTGGCCAACTGAGGTTAGTTGCCTCAGGCCCACGGTCTGGTGGTGCGGTCTCCGCCGGAGAGCTGAGGGCTCCGGACGATTCACCACCAGTCACCGGGTACGGACCTGTGGCCCATGAGGACGTCCTGCGCGCCTCGTGAACTGTGCGGATGAGCAGCACGCTGCTAACGTGCGACCGTGCTGCTCTCCGACCGCGACATCCTGGCCGAGATCGACGCGAAACGGGTCCAGCTGGATCCGTTCGATGCTGCGATGGTGCAGCCGTCGAGTGTCGACGTACGGCTGGACCGGTTCTTCCGGGTTTTCGAGAACCACAAGTACCCGCACATCGACCCGGCCGAGGAACAGCCGGACCTGACCCGGCAGGTGGAGCCGGAGGGTGACGAGCCGTTCATCCTGCATCCCGGTGAGTTCGTCCTGGGATCGACGTACGAGCAGGTCACGCTGCCTGACGACGTCGCGGCGCGGCTCGAGGGCAAGTCGTCGCTGGGCCGGCTGGGGCTGCTGACGCACTCCACCGCGGGCTTCATCGACCCCGGCTTCTCGGGGCACGTCACGCTCGAGCTGTCGAACGTCGCGACGCTGCCGATCAAGCTCTGGCCGGGGATGAAGATCGGCCAGCTCTGCTTCTTCCGGCTCTCCTCGCCGGCCGAGCACCCGTACGGCTCGGACAAGTACGGCTCCCGCTACCAGGGCCAGCGCGGCCCGACGCCGTCGCGTTCCTTCAAGAACTTCCACCGCACCGACGTCTGACCAACGAAAAAGGCCCCGGGAGAAGGCGGTTTCAAGGGGTCGTCGCAACACCGCCTTGGGTTCTAGGTGGTGAGTAGATCACGCAAACGCTCGGCTGGGGTGTCCCAGTCGAGCGTTT
>NZ_JBSHBJ010000044.1:0-58839 GCF_053611945.1 Kribbella sp. NPDC054772 | reverse complement strand
GACGAGGGAAGACCGGGAACCAGACCCCGCGACCTGCCGCGCGCCAGCGCGGCATCGAGCACAGCGACTGGAGCGACGAGGGAAGGCCGGGAGTTCCAGCCCCATGACCCCGCCGGCGCCGAAGGCCCGGCCAAAAGAACAGCTTCATTTGAGGCCGGTGTGAGCCATTCCGGCCAGGATCCGGCGCTGGAAGATCACGAACACCACGACCACCGGAACCAGCGTTACCACGCTCATCGCGAACAGCGCGCCCCACTCCGAACTGCCGGTCGTGTCCAGGAATCCGCGCAGCGCGACCGGGACCGTCAGCTTGGTCCTGGTCGACAGGTAGATCAGCTGGCTGAAGAAGTTGTTCCAGGTCCAGATGAACGAGAAGATCGCGGTCGTCACCAGCGCCGGCGACAACAGCGGCAGGATGATCCGCCGGTAGATGCCCCAGTGCCCGCAGCCGTCGATCCGGGCCGCGTCGTCCAGCTCGACCGGGATCGACCGGATGAACTGCACCATCAGGAACACGAAGAACGCGTCGGTGGCGAGGAAACTCGGAACGATCATCGGCCAGAACGTGTCGATCCAGTGCAGGTTCCGGAAAATCGAGTACTGCGCGATCAGCGTCACGTGCGCGGGCAGCATCAGCGTCGCGAGCATCAATCCGAACAACGGTTTCCGCCCGACGAACCGCATCCGCGCGAACGCGTAGGCGGTCAGCGAGCAGGTCAGCACGTTGCCGATCACCACCGCCGCGCAGATGATCAGCGAGTTCATGATGTAGACGCCGAAGTTGGTCCCGGTGGAGGACCAGCCGAGCGCGTAGTTCCCGAGCGTCGGACGCTCCGGGATCAGGCCGGGATGCGAGAAGATCTCGGTGTTCGGACGCAGCGAGGCGGTGATCATCCAGAGCAGCGGGTAGAGCATCACCAGTGCCCCGAGGCTCAGTCCGATGTGTGCCAGGACGCGTTTCATCGGCTGGCCCCTTCGTCTCCGTAGAACACCCAGGTGCGGCCGAGGACGAAGTTCAGTCCGGTGAAGACCGCGATAATGAGGAGCAGCACCCAGGCCATCGCGGCGGCGTACCCCATCCGGAAGTTTCCGAACGCCTGCTGGTAGAGGTACAGGGTGTAGAACAGCGTGGAGTCGGACGGACCGCCCTTTCCGCCGCTGATCACGAACGCCGGGGTGAACGCCTGGAACGCGCCGATGATCTGCAGTACCAGGTTGAAGAACACCACCGGCGACAGCAGTGGGAGCGTCACCCGCCAGAACCGTTGCCATCGGCCCGCACCGTCCACCTCGGCGGCTTCGAGTACTTCGTCCGGAATCTGCCGCAGTCCGGCCAGGAAGATCACCATCGGCGCACCGAACTGCCAGACCCGGAGCACGATCAGCGTCCACAACGCCGTACCCGGTTCGGAGATCCAGCCGTGGCCCTGGATTCCGAAGAGGCCGAGGACCTGGTTGAGCAGACCGTCGCTGCCGAAGATCTGCTGCCAGAGCAGGGCGATCGCGACACTGCCACCGAGCAGGCTCGGCACGTAGTACAGCGCCCGGTAGACGGCCAGACCCTTGAGCCCCCGGTTGAGGAGTACGGCGACCGCGAGCGCGAACGCCATCTCGAGCGGGACCGAGACGCCGACGTAGATGAACGTGACCTTCAGCGACTGCAGGTACCGTGGGTCCTGGAAGAGCGCCGTGTAGTTCTGCAGACCCTTCCACTCGGGGGTGTTGAGCAGCGCGTAGTCGGTGAACGAGTAGTACAGCGACAGCAGCATCGGACCGATGGTCAGTCCAATGATCCCGATCAACCAGGGCAGCAGGAACAGGTACGCCGGGACGCTCCGGCGGAGGTTAGCGATCACTGACCGAGGGTCTTCCCGGCCAGGTCGACGAACTGCTGCGCGCCGGCCGCGGGCGTGGCCTTTCCGAAACCGATGTTCTCGGCGATCCGGCCGAACCCGGTGAGCAGCTCGCCGTACCCCTTCGGCCACGGCTTCGGCGACGGACCGACCTTCCCGGCCAGGCTCTCGACGTACTTGATCGCCCGCGCGCCCGCCGAGCCCGCGTCCGCGGAAACCAGGTCACGCGCTTTCTTCGACGGCGGTACGCCGAGCAGGATCCCGATCGCCTTGATCGCCTTCTCGTCGTTCAGCAGGAACCCGATCAGTTTCGCGGCGTCCTCGGGGTGCTTGCTCGCCGACGACACGCACCACAGGTCGAGGCCCTTGACGAACTGGCCCTTCAGGTCGCCCGCCGTCACCTGCGGGACCGGGAGGATCGTGAGCGGGCTCTTCACCAGCGGCTGGTAGAAGGTGACCTGCTGGACCCAGCCGAACTGCACCGGCGACTTGCCCTTGGCAATCAGCGACTTCTCGATCGCGGTCGTCTCGGCACTGACGTTCTGCGGCGGAGCGGCCTTGGCCTTCCGCAGGTCGTCCCAGTACCGGAACCACGCCTCGACGGTATCCTTGGTGGTCAGCAGTTTTCCGCCGTCGTCGGAAAACATTTCTGTTCCGTGCTGGCGGGCGAACACCTCGAACAGCTGGAAGTTTCCGGCCTGGTCCGTGGACCCGTACGAGCCCTGGACCGAGCCGGTGTAGTCGCGGGCGAACTCGGCGAACGCGTCCCACGTCCAGCCCTGTGCCGGAATCGTTCCGCCGGCTTTCTTGATCGCGCCTTCGTCGACGTACATCGAGTAGCTGATCGAGCTCTGCCCGATGCCATAGCTCTTGCCGTCGACGACACCGCTGTCCGCCACGTCTTTGTCGAGACCCGACGTGTCGATCCCCAGCGAACCGAGGTCCTTCAACGCACTCCGGCCGGCATAGTCACTGAAGTAGCTCATCGACATCCGGAGTACGTCGGGGGCGTTGTTTCCGGACGTCTGCGTGGCGAGCTTGTCCCAGTAGTCGTCGAACGGGGCACTTTCCGCGGTGTACTCCGCGCCGCCGTTCGACTTCCACGCGGCGAGGGCCGTGTTGATGGCCTTGGTCACCGGGTCCGGGCCGTACCAGGAAACTCGCATCGGACCGGACTTTCCGGAGGAGCAGCCGGGGATCATCGTCGCGGCGGTGGCGGCGGCGCCGAGCCCGAGCAGGGTGCGGCGGCTGAAGGTGGGGGTCATCGGGGTTCTCCTTGGGTGGCCGTCCAGCGCCAGTTGTGGGCCAGGCGGAGCGGGACGTAGTTGCCGTTCGGGAGGTCGTCGGTGAGCCGGGCCTGCCAGCGGGTGAGCTGGTGCAGCAGCCGGGCCCGGACGGCCAGGTGACGCTCGTCGTCGAAGAGGTTGTCGAGCTCGACCGGGTCGTTCTCCAGGTCGTACAGCTCGCCGGCGAGATCCGCGTGCACGATGAGCTTCCAGCGGCCGCTCCGCAGCATCCGCGCGGCGCCGGACTGGGTGACCGTGTTGAGTTCGTCGAACGTCCGGCCCTCGTACGCGAAGTGCAGCGGTGGCCGCGCCGTCACGTCGTACGCGCGACCGCCGAAACCTTGCTCGGCGATGACGCTGGCGAACTCCTCCTCGGGTGCTGGTTCCCCCTGGGCGAGCGGGAGCAGGCTGCGGCCCTGGACGCCATCGGGGATGGGTGCGCCGACGGCTTCACAGACGGTCGGGAGTACGTCGACGATCGAGACCGGTTCGTCGCGCTGCTGCACGGCGACGCCGTCGCCGGCGAGGACGAACGGGATCCGCATCAGGAACTCGGACAGGCCGGCGCCCTTGCGTTGCAGGCCGTACTCGCCGACGTAGTCACCGTGGTCGGCCAGCACGATCGTCAGGCGCGGTCGTTGCCGCTGCGCGAGACCGTCGTGCAGGCGGCGAATCTGGTCGTCGAGGAGCCGCAACATCCCGAGATAGTTGGCGGTGTAGCGGCGCCAGTTGTCGTCGTACCCCGGCCGTTTTTCCTCCTGGAGTTTCCGCAACCAGGCGTACGTTCCGCCTTTCTGCTCGGCCGCTTCGGGACCGGTCGATCGTTGCGGAACGTCTTCCGGTGCGACGAGGTCGAAGTACGGCTGCGGGACCTGGTACGGGTTGTGCGGCTCGGGATACGAGACCCAGAACAGACCGGGCTGATCCGGGTCGGCGTCGTCGATCGCCTTCAGCGCGTCGGACGTGATCCGGTACGGGAGCTGGCAGGTCACGTCGTACGGCGTCGGCTCGTCGGAAACACCGTGATCGAGCTGCGCGAGCCACTCGTCGAACGCTTTCTCGTCCGCGCTGCGCTCGGGGCCCTGGGTGTGGAAATAGGGGCCGGCGTAGGTGTCGAAGTCCCCGTCACCGCGGTGCATGTGCGGCTTTCCGGCGAAGTGCAGCTGGTAGTCCGCGCCCCGCAGTACGTCGAGCAGGTCCTGCTGGAAGGCGGCGTACTGCGCGTTGCTGTTCTGGCGGACCTGGTGGGCGCTCGGAAACCGTCCGGTGAGCAGACTCGTCCGCGCCGGAACGCACGCCGGGGCGGCCGTGTACGCGTTCCGGAAATCCGTTCCGCGGTCCGCCAGCCCGTCGACGAAGGGCATGGTGTCCACCGGATACCCACTCCGCCGGGTCAGCCCCACGCGCTGCTGATCGGTCATCACGATGACGATGTCGGGACGCATCGACCTACTCTCTGCTCGGGTTTTACAGCGCTGTAATACAGCGCTGTAAACCATGCCGCAGGGTCCGCGTGGTCGTCAAGAGGTGACCGGGCGGCCCGCTACCATCGCCCTCGTGATGTTCGAGCCGATGAGCCGCCGCCTGGCCGTGTCCTTCGCCGTCACCGGGCTGATCCTGTTCGTCGCCGGCCTTCTGGTGCGCCCGACGAACATCACCGTCGCGGTGGTGCTCTTCCTGCTGGCCGTCGGCCTCCTCGGCCTAGGCGCCTACGGAGCCCTCGAACGCCTCGTCAGCCGCCGCCGCTAACAGCGTCGTTCTCCTAGCGCGGGACCGTTTCCGGTCAGTGCGCAAGTGTTTCCGCGAGCCGGCGTACCCCTCGGTCGGGGCTGGTGAGGACCGGGACGGAGAGGTCCAGCCCTTCGGCCGCCGATGCCATGGATGCCTGCGCCAGCACCACCACGTCGCCATCGGCCGCCTGGATGGCAGCAGCAACCAGCGCATCGTGACGGGCACGATCTCCAGCAACGGCAGCCTCGAACGCGCCGGGCACAACAACTTCAGTGATCTCGACGTCCTGATCCAGGAGCTGCGCACGCTCACGCAGCAGCGCGGCCGTCGGCTGGACGGTGGTCGGCAGCGTCGCGATCACCGTCACACGCTTTCCGGCACGCACCGCCTCGTCCGCCATCGCCTCGTCGACGCGGTACACCGGTACGCCGATGCGGTCGGCGAGCGGAGCGGCGTACTGCGAGATCGACGAGCAGGTGAAGAGCACGGCCTCCGCGCCGGCCGCGACGGCCGCGTCACCGAGGTCGGCCAGCCGCTGGGCGACCTGCTCCGCCGCGGCACCGCGTCCGAGGTCGGCGACGATCTTGTCGTCGAGCAGGTTCTGCACCTCGACGCCCGGCAGGTGCTCCGCGGCCAGCGTCGCGAACGTCGGGATCACCACGGCCCCGGTGTGCAGGAAAGCGATCCGCGTCATCCGACGATCCTCACGTTTCAATGCGTGATACCGCTGTGGTGGCGACATCAACGGCGCTGCTTCGGAACCCAAGATTGACACGTTTCAGAACACCGGGTCAACGCCACGCGTGTCGCGCAGGAAACACCCTCCTCGAGCGTTTCCGGCGCGTTCCGGAACGGGTTTCGCGATCGTTTGACCTCGGGTGGCGGTCCGGCATACGGTCGGTCGCACAATTGCACATCGTGCCGTTCGAACCGGGGCGGAAGAGTTCCCTGCCCGACCAAGGCAGGGGCGCCGGAGGAGCAACTCTCCCCAGAAACTCTCAGGCCCAGTCACCGCTCCGGATGAGGCAACCTCTGGAAAGTCAGGACCGTCGTGTCCTGCACCCACGGTGCAAGCCGCACACTCTGCGGTGAAGCTCTCAGGTACCGATGACAGAGCGGGGAGGTCACCCAACCGGTGGTGCCACTGCGTGGCGCCGGAAGCCAGGGAGCCTCCTCATCGTGTCCCGACACACGCCGCTGTACGCCGTGCACCAAGAGCTCGGCGCGAGTTTCACCGACTTCGCGGGCTGGTCCATGCCGGTCCGCTACACCTCCGACGTCGCCGAGCACCACGCCGTCCGCACCACGTCCGGCTTGTTCGACCTCAGCCACATGGGCGAGCTCGAACTGACCGGTCCACAGGCCGGCCATGCGCTCGACTACGCGCTCGTCGGGCACCCTTCGAAGATCGCCGTCGGCCGCGCCCGCTACTCGATGCTCTGCACCGAGTCCGGCGGCATCGTCGACGACCTCGTCGTCTACCGCCTCGCCGACGAACACTTCCTGGTCGTCGCGAACGCCGGCAACGTCCCGGCTGTCCACGCGGCGCTCCAGGAACGCACCAAGTCGTACGACTGCCAGTTACGGAACACGTCCGACGACTGGGCGCTGCTCGCGGTCCAGGGTCCGGATTCGGAAAACGTTGTCGGAACGCTCACGGAACTCCCGGTCCAGCAACTGAAGTACTACGCCATCACCGCCGGCACCGTTGCCGGGCGCAACGTGTTGCTCGCCCGCACCGGGTACACCGGCGAGGACGGCTTCGAGATCTACTGCCGCCCGACGGACGCGCAGCGGGTCTGGACCACGATCAGCGCCGTACCCAGCGGGCCGCGACCGGCCGGACTCGCGTGCCGGGACACGCTCCGGCTCGAAGCGGGGATGCCGCTGTACGGCCAGGAGCTGAGCACCGCGACCACGCCGTTCGAGGCCGGACTCGGCCGGATCGTCGCCTTCGGCAAAGAAAACGGTTTCGTCGGCCGGGACGCACTCGCCCAGCGCCGCGACGACGGCTCCACGCAGATCCTGGTCGGCCTGGTGTCCGACTCGCGCCGCTCACCACGAGCCGGGTACGCCGTACTCGATCCAAGCGGTGAACCCGTCGGCACGATCACCAGCGGCGCGCCGTCGCCGACCCTGCGCCGCCCGATCGCGATGGCCTACGTCCGCCCCGGTCTGGAGCAGCCCGGAACCCCGTTGCTCGTCGACATCCGCGGCCGGCACGAGCCGGTCGAGGTCGTCACCCTGCCGTTCTACCGCCGCTGACCCCAGGAGCCACCATGCCTGTCCCGACCGACCTGAAGTACACCGCCGACCACGAATGGCTGACGCTCGACGGCGACACCGCGACCGTCGGCATCACCGCGTTCGCCGCCGACGCGCTCGGCGACGTCGTGTACGTCGACCTGCCGATCGTCGGCGCCACTGTCCGGGCCGGCGCGCCCTGCGGCGAGATCGAGTCCACGAAGTCGGTGAGCGATCTGAACGCCCCGGCCGACGGCGAGGTCGTCGAGATCAACCACGAGGTGATCGCCGACCCGTCCGTCCTGAACACCGACCCGTTCCAGGCCGGCTGGCTCTTCCGCCTGAAGGTCTCGGGGACGCCGGACCTCCTCGACGCGACCGCCTACGAAGCGCTGACGGGCGGTGCCTGACATGAGCCTGCTGGACCAGCACCTCGCGGACGCCGATCCCGAGGTACACGCCGCGATCCAGGCCGAGCTCGGCCGCCAGCGCGACACCCTCGAACTCATCGCCAGCGAGAACTTCGCGCCGATCGCCGTGATGCAGGCGCAGGGGTCGGTCCTCACCAACAAGTACGCCGAGGGCTACCCCGGCCGCCGGTACTACGGCGGTTGCGAGCACGTCGACGTCATCGAGCAGCTCGCGATCGATCGCGTGAAGGGTCTGTTCGGCGCCGGTTTCGCCAACGTCCAGCCGCACTCGGGCGCCCAGGCGAACGCCGCGGCCATGGCCGCGCTGCTCGAGCCCGGGGACACCATCCTCGGCCTCGACCTCGCCCACGGCGGCCACCTCACGCACGGAATGCGGCTGAACTTCAGCGGAAAGCTGTACGACGTCGTTTCCTACCACGTCCGCGACACCGATTTCCGGGTCGACATGGACGAGGTCGAACGGCTCGCCGTCGAGCACCGGCCGAAGCTGATCGTGGCCGGCTGGTCGGCGTACCCGTTGCACCTGGATTTCGCCGGTTTCCGGCGGATCGCCGACCTGGTGGGCGCGTACCTGATGGTGGACATGGCCCACTTCGCCGGCCTGGTCGCGGCCGGGCTGCACCCGAGCCCGGTACCGCATGCGGATGTCGTCACCACGACTACGCACAAGACCCTGGGTGGTCCGCGCGGCGGAGTGATCCTCACGAACCGCGCGGACCTCGCCAAGAAACTCAATTCCGCGGTCTTTCCGGGCCAGCAGGGCGGTCCACTGGAACACGTTGTCGCGGCGAAGGCGGTCGCCTTCAAACTGGCCGCGACGGACGAGTTCGCCGAGCGGCAGCGCCGAACGCTCGACGGCGCGCGGGCGATCGCCGGACGGCTGCTCGCGGACGACGTCCAGGCAGCCGGGATCTCGGTCCTGACCGGTGGCACGCAGGTGCACCTGGTCCTGGTCGACCTGCGGCGGTCCGAGCTCGACGGACAGCAGGCCGAGGATCTCCTGCACTCCATCGGCGTCACGGTGAACCGGAACGCCGTACCGTTCGATCCGCGGCCGCCCATGGTGTCGTCGGGCCTGCGCATCGGTACGCCGGCGCTGGCGGCGCGAGGCTTCGGGGACCCGGAGTTCCGCGAGGTCGCAGACATCATCGCGACCGCCCTGCTGCGCCCGCGGGACACCGAGAGTCGCGCCGTACTGCGGGATCGCGTCGCGGTGCTGGCCTCGAAGTTCCCGCTGTACGCCGGGAGCTGACTGGAAGCGCTCCCGGTCATATCCGGCAAAGCGAGAAATGCTCGATTTTGCTTTCTCTGCAAGCGGTTGACGGCAACGCCTGGATCGGACACTATCGGGCATGTTGTCGATACGGTGAGTGATTTCTGAGAGCGCTCCCGGAGCGTCCGCCCCGTTTGCTCGAGACAGGAGCTGCAGAGATGAGATGGATCGTGCGCGGCCTGCTGGCCGCCGGGCTGATCGGTGCCGTGGTGGCACCCGTGATCCGCACCGCCGACGCCTCGACCCCGGCCGGCACAACCCCAGCCGGCGCAGCCACCGCGACGGCCGGCAACCCGGTGCAGCTGACGAGCGGCTTTTACGTCGACCCGAACTCGAACCCGGCGACCTGGGTGCGGAACAACGGCGGCGACGGCCGGGCGACCGCGATCAAGAACTCGATCGCGAGCAAGCCGATGGCGCGCTGGTTCGGCAACTGGAGCGGCGCGATCGGGGCGGCGGTCGGCGGCTTCGTGGGGGCCGCCGACACAGCCGACAAACTCCCGGTGCTGGTCGCGTACAACATCCCGGGCCGGGACGCCTGCGGTGGCCATTCCGGCGGTGGTGCCGGGTCACCGGGCGGCGTACCGGACCTGGATCCAGGAGTTCGCGCGCGGGATCGGGAACCGTCCGGCGGTGGTCGTCATCGAGCCGGACTCGCTGGGCGACTTCAACTGCATGAACAGCGACCAGATCGCGGAACGCAACGGAATGCTCGGGTACGCCGTCCAGCAGTTCAAGGCGCTCGCGCCGAACGCGTGGGCGTACCTTGACGGTGGCAACTCCGGCTGGGTCGCCGCCGACGTGATGGCGCAGCGCCTCCAGGGTGCCGGGCTGGCGAACGCCCACGGTTTCGCGCTGAACGTCTCGAACTACTACACCACCGCCGAGTCGGTGACCTATGGCAACGCGGTGAAGAGCCACCTGTCCGCGGCGAAGCCGTTCGTCGTCGACACCAGCCGGAACGGAAACGGAACCGGAAACGACTGGTGCAACCCGCCGGGCCGGAAACTCGGCGTTCCAGCGCAGAACGGCGGCGGCGCGGAAATGCTGCTCTGGCTCAAGGTTCCGGGCGATTCCGACGGCGACTGCGGCATCGGCGCGGGCATCCCGGCCGGCACCTTCAGCCCCGACCTGGCCACGCACCTGATCAACGGAAACTGAGCCTGCTCAGCGGGAGCTGGCGGAGTCCCGGACAACGAGGCGGGTCGGGAGGATGAGGGGTGAAGGGTCCTTGCCCTCGAGCAGCGCCCGCAACATGCGGGCCATCTCCCGGCCCAGCGCCTGGATCGGCTGACTGACGGTCGTCAGCGGCGGGCTCGTGTGCCGGGCGGTGGCGATGTCGTTGAAGCCGACCACCGCGACATCGGCCGGTACCGATCGGCCGGCGTCGGCCAGCGCTCGCAACGCACCGATCGCCATTTGATCCGAAGCGACGAACACGGCGTCCAGATCCGGGTGTGCGGAAAGCAGTTCCGCCATCGCTTTCCGGCCACCGTCCTCGGAGAAGTCGGCGTGCGCCACCCGGTGCGCCTCCAGCCCGGAAACCGCGAGAGTTTCCTGAAATCCCTTGTACCGCGCGGTTCCGGCGGCCTCGTCCATCCGGCCGGTGATCGTCGCGATCCGAGTCCGGCCGACAGCCACCAGGTGCTCGACGGCAAGCCTCGCCCCGCCGCGGTTGTCCGCGTCCACGTAGTACCGAGGTTCGAAGGTCACCGGCCGGCCGCCGAACACGACCGGCACCTCGGCCTCTTCGGCGAGTCGCGCGAGCGGGTCGTCGCCGTGCATCGACATCAGCATCACGCCGGCGGCCTTTCCGTTCCGCAACAGTTTCCGCAACCGTTCCTGACCGGGGACCGAGGTCGCCGTCCTCAGCACCAGCTCGAGGTCGGTCTCCTCCAGCGCCGAGGCGATCCCGACCACGACCTCCGCCACGAACGGATCCGCGAAGACCTGCGGATCCTCGGCGGAAACCGCGAGCACGACCGATCCCAGTTCGGTTCCGGAGGGCGCGGCACCGTTCCGCCGCGCGAGTTCCCGGGCCGTTGCGTCCGGCACGTATCCGAGCGCCGCGATCGCCCGCTGCACGGCGTCCCGCTTGGCCTGGCTGACATGCGGCGCGTTGTTGATCACCCGCGACGCCGCGGACCGCGAAACCCCTGCCCGAGCGGCAACCTCGTCCAACGTGACCCGCCGGCTCACACCCACAAGCACTCACTATACGAGAGCCGCACGCGCGATCGCCGCGCCTCACTGCACTGCGACCTCAGTGCAGGGCAACCGACAGCAGCAGCACCGCCGCGGTCCGGGCGTGGACGTCGTGTCGCTGCGGCGGTACGGCGACCAGATCGCCTGCCCGCAACTCGACCTCCGCATCACCCGCCCGGAGCACGGCTTCTCCCCGAAGACACAGCAACGACGCGTCCCCGGGACTCTGATGTTCACCCAGCGTGCGCCCCGCGTCCAGCGCGATCAGCGTCTGCCGCAACCGCGCACCCGACCGCCCGTAAACGGTCGTCGCGCTCCGCCCACTGTCACTGGACGCCGCCGACTCAAGATGAGCCGCTGCCAACTCCTCGATCCGCAATGCCTCCATCAACCGATGATGGCACCGGCCTCCCAGGCGAATCCGTCCGGGTCGACGAACTGGCCGCCGTCCGCACGGAGCACGATCCGGTGCGAACCGCTGCCCTCCATCGGTACGCCGGCGTCCTTGGCCAGCGCCTTCCGCGCGTACAGTCCGAGCTTCACCTCGCCGGCCGCCGCGAACTCGACGTACTTGCGCCCGAAGCTCTTCGACACCTCGAGCCCCTGCTCCTGGTAGAACTTCTTGCTCGCGGCCACGTCGTCACACCCGAGCAGCAGGACGACGGAATCGATCGCACGCGTCGCGGGACCGGTGTCCTTCTTCGCCGACGTGGCGATCTTCCAGATCGTCCCGTCGGGTGCCTGCAGCGTTCCGCCGTACCCCCAGATCGACTTGGTCACCGGCTTCACCACCGTCGCGCCGGCCGCGACCGCGGACTCGAACAGGCTGGTCACGGTGCTCGGCTGCCCAACCGTCAGCGACAGCGTGAAACCGCGGAAACCCTGTGTTTCCGCGCTGGCCGCACGCACGGTCACCTGTCCGTCGAGCCCGAACGCCTCGCTCAGGAACCGCTCAGCCGCGGCAACGTCACTAACTTCCAGAACCACACTCTGAAGATTTGTCATGCCTTAAACCTAGGAAGCCGGGCGCCCCCGTGCTTCTCGATTCCTGACCAACCCCGATCCGGAATCTTTCCGGACCGGCGTTTCCGTCAGCAGGCGTTTCCGTCAGCAGGCGTTTCCGTCAGCAGGAAAGCGTCGCGAACCCGTACCCGCGCGCGGCCAGACTCGTCAGCGCCTGGTCCAGCGCCGCCACCGTCTGTGCTCGGTTTCCCCCACCGTCGTGCATCAGGATGATCGCGCCCGGGTGCGCGCCGGCCAGCACCCGCTGGGCGATCGTCGACGCCCCCGGCCGCTTCCAGTCGTTGGTGTCCACGTCCCACAACACCTGCTGCATCCCGTCTCGCTTGATCTCCGCCTTCACCCGCGCATTGGTCGCGCCGTACGGCGGCCGGAAACACTTCGACACGATCCCGTTCGCCACCTGCCGATGCAACTGCGCCGGCGACAACTTGGTCAGCTGCGGATGCGAGATCGAGTGATTCCCCACCGAGTTCCCCGCCGCCCGTACGTCGGCCACCAGCCCCGGATGCGCCGCTGCGTTCTGCTCCAACATGAAGAACGTCCCATGCGCCCCGTGCTTCGCCAACACCGCCAACACCTCAGGCGTCCACCGAACATCCGGCCCATCATCAAACGTCAGATAAACAACCTTCCCCTTAACCTGCTGGACAGGCTGAGTCGTCCGCACACTCGAAGGCGTGGTCGTGCTCGGCTTCGTCGTGCCCGGCGTGGTCTTGGCCGCTTTAGTAGCACCCGGCTTAACAGAACCAACCGCCACCGGCCGCGCAGTCGTCTCAGCAGCACTGGCCTTCCACCCTGGCCCAGTCACCGCCGCGTGCAGACTCCACACAGCAACCCCAGCCCCCACCGCCAACACCACCGGCAGCCTGAACCCACGCCACATAACCCCAACCCCCAAGCATCGAACCACCCTCACCTACAGCCAGTCCGACGCCCCCAACCCCCAGAAAGTTGACCCTCCGATCACCTGACCCGTGCGAGCCGCACGGGTCCGATCAGGCCGGACTCGAGCTGACCGGACAGCACCCACATCGTCGGTGTCGACTCATGCAGGAACGGCCCCAGCGTGTTGTAGACGCGGATGCTGAGCACGAACGGCGCCGCGCGCCGGCCGAGGGCAAAACGGAACGGCCCACAGAACCGCGTGCCCACGACCTCACCGTCGATCTGCACCTCGGCCGTCCCCCGGATGTGCCCGAGATCGAGTTCTACTTCGCCGTCGAGCTCCGGATCGGAAATCGTCGTACGGTACTCGACGCCGCCGCTCCACGCGGCGAGCCCGATATCGCCCCAACTCCCCAGTCTGATCGGCGCCTCGGTCGTCGTCACCTGCAACGGACCCTGCCATGCGGCACCGGCACGCCGATACGTCCGCTCCGGCAAGCGGACCGTCAAGGACCCTTCGCGTTGCAAGGGTTCGCGGAACACAACGCCGTCGGCTGTTCGCTCCCACTGCGCCGTGTCGTCGTCGAAGGTGATCGACTCCGGCTCGACATCGGCCGGAAGCGTCACGGCGGTAGCGCCCGCCGGCAGCCCGATCCGGTACCACTGCGGCGCCGGCGTCACGTCGTCGGTGAGCGCGAGCCGACGGAACTCGGTACCCACCTCGGCCTCACCACGCATCCAGCTCGCCTCAGGAAGCGGATGCGGACGCCGTACCGCTCGCATCGACGCGGTCTCGCGCCAATGCCGATTGAGTACGGCGGCCTGACGCTCGCCCCCGGGGCCGCGCACCGTCCACGACGGATCGGTCGCGATCACCGTGAGATCACCCGCACCGCTGCGCAGGGCGAGGTCGGCGTACGCGAACTCGGCCCCCGGAAATGCCTCGACCTCGAGCTCGAGGACGTGGTCACCGGGACGCAGTCGTTCAGTGAGGTCGTACGCGAAGTACCGCGGCTCGTCTCCGGTCTGGTCCTCGTACAGTTCGTTCCGAGCCTGGAGGGCCAGCACGTCGTCGTCGAGGCGAACCGCCATCGTGGCGTGGGACCCGGCGATCAGCTGCGCCGACGACAACTCTTCGTCGATGGCGAACTCGGTCCGATAGGTCAAGGTCGCGGGCTCGTCGAGCGCGCCGTACGTGACGAACTGCGCCGGGACGTCGAAGCCACCCGGTTCGGCCAGCCCGACGAACGACCCCAGCTCCGGGGTGCCCCGGGTCGGCCGCGAGATCGCCGTGAGCCGATACTCCACGATGTTGGCTCCAGGCCGTACGTCGACCTGCGCGATGGCGTAGTACCCCTGCTCGTCCGGCGTCACCTCATGCCCGTTCCACCACACCCGTTTCGTGGCCGCGGCCCCGATGACGAGATCGGCCGCGCCCGCGCTGGTGTCGGCGATCACCGCACGAATCTGCACCGTCTCGCCATCGACCGGTTGCGGTGTCCGCACGAACTCCTCGTACACCAAAGACTTGTTGCCTAGTTCCCCGTCCTCGCGTTCCCGTCCTCGCGATGCCGAGTACTCGTACCGCTGCCACTCGCCGTCCGCGAGCGGCAGCCGCCCGGCCCGGACAGCCTCGACACCATCGGCGCAGAGCGGCTCGGCCAGTCGATCGACCGGCGCCGGGCCGAAGGTGCGCAACCTTTGGCCGAACGTCACGCGCGTCGGCTCCCACTCGTCAACGGTTGGCTCCGAGGTGGCCGGAGACTCCGCCCACTCCAGCGCCCAGATCTGTAGCCGATCGAGCGATTCGCCGACGGGTCGCGCCAGGTCGCCCCAGCGGTTGTCGAGCGTCGGTATCAGCGTGCCGGTCCACTCGGTGAGGTCCCGTACCGCGACTGGCTGCCGATCCGTGGAAGGCTCGTCGGCAACCGCACTCGACTGATCGACAGCCCGCCAGGTCACGAACAGCGCCGGAGCGCCGTCGAGCGGTACGGCGATCTCATATGAGCCGCCGGCGCGGCGAACCGTCCCCGATCGACGCTCACCGGTTGCCGGATCCCAGAACTCCACGTCCCCGACCGGGCCCGGCACAGTGATCGTCCGGCTGTCGGCGTACCGACTGCGGTCGAACTGCTTCACCGTTCGCAGTCCCACACCCTCGATGTGTTCGGTGGCGCTCGGCCACACCGCCGGTACCAGCGTCACGTACTGATCGCCGGAGTGTTTGGTCAGCAGCGGTACGTCGCTGCGCGGGCCGTCGTACCGATCCCTCAGCAGCGTGAGCGTCTCGGCGACGGTGTCGACCTGGATGAGCTTCGGATGCTCCACGAGTCGCCTGATCAGTCGCTCATCGGTGGCGAGCCCGCTCGCGAGCCGCGGCACGGCGCCGACGGTGATGACCGCTCCGCCGGCATCGAGCAGATCGGCGAGCGCGGTCACGGTGCCCGGTTCGAGCACGATCGCACCTGGCAGGACCACCGTGCGGTACCGCTGGTCGCGGGCTGCCAGCGCATCGCCGTCGATCGTCGCTGCCTGGATCGACGCGTCGTCGATCACGTCGAACGGTACGCCGGCCCCGTCGAGCGCGCCCGGCTTCGGATTGAACCAGTTCCCTTCGCCGGACAGACCGACGTAGAGCTCCTGGGCGCGGTCCACTTCCGGGTACTCGTCGCCCAGGAGTCCGAGGCCCTCGGCCGAGGTGTTCGTGACGGTGTCGAGCCGCACCAGTGCCTGGGTCGTCGTGGCCGGGTGCAGCAGCGCGACATCGGCGACGAACGTTCCCCAATTGGCGACCGAGCACAACCGCGCGACCGCGGCGGCGAAGTGCGGATAGTGGCCCCAGTACGGTTGCCGCCAGTCCGTCGACGGTGGTGCCCACTCGAACCAGCCACCGAACGTGCCGAAGTAGGTCGCGTGCGGGTTGTACAGGTCGGCGCCGGACCCGACGAACGGGATCAGCCAGTCGTAGGTCTCCTCCAGCGTTCCACCCCAGCCGCTGGAGTGGAACGACTCCATCCACACCCGATCATGGCCGTACAGGTGCGCCATCGAGCTGTGGACCTTCGCGTCACCGTTGTGGTCCGAGCCAAGCGCGCTGTACCAGCGGTGGGTGCGGAAGTAGTCGGAGTACAGCTGGGTCGACTGCGTCGGCCAGCCCGACCGCGCCGGATGTGACTGATCGGCGCCGAGCAGCATGCCGTACCGCTCGTGCCACTCGCCCAGTGGCCGGAAGAACGCCTGCTCGGCGAGTGCCGTGCGTACCTCGTAGTAGTCGGTCCGGATCTTCGCGGCCCGATCGTCACCGCTCCGGAACAGCGCTGGCAACTCGTCGAGCAGGTCGTAGCCCTTGAGCTCCACGAAGCGCTCGGCGAACCGGGGCGTCCACGTGTTCACCGGTGGCAGCTCGTCCTGGAAACTGCCGAAGATCACGGTGCCGAGGTACTGCGGCACGCGCCGCTCGAACTCGCCGTGCACATAGTCGAACAGCAGCCGCGTCGCCTCGGGATTGAGGTAATCGAGCGAGGTCCGCTGGCTCGTGATCACGTCGATCTGGGCACCGCTGCGCTGCGCGTCGGGCAGTTCGTCGAGCGTGTATCTCCGGCCGTTCACGGCGTACGCCCCGACGAACGTGTCCTCGTCGAGTTCGGCCAGATCGTCGGTATCGAGGTCGGCCAGGTCGGTCCGGACCAGCTTGCGTCCCGCTACCCACGGATGCTCGCGGGTCAGGCTGCCGGGAATGTTGGCTCCCGTTCCCGGGAAACCGAGCTGGTCGTAGAACCAGATCTTCATGCCCCGCCGGTCCGCCGCGGCGCAGGTGTGGCCGAAGCGGTCCCACCAAGCCTGCGAGAACCAGGCCGGATCATCGGCGTACGCGCCGACCAATGGTCCCCGCGGAGCCAGGTTGATGATCACCAGATGGTGGACACCGCCGGCGACGAACTGATCGAGCTGCCAGTCGATGCGCTCATCGGTGACCTGATCACCGCTCCACCACCACAGCGGGATCGGCGCGAAGGAACGGTCGGGATCGGTGAAGCGATCGAGCAGGTGACGTGACGGCATGGACGTGACGGTCCTTCCGGATCGATGGTCAGGCGGGCTCGGCCGACTCGCTGGATCGCGCGGCGAGCAGCGCGCGGAGGTCGTTGCGGCGCCGGCGCTGGCGCTCGGGATCGGGCACCGGCGTCGCCATCCGCAACTGCTGCGTGTACGGGTGCTCGGGATCGTTCATGATCTTGCCGGCCGGACCGGACTCGACGATCTCGCCGTGCAGCAGCACCGCGACCCGATCGCTCATCCGGTGCACCACGGCCAGATCGTGGCTGATGAACAGGTACGCGACCCCGGTGCGCTGCTGGATCTCGGTCAGCAAGGTCAGCACCCGGTCCTGGGTGGTCATGTCGAGTGCGCTGGTGGGTTCGTCGCACACGATCAGCTTCGGGTCCAGAGCGAGCGCGCGGGCGATCGCGATCCGCTGCCGTTGCCCACCGGAGAACTCCCGCGAGTACCGCAGGCCGGCGTCGCTGGGCAGGTGAACGGCGTCCAGCAGGTCGCGTACTTTCGTCCGGCCGCTCGTGATGCCCTGGGCGCGCAGGGGTTCGACGAGGATCTCCTCGATGGTCATCGCCGGGTTCAGCGACGAGTACGGGTCCTGGAAGATCACCTGAATCCCGCGGGCGAGCCCGCGGCGCCGGCGCCGCGGCAGGTTGCTGATCGTCCGGCCGTCGAAGGCGATCGTGCCGTCGGTGACCGGAGCGAGTCCGAGCACGGCCCGTCCGATGGTGGTCTTGCCCGATCCGGACTCTCCGACCAGGCTGACCGTCTCGCCACGACCGATGCCGAGCGAGACACCGTTGATCACCTGGACCGGCTGCCGGCGCAGTCCGGGCTGGGGGAAATGGACGTGCAGGTTGTCGATCTCGAGCAGTCGGTCAGCCACGGCGATCACCTTGCTCGGCCGCGGCGATCAACGCTTTCGTGTACTCGTGTTGCGGTGACGCGAACAGTGCGCCGCAGTCTGCCGACTCGACGATCTCACCCGAACGCATCACGCTGACGGTGTCGCAGATGTCGGCCACCACGCCGAGGTTGTGCGTGACCAGGATCATCCCTAGTCCGCGCTCGTCACGCAGCCCGCGCAGGATCTCGAGTACGTCGGCCTGCACCGTCACGTCGAGTGCCGTGGTCGGCTCGTCGGCCAGGATCAGATCCGGATCGGACGCCACCGCGCCGGTGATCAACACACGCTGTGCCATCCCTCCGGAGATCTGGTGCGGGTAGGAGTCGAACACCCGTCGCGGGTCGCGGATCCCGACCGATCCGAGGAGCTCGAGCAGCTCGGCGCGGGCCTGCTGCTTGCTGATCCGCCGTACGGCGCGCAGCCCGTAGGTGAGCTGCTGCCCGACGGTCATCGTCGGGTCGAGGTTGGTCATCGGCTCCTGCGGCACGTACGCGATCCGGCGGCCGCGCATCGCCCGGAGCTCCGGCCGGCGGAGGATCTCGGCACCGTCGATCGTCACGCTGCCGCCGAGCAGGACCGCCTCCCGCGGCAGGATGTCGAGTATCGCGAAGATGGTCTGCGACTTGCCCGATCCGGACTCGCCGACCAGGCCGCGGATCTCGCCGCGCCGTACGGACAGGTCGACACCCTTGACGACCTCGGACGTGCGGCCGTCGCGGTCGGGATATCCGACTCGGAGCCCGCGGACGGTCAGGAGTTCGGCGTCGCCGGATCGTTCCGGGCGCGGTGTTTCGTTGGCCTCGACGGGCACGCTCAGCTCGAGTTGGCGCCGGGCTCGCCGGCTGAGCTCGGCGTTGCGGGTCCCGCGCTGCATCGCGTCGCGGAGTGCATTGCCCAACAGCACCAAGGCAAGCACCGTCAGGCTGATCACGACCGCCGGCCAGACGGCGGCCGACCGGTTGATGTAGATGTTGCGGAACGCCAACTGCAGCATCCCGCCCCAGGACGCCTTCTTCGGGTCGCCGAGACCGAGGAACTCCAGCCCCGCTTGGATTCCGATGCCGGCGGCGAGCACGAACGAGCTCTGGATGATCACCGGCGGACGGACCGCGCTCAATACGTGCCGGAAGATGATCCGGGTATCCGACAACCCGGCGACGTACGCGGCGTCGACGAACAGCTCGGAGCGAACCGTCGCGACGACGCCCCGGACCAGGCGGTAGTAGGTGGGGGCGATCATCAACCCGTACACCGCCATCGCGATCGTGGTCGATGTTCCGATCAACGTGTACAGCGCGATCAGCAGGATCATTCCCGGCAGCGCGATGATCGTGTCGGAAAGCCAGTTGGCGACGGTCTCGACGCGGCCGCCGTAGAAGCCGGCCAGCAGTCCGCTCGTGACGCCGACCAGCACAGACACGACCAGCACCACGAGGCAGGCGATGATGGTCGAGCTGGTTGCCCAGAGCAATCGCGACCAGATGTCGCGACCCGCGGCGTCGCCACCGAGCAGATAGTCGCCGGCGAACGGCGGCGCGTTCGTCAGCGCGGGCCGGGTCAGGTTCGGATCGTACGGCGCGATCAGCGGCGCCAGCAGACCCATCACCACGACCAACAGCAAGTAAGCGCTGCAGACCAGGCCCACGGGTTCGCGCAGCAGCGCGCGGAAGACCGACGTACGGCGGCCGCTCGGAGCCGCGATCGCTTCGGACTCGATGATGGTCTCGGCGGTCATTTGGCCCTCGCCTTCGGGTTGACCCACGCGATCACCAGGTCGGCGACGAAGTTCACCACGACCACCACCACGATCGAGAACAGCACGCAGCCCATCACCACCGGTACGTCGGAGCGCAGCGAGTTCGCGACCGTCAGGTTGCCGACGCCGGGCAACGCGAACACCTGCTCGATGATCACCGCCCCGCCCATCATCCCGACGATCTGCAGTCCGAGGATGGTCAGCCCGGGACCGGCCGCGTTCCGCAGTACGTGCCGGAAAATGATCGCGTTTTCGGACATGCCGCGGGTGCGCAGCGTCCGCACGAAGTCCTGCCGCAACACGTCGGCCACTGCGCCGCGGAACTGTTGCGCGGCGCTGGCGGTCGATCCGACCAGGATCGCCGTCCAGGGCAACGCCAGGCTGGCCATCCAGCCCGCCGGGTTCTTCAGCGAGGTGTAGCCGGTCGGCGGAAACCAGCGCACGCTGATCGCGAACGCGATGATCAGCCCGATCGCGACGATGAACTGCGGAACCGCCGCTCCGAGCACGCCCAGGAACTGCAGCACGCGATCGACCCAGCCGCCGCGTACCGCCGCCACCACGCCGACCAGCACGCTGAGCAGCGCCGTCAGCAGCATCACGACGACCATCACCGACAACGTCACCGGGATCCTGGACGCGAGCAGCCGGCTCACCGGCTCATGCGTGTAGAAGCTTTGGCCGAGATCGCCGCGGGTCAGCAGGTCTCCGAGCCAACGCCCGTACTGCGTGATCACCGGCCGATCGAGCTGCAGTTCGACGACCTTCGCGGCCACTTGATCCTGGCGGGCCTCCGGTCCCAGTACCGCGCGTGCGATGGCGGAACCGTTGCTGAACACCATGGCGTACGTAGCGAAGCTCACCACCACGAACAACCAGAGCGCCGACGCCAGCCGTTTCAGCGCGAACCTGATCATCGGCGACCCGGGCTCACTGGAAGTCCCACAGGTGTGGCGTGGTCTGGAAATAGTCGGAATTTCCGCGCAACCGGTCGTTCCGATCGATCCCGAAGTAGAACTTTCCGTTCACCCACGGCGCGAACCACGCCTCCTCGACGCAGAAACGGTTGATCGCCTGGAAGTTCTTCGTGGCCGCGTCCCCGGTCAGGGTCTGCGCCTTCGCGACCATCGCGCTCAGCCGCGGATCCACGGCTTTGCTGGTGTTCCAGACCGCGTCCGGCACCAGCGACTGGACCGTGTCGAAGAGCGGATCGGCCATCCCGATCGTCGCGAACAACACGTCGAACTGCCCGCTCAGGATGTCGTTGATCGCCTTCGGGCCGGACAACGGTTTCTCGATCACCTTGATGTTCAGCTGCCCGAGTTGCTGGATTATCAACGGGTTCGCCTGATCGGTGCTCGGGGACTGGGCCGGAATCGTCAGCTTGAAGCCCGCGGCGTACCCGGCGTCGGCCATCAGCTGCTTGGCCTTGGCGACGTCGTACGGGTACCGCGAGTCGAGGTCCTTGAGGTACGCAGGCGAGTCCGGGTGGAAGATCTGGGTCGTCGGCGTCGCCTCGCCCTGGTAGAGGCCTTTGGCGATCTCCTCACGGTTGAACACCATGTTGATCGCCTGCCGGACGCGCTTGTCCCCCAACGCCTTGGTGCGCTTGCCGTTCCGATCCATGAGGTAGAGGCCGAACCAGCTGTTCACCTTCGTCGTGACCTTGATCCCGGCGCCCTCCGCCTCGGCCGCGACTTCCCGCAGCAGGCTGGCGCCGCTGACCTGTCCGGTCCGAAGCGCGTTGATCCGGGCGTTGACGTCGGTCATCACGGTCAGCTTGAGCTTCTCGTACGGGTAGCGCGAGGCCTCCCAGTGATCCGGTCGCTTGGTGAAGGTGTAGACCGACCCGCTGGTCGTGTTGGCGGTGTCGAGCACATAAGGGCCCGAGCTGACCGGGGTGTTGTCGACGTCCTTCGACTTCAGCGCGGCCGGACTCGCAACCACGCCGGTCGAGAACGACATGAACACCGGGAGCTGACCTCTCGGCTCGGGCGACTTCAGTACGACGGTCAGGTCGTCCGGCGTCTCGATGGTCAGCCCTGCCACCCGGCTCGCGTCGGTGCCGCCACCGTTCTGCATGTTGACGATCGATGCCTTCACCGCCGCCGAGTCGACCGGATTGCCGTCCGAGAACTTCATGCCCTGGCGCAGCTTCATGGTCAGCGTCTTCGCGTCGTCGCTGAAGTCGTACGACTCGGCCGCACCTGGAACGATCTTGCCGCCGGGCTCGGCCCGGAGCAGCGTGTCGTACACGGCCATCCACCGCCACCGAACGTCACCCGCACTGGTCAGCAGCGCCGGATTCCACGAACCCGGCTCCCCCGCGAGCGCCAGGTTCAGCACACTGTGGTCGATCTTGGCGCCGCCCGCGCCCTGCTGCGTCGCCCCCACACAGCCCGAGAGCGCCGCTGTCGCGGCCGCCCCGAGGCCGGCACCCAGCACGGCTCTCCTGGAGAGCGGAACCTGATCAAGATGTCGCGTCATCGTTGCTCCTTGCAACCGATCGCAGACCGTCGGCTGATCATCGGGACCGAGGTTTTTGTATCGATTCACGACTGAACCAGGCCGATAGCGGCGCGTCAAGAGGTGACCACCGAACGTCGTGTCCACAGTCGGACAGCCACGGACGACCACGCCGGCGACCTTCCGGCGGACGTCGTGGAGTCGGCCAAGAGCCTTGGTGAGATACGGTTTATCCGCCTGGCGACGACGGTGCGGCACGATGGTCGACCGGTTCGGGCAGTCAGTCGACGGAGGTGGGTTCTGTGGCCGGGAAGGCAACGATCGGGCTCGACGCGGTGGCCCGGCATGCCGGCGTCTCGGCCGCCACCGTGTCGAATGTCTTGAATCGTCCGGAAATTGTCACCGCCAAGACCAAGGCCAAGGTCCTCGCCTCCATCGAGGCGCTGGGGTTCGTTCCCAACCGTGCCGCGGCGACCCTGCGACAGGGCCTCAGCCGGCTGGTCGGCCTGGTGGTTCCCGACATCACCAACCCCTTCTACGCCGAGATCGCGCGCGGTGTGACCGACGCCGCGGACGACGCCGGGTTCACGGTCGCGTTGTGCGTCACGCGCGACGAACCGGAACGGGAGGCCCGGCAGCTGAGCATGCTCGCCGAACAGCGTGCCGCGGGCGCACTCATCGTTCCCATCACGGCAGACCAGGGCCGGCTCCGCAGGCTGCGGGCGGTGGGCTCACGGCTCGTGCTGGTCGACCGGTTGGTGCCGACCACCGAGGGGTGCGCGGTCGCGATCGACGACGTACAGGGCGGCCGGATCGCGGTCGACCACCTGTTGTCGACGGGGCACGCCTCGATCGCGTTGATCAACGGCTCGACCACGGTGACGCAGTGCGCGAACCGGCGTACCGGAGCACGCCTTGCCTTCGAGGAGAACGGCCTCGACCCGGACACCCTCGTCGAGTACGAGGTGACCGACATGTCGATCGACGAAGGCCGCGAAATCGGCCGCCAAATGGCCGACAACGCCCTGCCGGATGCGGTTTTCTGCATCAACGACCTGTTGGCCGCGGGCCTCGTCCTCGGGCTGCACGATCGCGGCGCACGGGTACCGGAAGACGTCGCGGTGATCGGGTACGGCGACCTCGAGCCGGCCACGCACGGCATCATCGGACTGACCACCGTCGAGCAACCGAAGTACGAGCTCGGCCAGGCCGCTATGCGCATGCTTCTCGAGGAGACGACGCCCGGTCCAGGGACTCATCGGCACACCACCGTGCTGTACACGCCGAGCCTGATCATCCGCGATTCCGCGCCGGCGTCCGCGTAGACGCCGAACTCCACAGCCTCTTGCCGGGTGCCGTGGAGCGATGTTTCAATCGATTCAAATTTCGCCGGACGATTCCCCTCAGACGGACAAGGATCGACGATGCCCCCAGCGCGTGAGCTCACCGCCGACAACCTGCTCCAGCGCAAGGTCCGCCGACGGCCGCGGATCGGGTTGGTGGCCGGCGGCCTGGGCACCTACTGGCCGCAGTTCCCGGACCTGTTGCCGCAGCTCCAGGAGTCGTCGCGCTATGTCTCGGAGCGCTTCCAGCAGATGTCGGCCGACGTCACCGACGTCGGGTTCATCTCCGACGCGGTCGAAGGCGCCGCGGCGGCCGAACAGCTCCGCAAGGCCGACTGCGACCTGATCGTCCTGTTCCTGACCACGTACCTCACGTCGTCGATGGTGCTGCCGATCGCGCAGCGTTCGCACGCGCCCGTCCTGGTCATCGACCTCCAGCCGTCACCACGAATGGACCACGAGAACTTCGACACCGGCGCCTGGCTCGCGTACTGCGGTCAGTGCTCGGTACCGGAAGTCGGCAACGTGTTCCGGCGCGCCGGCATCGAGTTCCGATCGGTGTCCGGGTGGCTGCGCCAGGAAGCCGCCTGGGCGCGAATCTCGCAGTGGGTCGAGGCGGCGCGCATCCGAGCGGCCTTGCGCGAAGCACGCCATGGGCTCATGGGACACGTCTACCCCGGCATGCTCGACGTCTCGACCGATCTCACCTTGCTGCCCACCACGTTCGGGTCGCATGTCGAAGTACTCGAGTTCGATGACCTGCGGCAACGGATCGAGCGGGTCGACGACACCGCGACCACCGAACGGGTCGAGCTCGCCAAACAACTCTTCACGATCGACGACTCGGTCGTGACCGAAGACTTCGTCTGGGGCGCGCGGGTCTCGGTCGCGCTCGACCAGCTCGTCGACGACTTCGCACTCGACAGCCTCGCCTACTACCACCGCGGGCTGGACGGCGAACTCCACGAACGCATCGGCGCCGGCATGATCCTCGGCGCCTCACTGCTCACTGCCCGCGGCATCCCGACGACCGGCGAGTACGAGCTGCGGACCACGGTGGCGCAACTAGCCACCGAGGTCGCCGGCGCAGGCGGCTCCTTCTGCGAGATCCAGGCACTCAACTTCGACGACGGCGTGGTCGAGATGGGCCACGACGGCCCCGCGCACCTCGCCGTCAGCTCCCGAGACCCGCTGCTCCGCGGCCTAGGCGTTTACCACGGCAAACGCGGGTGGGGCGTCAGCGTCGAGTTCGACGTACAACCTGGCCCGGTCACCCTCCTCGGCCTCGGCCAGGACCGCGACGGCTCCCTCGCCTTCGTCGCAGCCGAAGGCATCGTGGTCCCCGGCCCACTCCTCGCGATCGGCAACACCACCAGCCGAGTCGACTTCGGCCGCGACCCCGGCGAATGGGTAGACGCCTGGAGCGCCACCGGCGTAGGCCACCACTGGTCCCTCTCCACCGGCATCCACGCCGCCAACTACAAAGCCGCCGCCTCTCTCCTGGGAATCGACTTCCGCCAGGTGTGACGTCTGGAGCATCCACCCATGTCAGCGCCACGGACTATTCTGGCGATCCATGCCGACGGCCTGGGGAATCCGCAAACGATCAGCCGGATACGACCCGCTGAAGGACCGCGCGGTGCGGATCGGTTGGGACGAAGTCGGCGACCTGGCAGAGACCGGCGCGACCCGACGCGTTCAAGGCGGCGGTAGCGCTGCAGATGCCAGAACTCGACGAGCCGTCGACCCAGCCAGCGCCGGGACTCTTTGTCGGTTCGTGCACACGATAACCGAGGGCGACGTCGTGGTCTGCCCCAATCGGGCCGACAAGACCCTGGACATCGGCAAGGTCGCGGCCGTACGAGTTTCACCCGGACAGTCAGGTCCATCTGCATTAGAGGCCAGTCACGTGGTTGCGTACTGCCGTGCCTCGCAGCGAGCTGTCAGAGGCAGCCCAGAACGAGGTCGGCGCCGCGACGACGTTGTTCGCCATTTCCCGTAGCGCTTCTCGAGAAGGTGTAGGACGTGGCGGCAGCTTCGGGGCGCCCTCAGTTGTTCAAGTACCTGCAGTCCGATCGCCGGACCGACGGCAGCTACGGGGCCTTGCGTGACGTCGGCCCGTTCACGGTGCCGGGGACATTCAACCGCGGCCTCCGGCCCGAGGCACGTTCCCTCATCGCCCGCGCGTACGGCGAGGAGTTCGATCTGGAGCCGCCCTTCCCTCACACGTTCGCAGGCGTACCAATTGTCAACAATCTCGGCTCGTGGTTCGTCTCCTGGGAGAACGTACGCGGCCCGCACGATGTCGACGCCTTGTGGGAGCTGTCCCGCGCCGCCATCGCCTACGCCGCGAAGCCACCGAGGAGACACGCGAACGACTCGTCGCCGCCTTCGACGCCTGGGCAACCGTGAGCACGCGCAAGCTGAGCATGGGCATCTACTGGATCCGGCCGCACACGTTCGCGACGACGGCTGCTTCATCCCGACCGCCGACCTCGAGCCGATGATCGAGCGACTGCGATCCCGCAAGAACATCGTCCTTCAGGGACCACCCGGAACGGGGACGACCTGGCTCGCCCGTCGGCTCGGGTGGTCACTGTGCGAGGTACGCGAAATGACGTTGTGATGCTCCAGTGCAGGTGGCGTCCCTGCGTGACGGCCCAGCCGGCCGGGCGAGGCAATCATGTCGGTGTCGAGCATCATGTCGGTCCGCGCAACCTCGTCATCGGACAGGTGGGCGACGTAGTACTGCAAGCCGACAGGCCGTCCTCCTCGCCGCCGAACCACAGGACACCTCAGGCGTCCACCGAACATCCGGCCCATCATCAAAGGTCCGGCAGCGAGACGATCAGGGTCTGACCAGTCTGAGGACGCCGATCATGATTTTGTTGCCGTCGGACCGTACGTTGGCCATCGTGGTCACGAGGGTTCGGTCTCCGGTGACCTCGATCGCGCCCCAGTACCCCTTGCCCGGCAGGAATGCCACCGCATCGCCGAAGTCGCGGGCCTCGCTGTCGCCCAGGCGGATGTATTGGCGGGAAGCCTGGTTGTAGGCCAGGACCGACTCACCGGACCGGAATCGCCCGAGATACGGGCCGGCGCCGAGGAAGAGGTTGTTCTGCCGATCGGCCGGTCCGGTCTCGTCCATGCCCAGCTTGTCCGGCCAGTTTTGCGCGGTGTAGGCCAACGAGATCATGTAATCACCGTTGGCCAGATGGGACTCCATCGCGAGCGCGATCCGGCCGGGATGGGTCTGCAGCGCACTGGGCATCTGGTCGGTGAACATCTTGACGCCGGCGTCGGTGGTCTTGGTGTACTGCTGAGCAACGCGATCGGCGGCGTACGGGGACTCGGTCACGTTCGGCGTCCACGTCCGGCCTCGGTCGTGGGATCGGATGATCGCGACGCCGGTCGACCCCGAGACGTTCTCGAGCACCCGCTTCGGCGCGGTGTGGGTGAAGTACACCTGGACCTCACCGGTCTCGGTCTGGTGCACGAACGGCTCCCAGTTGGCGCCGACATAGATCACCTGCTCGGGCTGCCAGGTCCGGCCGTTGTCGGTACTGCGGCGCAGCATCAGCCCGTCGAGCTTCATGTTGGTACTGAAGCCGCGATTCGCCCGGAACGAGCACACCGCGAGGATGTCACCGTTGTCCAACACCCGCGCGTCCCCGGAGGAGTAGCACTGGTCGTCCGCGCCGTCGAGGATCTTGTGCGTTGCGAACAGCAACTGCGGCTTGGCCCACTGCTTCAGATCGGAGCTGGTCGTCCAGTAAATGCTCCACGCCTGCGGAGAGGTTTGGTAGAAGAGGATGTAGCGACCGTCACGCATCCGCTTGATCCGCGCGTAATGGGCGGTTTGCGTGTTGAGGAAGTCGGCGTCGAGCTCGACGTACCTCGAGGCGTCCATCTCCAGCGATGCGACGCGGCGGGGAGACCTGCCGGCGGCCTGCGCCGGCGCAGGTGATCCGGCCAGGAGCGGCGCTCCGATCGCGGCGACAGAACCTGCAAGGACGTGACGGCGGGCGATCCTGCGTTCGGGTGACGGCATTGTCTGGCTCCCTTGTCAGAAGGTGTGGGCGGTGCACGAGAGTGCATGGCCGGAGAGCTGGTACAGCGCTGTACTAGACAGGCTGGTACAGCGCTGTACCACTGTCAAGACGATGGCCGCAGTTGATTGCCGCCCGGCGCGCGCACGGTCCGCTACGATCGGCCGCACAGGCGGCGAGGGAGGTCGGATGGGTACGCCGCGGTTGACCGACGTCGCGGTCCGCGCGGGGGTCTCGATGAAGACGGTCTCGAACGTCGTCAACGGAACGGGATCCGCCTCGCCGGCGACGCGCGCCCGCGTCCAGGCAGCGATCGACGAGCTCGGGTACCGCCCCAACGTCACCGCGCGACGACTGGCCACCGGCCAGACCGGGACGATCTCCGTCGCGGTCTCGTCGGTCACGGTGCCCTACTTCGCCGAGATCTCGAACCTTCTCGACCGCGCTGCCCGCAAGCTCCACCTTCGAGTGGTGATCGAGCAGACGCACGGCGATCGCAGCAACGAGTTGGCGATCCTCGACGAGCGGGAACGCGGCCTGGTCGACGGCGTGATCTTTCACCCGGTAGCCCTGACCAGCGACGATCTCGCGGACCGCAGTCCAGGATTTCCCTTGGTACTGCTCGGCGAAGGCCCTGCCCCTGCAGCGATCGACCACGTCATGATCGACAACGAGATCGCTGCGCGCGAGGTGACGACGCATCTGATCACCAGAGGATGCCGGCAGATCGCCTTCCTCGGGGTCGAAGGTCCCGAGCTGACACACACCACCGGCCAGCGCTTCGCGGGATACCGACAAGCACTCAAAGCGGCACGTCTGCGAGCAGACCGTCGACGCTACCTGCAGGTCAAGCACTACTCGGCCGACGAAGGGTACCGAGCCGTCATCGACGCGATCGACCACGGCGTTACCCTCGACGGAATCGTTTGCAGGGACGACTCACTCGCCGCGGGAGCCCTGCATGCACTGCACAGCCGACAGATCGCAGTACCAGGCGAGGTGGCCGTGACCGGCTGGGACGACATCATCGTCTCCCGGCACCTCTGGCCTCCGCTCACCACAGTCGGGGCGAACAAGACCGACATCGCTCAGACCGCTCTGCGCCTGCTCACCGAGCGCGTCCAGGGTTACAAAGGACCTGGACGCCACGAGCTCGTCACGTCACAACTGGTCGAGCGTGAAAGTACCGCCAGGTGACTGGTTCGTGTGCCTCAGCGGCGGAAGCGAGCGACGTACGCTCGACCTGCCGAGCCAGTCATGTCAACGGTCAGCGACACCGACGACTGGTGACATGAGGCGTGCACCTTGGCGTCACCGCCGACGTGCTTCCGAGCCGGCACAGCCACTTCCACGGTGACGTTGCCGGTCAGCAGTTGTGTCGGATCGCAGATGGCCACGCTGAGCTCATCGCGTCGGTCACTGACAACCACCGATGCTGTGCGGTCGACGGAGATGCCACCGACCGGCGGCGTGCCGGGCGCCCAGAAGTTCGCCATCGTCAGACCTAGGTCGCGGTGCTTCGCGGCTTGGACCGCGGGCGTGTTCGCCAGCACTTCCACCACGTTGCGCCGGGCGAAGTGTTCGGTGTCTGCGCGGGACGCCGCGGGTAGCTGCACGTAGGCATAGCGCGCGTCGGTCGGATCGGTGCCGTGGTCGACCCACAGGGTCACGAAGCGCCGTGTGTAGAGCGTTGGGTCCTCGTAGACCCCACGCTGGTCCATGTCGGTCCAGCGGCCCGACCGATCCTCGCGAAGGATGTTGAGATCGGTCCGCTCCGGGAAGACGTAGCCGCCGACCTCGTCGAGATGGACCCAACCCACGCGCTGGCGAGCCGAGGTGGCATCCGGGGCGGAGTTCGTTGCGCGTCCATCGACGGTGAGCCGAGCGGTACCGGACTCGCCGACGTTCCGGTTCTCGATCACCGTCTCGACGCCGTAGCCATCGGTGCTGGAGATCCCGGCGCCGAGGCAGACCACCGCATCGTCCATACAGAACCACGATTTGTTGCCGCGCAGCGTCTGTCCTTTCGGGTTCAGCTGCAGGCCCACCGCGGCGCGGTCGTCGAGCACCGCGCCGCCGGCCCACTCGTTGAAGGTGTACCGCGCGACGCCAGGCTGCGGCGTACGACGGTCCCTCGTGATTCCGGGGATGCGGGATTTGTCAGCCGTCGGCCAGTACATGTCCGCCCAGTGCCCGCGCTGATCCGGCAGGTAGACGTAGACCGCGCCTTCGCCGGTGTACCAGCCCTTCAGGTTCTCCTGGTTCGCGGTCTCGAAGGAATAGATGGCGTGCCGATTCATCGCGATGGCGTAGGCGAAACCAGGTCGCCGGTGGACCGCGCGGGCCATCGACGTGGCGACCCTTGTCGTCACCAGTTCGTCAGCGGCCGGGATCGACGTGTCGGCCAGCACCGCGCGGGCCTGGACGATCGACGGGATCCGGATCTGCTCGATCGGGATGGGGTCGTAGGTGAAGAACGGCTGGAACGTGTCGTCGGTCAGGTAGGCCTTGACCTGCGACTTCAGCGCCCGGGCCTGCTCTTCCGGGAACGCCTGCGCCAGTTGGAGCAGGGTGGCCGTGGTGAGCCGGCCGATGCGTTGGTCCGTCTCGTAGAAGCGCGAAAGCGCTCGGCCCCGAGTCATGTCCATGAACGCCCCGTCGTACATCCAGGGCCGGTAGTTGTCCTGCACCCAATTGATCACGCGGTCGATCGCCTCGGGAGTGAAGGCCCAGGCCGTCCCGCGCGCCGCGACGAGGCCGTAGGTCAGATACTGCAGCAGCGAGACGCCGTAACTACCGTTGTACGAGAAATGGTTGTGCTGGATGAAGCCGCCGTCGGTGTAGAACCCGTCTCCGCTGCTCGAGTACGGAAACATGCCTGCCCAGGCGGACTTGGCGAGGCTCAGCGTGTTCGCGTCCCGGCTCAACGCGCCCCGCAGCAGGGTGACCGCCGAGGTCCAGTTCAGATTCGCGCTCGTGGCCGGCCCCGACCCGATGACGCGCGGATCGGGCTCGTAGCGCGCGATTGCCGCCATGGCTGTGGCGATCCGGTCCGCCGAGAGGTCGTCGTACATCAGGACGCAGAAATCGTTGAGTGCCAACGGGATGCCGATCTGCCAATCCCACCAGCCGCCGTAGATGGCGGTCACCCCGTACTTGTTCGCGAGGAACCAGTCGAATGCCGACACCAGGTCCGCGGTCAAGCCGGGGTCGCCGGACAGGTTCGACCCGGGAGATTTGAGCGCCAGCGCGAGTTGTCGCAACCTGCCGATGTTGTTGCGCTGAACCGCGGGAATCGTGCTGCTGTCCAGATCAGCCCACAGATACGAGCGCGAGGACGACGTGTCCATCGTGCGCCACAGCTCCCCCGCACGAGCCGCGGAGTCCTCCACGTACTGGGCGACAACCGGATCATCGGCATCCGGCGCGACCAGCGTCTCGAGCCACTGCAGTCTGACGGTGTCGAAATCAGTCGCCGCCGTGGCTGTCGTGTTGGCGGAGGCGGGCGCCGGAGGTCCGGCGGCCACACCTCCGAGAGAGAGCGGAACCACCGCGGCCCCCTTCAAGAGATGCCGCCGGGAGACGCCGGGCGTGGACGACGGGTCGGACATGAGTCACCTCAGAGACGTCGACGTTCATCGGTCGAGCACCCCATGCAACCCTGCTCCACTCCGCAGGTCAAGACGATAATACCTATTAGCACAGAGGCGTCGAGCGGTTCTGCCCAGACGTATCACCGCCCCCGGCATGGATGCCGGGGGCGGTGATCTGTCGGGCGGGTCAGCGGTCGCCGGCTCGCGGTTGGGTGGCGTGTACGGACGTTCACGCCGTGGATGTACTCGGACCTCGAAACACTGCAGCTCGGGTTCTTCGACGAACTGCGGGAGGCGCTCCCGGACGACCACCAGTGGAACCTGACGCGGGAACGTATCGCGAAGCTCGCGCTGGCCGTCAGCCCGGCGGCGAAGGTCCACGGGGTCGACGCCAGCAAAGTCGTTCAAGCGAGTGCGCAGAAGTGGGGCGGCCTGAGCGCCGACGCCATCAAGCGGAAGGCCGAAACCGCACTGGAGAAGTCGGGTCTGCCGATTCTCATGGTGCTCGACGACATCGATCGGCTCACGCCTGCCGAACTGCTGCTCGTCTTCAAGCTCATCCGGGTCGCGGGCCGGCTGCCGAACGTCTACTACCTCATCGCGTACGACGAGCAGACCGTCCTCGACCTGCTCTCGAACACGGACCTGATCGACCGCGAACGCAGCACCGCCCGGGCACGCGACTACCTGGAGAAGATCGTCCAGATCCGCCTCGACATCCCACCATTGCGCGCCCAGGACGCATCAGACCTACTCAACCGGGAACTCGCGCGGTTCTTGATGACTCAGCACCTCGACGGCCGGGTCGACCTCGTCGAACGCTTCACGTCCGTGTACTACGACCACCTCATCGATCGGCTGAACACGCCACGGGCGATCCGGCGCTATGTGTCGCAGCTGGAAGCACTGTACGGTCGGCTCGCGACGGACGTCGACCTCGCCGACTTCATGCTGCTCACCTGGCTGCGCATCGCCGAGCCGGCGCTGTACCGGCTTATCCCTCGGCACCGTGCGGACCTGACCGGAACGATCTCGGGAAGGCACGAGATCGCCGATTTCGAGATCGAGGTCGACGCCACCTACAGGATCTCGAAGTGGCAGGACCGTCTGCGCGCAGCGGGAGTCGCGAACGAGGACCATCGCGCAGTGCTCGCCGTCCTGGGGCAGCTGTTCCCCCGGATCGGCCTCGCTCAGCGAGGCGCGTCACAGCCCGTCGACGACTCGACCATGGACTTCGTCCATCGACGCAAGGGCGTCGCCCACACGGACTTCTTCGACCGGTACTTCGCCATCGGCATTCCACCCGACGACCTCTCCGACATCGACGTGTCCGAGGCTCTTGACGATCTGTTTCGAGGGGCGGAACTCAAGGCCCCAGTCCGGTTCGCCCTCGTCAATGACACGGCAAGGGTGCTCCGAAAGTTTGATGCCGTGCGACCGCTCGACCTCTTCCCGATTGCCCCACTGATCACGTTCCTGGTCGATCTGTATCAAACTCTGCCCGACCAACCAGACGTCGTCCTCAGCAGCCGAGATGCCATCCGGGCGCACCTCGAAAGGGTTCTTCCGGCGGTTATCGCGTCGCCCGACAAAGAGCACCACGACCTGATCGAGAGTATGAAGTCGACAGATACCGGCCTGATGCTTCTCACGAACGCAGTCGCGCAGGCTGTCATGCGGGGAACGGCACAGCCGTGGCTGGACGAGCACAAGTCCTCGGTCCGCGACGCCGTCTCGTCGCGGCTCGCGCGAGAGACGTCCGCGCAATCGGTCGACGATATCCTCTGGCGGTCCTTCTGGGCGTGGCACATCGTCGACGAACAGGCAGCCGAGGCCTGGATCCGCGACCAGATCAGCGGTGGACGGTGGACCTTGTCCGAGACGGCTGCATGCCTGTTCGCAACGATGTGGCCCTCCGTCGGCAGCGATCCGCAGGGAGAACTGCGATTGGCCGCGATCCGCGACGTACTCGGCATGGAGAGCGTGGCCGAGTTGATCCGCCACCTCGACCCCGAGATTTCCTCCGCGGGTGCCACCTGAACCCGGAGTGGTTGAATCTTCACTCTGGGTGATCGCCGGTTGTTTACCCGGCGAACATCTGGCGTGCTTGCAGGATTGGAACTCGCGCGGTGCGGGGGTCGCAGGATTGGGCGCGGCCCTGAGGGGTGCAGCAGGGCCGTCCATCCCTGTGAGGAGGAATCGTGATACGGAAGCGCATCGCGGCCATGGTCGTGGCGGTTGCGGCAGTTGTCGCGTCGGCCATGGTAGTCACCACCCACTCGCCCACCGCGCAGGCGGCGACGACGGTGCCGGTGTTCGACCACATCGTGCTGGTGATGTTCGAGAACCACGCGTACTCGCAGATCAACGGGAGCTCCGGCGCCCCGACGTTCAACAGCCTCGCGAGCCAGGGGGCGAAGTTCACCCAGGCGTACGGCGTCACTCACCCCAGCGAGCCCAACTACCTGGCCATCTTCTCGGGGAAGACCCAGGGCGTCACCGATGACAGCTGCCCGCACACGTTCAGCGGGGACAACCTCGGCAACCAGCTGATCAGCGCCGGCAAGACCTTCAAGGGGTACTCCGAAAGCATGCCCTCCGACGGCTACACCGGCTGCTCGAGCGGCACGTATCGGCGCAAGCACAACGGCTGGGTCAACTTCAGCAACGTGCCGTCGTCCAGCAACCTGATGTACGCCGACTTCCCGAGCTCGGCCAACTACGCCGGCCTCCCGACCGTGTCGTTCGTGAGCCCGAACATGTGCAACGACATGCACGACTGCTCGGTCGGCACCGGTGACACCTGGCTGAAGAACAACCTGAACGCCTACGCGACCTGGGCGAAGACCCACAACAGCCTGCTGATCATCACCTTCGACGAGGACAACGGCGGTTCGTCGAACCACATCTTCACCGCGTTCGTCGGCGCTCACACCCAGGTCGGAACCTTCTCCAACCAGATCAACCACTACAACGTCCTGAGCACCATCGAGAGCGCGTACGGACTGAGCCACCTCAACTCGGCGTCCGAGATCACCAACGTCTGGAACTGATCTCGCCGGAATCACCCGCTCGTGGACCCGTTCCACGAGCGGGTGTCCGCCCACTCGTCGGAGGTGACTCTCGTGTACCTGTCCTCGATCGACCGTCCGCACACCGCGGACCCGTCCCGCAGGCGCGCACTGCTCCTGCTGAGCGGCAACGTCTTCGCGCTCGGCGCCGTCAGCCTGATCACCGACATCTCCTCGGAGATGGTGACCGCGGTGCTGCCCGTCTACCTGATGGTCGGACTGCATCTCAGTCCTGCTGTGTACGGCGCGGTCGACGGCACGTACACCGGCGCGACCGCACTCCTTCGGCTGGTCGGAGGGTACGTCGCCGACCGAGCACGCCGGCGCAAGTTCATCGCCGGCCTCGGCTACGGGTTGTCGGCCGCCGCCAAACTCGGCCTACTTGCTGCGGGCAACAGTGTCGGCGCGATCGGCGCTGTGATCGCGGTCGACCGTACCGGCAAGGGCCTGCGCACGGCACCACGCGACGCGCTGATCACGTTGTCCACCCCGCCGCAGTTGTACGGGCGTGCCTTCGGCGTCCACCGGATGATGGACACGATCGGGGCGTTCGCCGGACCGCTGGTCGCCCTGGGCATCCTGACGGCCACCACCCAGGCGTACGACGCGGTTTTCGTGGCGAGCTTCTGCATCGCGGCATTCGGCGTACTCGTGCTGGCGCTGTTCGTGCGCGATCACCGCAACGAACAGGCACCGAAGAGTACGGTGAGCCCCTCGGCTCTGGGCGGTCTGCTGCGGATGCCGCGGGTACGACGGCTCGTGCTGGCCGCATGCCTGGCCGGGCTGGTCACCATCGGCGACGGCTTCGTCTATCTCCTGCTCCAACGCCGCGAAGCATTGAGCATCACCTGGTTCCCGCTGCTCGCCGTGGGCACCAACCTCTCCTATCTCTTGCTGGCCGCACCCCTGGGCGTCCTGGCCGACAAGGTTGGGCGGCTCAAGGTCGTCGTAGCCGGCTACACCGCGCTGATGCTGGTGTACCTGTTGCTGTTCGGGCCGCTCGGCGGTTGGCCCTTGCTGGTCGTCGTACTGGCGCTGTACGGCGTGTTCTACGCATCCACGGACGGAGTGCTGATGGCGCTCGCTGGACCGGTCCTTCCCGAGGGACTGCGCACGACGGGAATCGCCCTGATCCAAACCGGACAAGCCTTGTCGTACGTCGCCTCCTCGGTGCTGTTCGGGATCGCCTGGACGGCTTGGGGACCAGCCGACGCGTCCCGGATCGCAGCGGCGCTGGCTGCCGCGGCCGTATTCGTGGTTGCGTTCCTGCTGCGCGGCATCTCCGCCACGGAGCAGTCGGCATGACGCGGCGGACAGTGCTCGTCCTCGTCGGCGCGCTAGTGCTTGCCACTGTCGCAGTCGGGTACGGCGTGTTCACGAACGGCCGCGAGCAGCCGACGGTGGCCGCGGCTAATACGCTGAGCCTCACCGGCCCGCGGATCATGTTCCGCAGTACTGCACCGGACAGCAAGGGCCGCCTTGCTCTGGTGGCCAAGGACAACCCCGGCGGGCCACGTTCGGTGTCGGCGCTGACCTGCCTGCGGGTCTACGCCGCCGGCGGCACCGGAACCTGTCTGCGCCAGGACGGTGCCCTGGCCACATTCCAGATCGCCATCCTCGACCAGAACCTCACCGTGAAGAAAGCGATCCCGTTGGTCGGCGTACCGAACCGCACGCGAGTCTCCGCCGACGGACGCCTCGTGGCGTGGACGGTGTTCGTCGCCGGCGACTCCTACAACAACGGCCGCTTCTCCACCCGGGCCGGTTTGATCGACCTCAAGACCGAGGACATGGTCGACTCACTCGAGTTCCTCTCGGTGACGCTGGACGGCCACCCCTACACCGCTCCCGACCTCAACTTCTGGGGCATCACCTTCGCTGCCGACGACAACCGCTTCTACGCCACGATGTCCACCGCCGGACACCGCTACCTGGTGGAAGGCGACATCGCGGCGAAGACCGTCCACACCATCGCGAAGAACGTCGAGTGCCCGTCCTTGTCCCCTGACGGCAAGCGCATCGCCTTCAAGTCCGCGATCGACGACACCCCATCGAAGGGATGGAGGCTGTCAGTCCTTGACCTGGCCACAGGGACGAGAACCCCACTCGCCGAAGCCCGCAGCGTCGACGACCAACCTGCGTGGCTCGACGCCAACACCATCGTCTACGCCGTCCCGGACGGCCCCGACGACTCCAACATCTGGTCAGTCCCCGCCAATGGCACCGGCGCCCCACACCTCGTGATCCCCCACGCCGAGTCCCCAGCCGCACTCGGCTGACCAGTAGCCGCTCCCACGATCATAAGCGGCTACTTATTTTTTCCCACAGAACGGAGCCGGTGAGGGGACTCGAACCCCTAACCCCCGCTTTACAAGAGCGGTGCGCTGCCAATTGCGCCACACCGGCGTGGTGTCGGTACATAGTAGTGGATTGTGTGGGGGTTGCTGCGCGGGTCGGCGGGGTTCAGGGGGCTTTGGGGGGCTCGGGCGGTTTCGGTGCTCGGGGACTCGGTGGGGCTGGTGGCGCTGCTGCTGTATGTGCAGGCGTCGACCGGGGCCGCGTTGGCGGTGGCGTTGTTGCTGTTGGCGGGGGACTTCGTGCCGGGGTTGTTCGGGGCGTTGGCGGGGGCGATCGGGGATCGGTTCGATCTGAAGCGGGTGATGGTCGCTTGTGATCTTGTGCAGGGTGCGCTGACGGTTGCCCTGGCGGTCACGCTGCCGCCGCTCGCGGTGTTGTTGGTCGTCGTCGCGGTGCGGGGTGTCGCGGCGCAGGTGTTTCTGGCCAGTTCGCGGAGTGCGATGCCGGCGTTGGTGCGGGACGAGCAGCTCGAGGCGGCGAACTCGGCGCTCGGTGCGGGGACGAACGGGCTGGAGGCGATCGGTCCACTGATCGCCGCGGGGCTGTTCCTGGTGACCGACGCCCGCGGGATTCTGGCGATCGACGCGGTGACCTTCTTCGTGTCGGCGGCGTTGCTCAATCGATTGCCCAGGCTGGAGTCCGGTGAGCGGTCGGGGCATAGCTTGTTCAAGGACGCGCGGGACGGGCTGGGGTACATCTGGCGGGCGACCCCGATCCGCGTGATCGGGATCGGCTTCTTCGCCGTCGTCGCGTTCAACGGGGTCGACGACGTCGCGATGGTGTTCCTCGCGAAGGACGAGCTGCACGGGAGCGATTCGGCGTCCGCGACGTTGTACGCCGGAGTTGGTATCGGACTCGTCATCGGGTTCGCGATCCTGGCGCGGTACGCGGGCTCGTTCACGATGCCAGCCCTGATGCTCCTCGGGTTCGCCGTCAGCAGCGTGGGCAACCTCCTCACCGGGCTGGCCTGGGCGATCTGGGCGGCGCTCGCGCTGCAGATCATCCGCGGGCTCGGTATCGCGGGCATCGACGTCGGCGTCAACACGCACCTGCAACGCGTCGTACCTGCGCATCTTCGGGCGCGCGTCTTCGGGAATCTGTACGGCGCGATCGGGCTGGCGGCCGGGATCTCGTACGTCCTCGGTGGACTGCTCCTCCAGCACACGAACGCGCGGACCACGTTCGTCGTCGCGGGCGCGGGCGGTCTGGTGGCTACGGTTGCGACTGCGCTCGGAGTTCGGCGATCGGGCGGCGGAGAGCGCGAGCCCCAGGGACGGCGATGAGCGCGATCGCGGCCATCACGAGAAAAGCCGCTGTCGGGTGGTCGACGAGCAGGCCGACGATGACCGCCACGACGAGCCCGCCGAGGTTGCCGGCCATCCAGATCAGGCCGGCCGCAGTGCCTTCGGCTTCTCCGGTACGGCGTTCCACGAGCTCGAGCACGATCGGGAGGGCGGGGAGGAGGAGCAGACCGATCAGGGTGATCGAGACGAAACCGGTGAGCACGCCGGGGGCGACCGCGAGCAGGACACAGGCGGCGGCGGTGGCGGTCAGGCTGGTGACGAGGAGCGCGGATTCGGCGCGGTGGCGGGCGACCAGGATCGGGATGGTGGCGCTGCCGAGGACGCCGGCGACGACGTTGACGAGGAGGATGGTGCTGGCGGTGCCGCCACTAACGCCGGCGGGTTCGAGCAGCGCTTGTGCGAAGGTGCTCATGGCAACGAAGACGCCGAACGGGAAGACCGCGAGAACACACAGGCGGCGGATCAACGGGTCACCCCAGACGGCTGCCAGTGCACCCAGGCCAGGGCGCGTTGCAGGAGTGCCCGAGGCAGAGTCGATCCTCGGATGCTCCGCTGCGGGTTCGAAGGTTCCCGGGTGGCGGAGAGCGATGCCCAGGGCGGCTGCGGCGAGGACGCAGAAGACTGCGGTGACCGTGAGCATGGTCGGTAGGGAGGACTCTGTGGTGAAGATTGCGGAGAGGAGGAAGGCGATCACCATGCCGGCGAAGATGCTGGCGGTGCCGACCGCGATGCCGGTGGGGCGGTCTTTCTCGGCGAGGTAGCGGCCGGTGATGCCGGTGACCGCGTTCAGCACCAGGGGCTGCGCGATCGACGCCAGGATCTGGCCCGCGAGCAGCCAACCGAAGTCGTCACCGATCAACCGCACGACGGCGCCGACGGCGGTCAGTACGGCGCCCGCGATCAGCCCGGCGCGGAACCAGCGGTCGAGCGCCAGTCCGCACGGGATCGCGAGCACGACGTACAGCAGCGGAAACACTTGCGCGAGCCAGCCGATCGCGCTTTCCGAGACGCCGTACCGGGCGGCGGCCACCGTGGTGACGCCGGCGAAGTTCAGCCAGACCAGCTGGGTCGCCGCCCCCACGAGGGAGTAGCCGACGATCGCCGACCAGTGGCTCCGCATCCGCATGCGCGAACTGTACGCCGGTGCGTTGGCCCGAGGGCGTACAAAAGAAACATGGTCGATTGGGAGGGACCGCTCGGTGAGGCGTACGAGCGGGCGACGAAGTATCTGGCGGGGTTGCCGGAGCGACGAGTAGGGCCGCGGGCGACGGCGGACGAGTTGCGGGAGGCGTTGGGCGGGGCGTTGCCGGCCGGGCCGAGCGACCCGCGGGAGGTGGTCGCGCGACTGGCGGAGGGTGTCGAGGACGGGCTGTTGCCGAGTGGGAGCGGCCGGTTCTTCGGGTTCGTGTTCGGTGGGGCGACGCCGGCGTCGCTCGCGGCGGACTGGCTGACGACGACGTGGGATCAGAACGCCGGCCTGTACGCCGCGTCGCCCGCGGCGGCCGTGGTCGAGGACATCACGGCGCGCTGGCTGGTCGAGTTGTTCGGGCTGCCGGAGACGACGTCGGTGGGGTTCGTCACCGGGGCGCAGATGGCGAACTTCACCGGGCTCGCGGCGGCACGGCACGAGGTACTGCGGCGCGCCGGGTGGGACGTGGAGCGGCAGGGATTGATCGGAGCGCCGCGGATCCGGGTGCTCGCGGGTGCCGAACGGCACGACACGGTGGATCGAGCGCTCAGGTTCCTCGGCCTCGGTACGGACTGCATCGAGCCGATCCCGGTCGACGACCAGGGCCGGATGCGGGCCGACGCGCTTGCGCAAGCAATTGCGCATGACACTCCACAGATCGTCTGCGCTCAGGCGGGGAACGTGAACACCGGAGCGTTCGACGCGGTGGGCGAGATCTGTGCGGTAGCGCATGCGCACAACGCCTGGGTGCATGTGGACGCGGCGTTCGGGCTGTGGGCAGCGGTCAGTCCGTCCCTCACGCATTTCCTCCACGGCGCCGAGCAGGCCGATTCGTGGGCGACCGACGCGCACAAGTGGCTGAACGTGCCGTACGACTCCGGCCTGGTGTTCTGCGCGCACCCCGAGCCGCATCGCGCCGCGATGTCGATCCGCGCCGCGTACCTGATCCAGGACGAGGACGGGCAGCGTGACTCGCTCGACTACAACCCGGAGTTCTCGCGGCGGGCGCGGGGCATCCCGGTGTACGCCGCGATTCGCGCCCTCGGCCGTTCCGGGATCGCGGAGATCGTCGACCGCTGCCACGCGATGGCGATCCGCTTCGCCGACATCCTGCGTGCCGAGGGTGTGGAGGTGCTGAACGACGTCGTACTCAACCAGGTCCTGGTCCGGTTCGGGGACGACGACACGGTGACGCGGCGGGTCGTCACGACGGTCCAGGACGAGGGCACGTGCTGGATGTCCGGGACCACCTGGCAGGGGAAGGCCGCGATGCGGATCTCGGTCACCAACTGGACCACCGGGCCGGACGACATCGACCGGTCGGCGGCGGCCGTGCTCAGGAGCTGGAAACTTTCCTAGGAACCCGTGTCGATTTCCGTGCCAGTCGCTCGACGCAGGTGTGTACGACGACCACACAGGAGGAAATCACCATGTCGTTCCAGGCCTACTTGGACAAGATCGAGGAAAAGACCGGCAAGACCCCGCGGGTTCTGGTCGACGAGGCGAAGAGCCGGGGGTACGACGCCAAGGACGTGAAGGCCGGCGTGATCTGCGACTGGCTGAAGGCGGACTACGAGCTCGGCCGCGGGCACGCGATGGCGCTCGTGCACGTGATCAAGAACGGACCGCAGATCGGCGACAAGCACGTCGGCACCAAGGGCACGCATTCCGACCCGAGCAACATGCTCTGGCTGGACGGGAAGGCAACCAACCCGCTGACCGCGTAGCGCTACCGTAGGCGGGTGGATGCGAAGAAGTCGCCGCGCGACAAGTGGATCACCGTCTACGGGCGGAAGCCGGTACTGGAGGCGTTGCACGATCCGAAGCTGTCGGTGGCGAAGGTGGTGCTCGCGGACAACGCGACCGGAAACTCGATGCAGGAAATTCTGCGGGCGGCGGAAAGGTTCGGCACGCCGGTCGAGCGGGCGACGGCCAGCCGTGTGAAGTGGCTGGCCGGGAACGGCAAGCACGACCAGGGTGTGGTCGCGGACGTGAACGCGCCGCGGATGACGCCGCTGGAGGAGTTCGTCCGGAACCGCGGAAAGCGGCCGACCAACGTTTTCCTGCTCGACGGCGTGACCAATCCCGGAAACGTCGGAATGATTCTGCGGACCGCGACCGGCGCCGGCATCGACGGCGTCATCCTCCCCCGCGCCGGTACGCCGCACGTCGGGCCGCTCGTCATCAAGGCGTCGGCCGGCGTCGCGTTCCAGGCGCCGATCGTGAACACGTCCACCGCGAAGGCCGCAGTGGATCTGCTGCGGACGGCCGGGTACCACGTTTACGGGCTCTCGGCCCGTTCCCAGGACTCGCTGTTCAAGACCGAGCTCGAACCGCGGGCGGTGTACGTGCTCGGCGGCGAGACGAACGGCATCACCGTGGCCACCGACTCGGACCTGCAGATCCCGCTGCACGCGACCGTCGAGTCGCTGAACGTCGCCGTCGCCGCCGCGGTCGTCGCCTTCGAGGTCACCAACCGCTGACGCCGGCGGGCGGCAAGGCGGAGTACGTCGCTGCTAGCCGGTGATCTTGGCGGCGAGCTCCTCGGCCGACTCGCGGGTGTAGGAGCCGGAGATCTGGATCTTGCCGCCCGGGATCGCCGACTGCACCGACGGCGCCGCGACCACCTGGTCGTGGACGACGATCGCCAGCTGATTCGCCGGTGGTTGCTGCTGGGCGAGGCTCGCGGTGAGTTGCGCGAACCGCTTGGTGCCCTCCGGGTCGAGGTTCAGGGCGACGTACCACTGGCCGGTCGTTGATCCCTGCTGCATGTCGGCCTTGACCTCCGACACGTTGCTGCCGTCCAGCTCGACCTTGCCGAGCGTGTAAGCGGTGCCCTTGTCGTCGCAGGACACACCCGAGGGAGTCGGCGAGGGACAGATACCGGGCTTCGCCGTCAGCACTCGGCGGAACTCGACCGCGGTCGGGTCCGACGGTTTCGTGCGGACCGCCGGGGTCTTGGCTGCCGGCTTGTCGTTCTGGGTCGCGATCAGCACCACACCGGTCACCACGAGGATCACCAGGAGCAGCACCAACCCGCCGACGAGCAGGAACAACCCCTTCGACCGCGGCGGCGGCCCCGGCGGCTGCGACGGAAACGGCGGCGGATAGACCGGCTGCTCCGGCAACTGCCCCGGCGGTCCGGACGGTGCCTGGTATGGCGGTTCGTTCGGCGGCGGGCCCGGCGGTTGCGTCATGGGTCACCATGCTAAGTAACGAGGAAGTCACTCCTTGAGCAACCGCGCCGCCAGTTCCGCGTTCCGCTGCGCGAACCCCCGCCACAACTCAGGCGTCGCAGCCACCCGTTCCCGCGCCGTCGCCTCCCCCACCGCCCGCTGCGTCCACGTACACATCCGCCCGCCCCGCACCTGGAACCGCACGAGCACCCCCGACGCCCACCCGTACACATCAACGTCCCGCGGCTCGAGCCACGCGACCTTCTGCTCGGCGACGATCCAGTCCAGCGCCTCGATCTCCCCCTGCACCTTCGCCGCGAACTCGTACCGCAGCTCACCCGCCGCCCGATCCCGCCGCCGTACCAACTCGTCCCGCACCGCACCGATTGCGGCCGGATCGCGTTCCAGTACGGCGATCGCGGCCCGCGCCAACGCCTCGCGGTCCTTCGGCCCGATCCCGAACAACCGGCCGAACTCCTCGGCCGACCCGTCACCTTCGACCGTGTACTGCAGCGGCAGCACCCGATGCAGACCGGAGATGGCCTGCCGGATCCGCAGTCCACCGAGGTACGGCCCGAAGTGCGGAGCGCTCCCGGCGACGGTGTGCTCGAAGCGCAGTCCCGGTCGTGCCCCACTGTCGAGGCGGATGTACCCGACCACCTCCGCCCCACCCTCGGTGCGGTTCCAGCGCGGCTTGGAGTGCTCGAGCAGATTCCGTTCGAGCCAGGCCGCCTCGTGCTCCGAGTCGCACCAAGCACCTTCCACGCGGGCGATCCGCCGTACCATCCGCGCCAGATGCGGACGGTCGCCGAGGTGCACCCAGTACGAGCGCACTCGACGCCGCAGGTTGCGCGCGCGTCCGACGTACAGCACCTTGCCGGCGTCGTCGCGGAAACGGTAGACACCGGGCCCGTCCGGAAGCTCCCGGATACTGCGGTTCATCAGCCCAGTGTGCACGGTTCGATCGGCCGAGTGATCAAGCGGTGGAGTGTTTGAAACAAAGGCTCGTCCGGTCTTGCGCGGGGGTGTTGTGAGACGCCATTCTGACGGGCGATCCGAGTGCTCGTAGGGGGCTGTGAGGGCGAGCGCCGGAGTTCGTGGAGCTGGGGGGCTCGTGAGGATTTCCGCCACGTGGCTGCGCCGTGCGCTGCCCATTTTGTCCGTCCTGCTGGTGCTGCCGCTCGCCGTGATCGCGCCGGCGCGGGCTGCAGTCACGCCGACCGGTTTCAGTGAGCAGGTGGCGTTCAGCGGGTTGACCAATCCGACGAACGTCGCGTTCTCGCCGGACGGCCGGGTCTTCGTCGCCGAGAAGAGCGGCCTGATCAAGGTCTTCCAGTCGCTCGACGACACGACACCGACCGTGTACGCCGACCTACGCACCGAGGTCTACAACTACTGGGACCGTGGCCTACTGGGGATCGCGCTGCACCCCAACTTCCCCACGGATCCACGCATCTACGTGCTGTACACCCACGACGGCCTGATCGGCGGGCCGACTCCCAAGTGGGGTACGCCGGACACGAACGACGACCCATGTCCGACGCCACCCGGTCCCACCGGTGACGGATGTCAGGCAAGCGCGCGGCTGTCGGTGATCAACGGGAACGGTGCCGAGCAGGTGCTGGTCGAGGACTGGTGTCAGGTGTACCCGAGCCACTCGATCGGCTCGATCGAGTTCGGCCCCGACGGAATGCTGTACGCCGGTGGTGGCGACGGCGCGAGCTTCAACTACGTCGACTACGGGCAGGACAGCTACACGCAGTCCGACGTCACGCCTGACAACCCGTGCGGTGACGGTCCTGCATCCGTCGGCGCGGCGCTCACCTCGCCGAGCGCCGAGGGTGGTGCGTTGCGTGCGCAGGACCTGCAGACATCCGGTGATCCCACCACCCTGGACGGCTCGATCATCCGCATCAACCCTGACACCGGTCAGGCCGCACCGGGCAATCCGCTGATCAGCAACGCCGACCTGAACGCCCGCCGGATCGTGGCGGAGGGTGTGCGCAACGCGATGCGGTTCACGTTCCGCCCGGGGACGAAGGAGCTCTGGCTCGGCGACGTCGGCTACTCGACGTGGGAGGAGATCGACCGGATCGCCGACCCGACCGCGGGCGTCACCAACTTCGGCTGGCCCTGTTACGAAGGGGCGGGCCGCCAGCCCGGGTACGACAGCGCGAATCTGAGCATCTGCGAGAAGCTGTACGCCGCCGGCTCCTCCGCGGTCGCATCGCCGTATTACTCCTACAAACACAGCGAGCAGGTCGGCGGAACGTGCTCGACCGGCAGTTCGTCCATCTCCGGTCTGTCGTTCTACTCGGGTGGCAACTACCCATCGGCGTACGACGGGGCGCTGTTCTTCACCGACTACAGCCGCAAGTGTGTGTGGGCGATGATGCCGGGCAGCAACGGGCTCCCGGATCCGGGCAAGATCCAGCTCTTCGCGTCGGGGTACGGCGCCACTCGCCTGCAGACCGGACCCGGTGGCGATCTGTTCACGGTCGACTACGACAACGGCCGGATCCTGCGCTACGTGTACAACGGCACGAACAATCCGCCGACCGCCGTCATCCACGCCAGCCCGCCGAGCGGGCCGACTCCGTTGACCGTCACGTTCGACGGGACCGCGTCCAACGACGCCGACGGCGACCCGCTCACCTACGCCTGGGATCTGGACGGCGACGGCGTGTACGACGACTCGACCGCGCCGACCGTTCAACACACCTACACGACCACCGCGACCGTGACCGCGCGCTTGCGGGTGTCCGACGGGAAGACGTCCAGTACGACGTCCACGCAGATCGACGTGGCGAACACGGCACCGACCGCGTTCATCACCTCCCCCGGTCCGGCGACGACCTGGAAGGTCGGGGACAAGATCAGCTTCTCCGGTTCGGCGACCGACCCCGAGCAGGGGACGTTGCCGGCATCGGCGCTGACCTGGTCGCTGATCATGCATCACTGCCCGAGCGACTGCCACACCCACACGATCACGTCGATTACCGGTGCGAGCAGTTCGTTCACGGCGCCGGATCACGAGTATCCGTCGTACCTCGAGCTGCGGCTGACGGCGACGGACGCGCAGGGTTTGACCGACACGAAGAGTGTGCGGCTCGATCCGAAGACGGTCGGGTTGACGTTCCGCACCGCGCCGGCGGGGCTGCCCGTGACCTTTCTGGACAAGACCGGGAAGACACCGTTCAGCGACACCGCGATCATCGGGTCCAGTCTGTCGGTGTCGGCAGATCCGGCGCAGTCGATCGCGAACCAGGCGTACCGATTCGCCACTTGGTCGGACGGCGGGGCCCGGAACCACAACCTGAACGCGCCCGCGACGGCCGCGTCGTACACGGCGACGTACGGCGTGAAGCGGAACATCGCGCAGGGCCGGCCGACTGTTGCCTCAAGCGTCTATCTGCCGGGGCGTGAGGCGGCGAAGGCCGTGGACGGATCGATGAGTACGGCGTGGTCGAGCGCGCGGTCCGATCCGCAGTGGATACGGATCGATCTCGGGTCCGTGAAAGTCGTCAACCGCGTGCTGCTGAACTGGTTGTCGACGGCGTATGCGAAGTCGTACCAGGTCCAGGTGTCCGGGAGCGGGCGGACGTGGAAGACCGTTGCGTCGACCGTCAGCGGTGACGGCGGGACGGACGACGTACGGTTCACTCCGAACTATGCGCGGTTCGTGCGGGTCAACGCGACGCGGCGGGCCGTTGCCGGGAGCTACTACTCGCTGTGGGAATTCGGCGTCTACCAGGACACTGGACCGGCGACCGGGATCGCGAACCAGTGCATCGACGTCTACCAGGCGGCGACCGCGGACGGTACTCCGACCACGCTCTACACCTGCAAGGGATCGGTCAACCAGCAGTGGACCCCGTCCACCGACGACGGCACGATCCGCACGATGGGCAAGTGCTTGTCCGCCCGTGCCACCACATCGGGCACTCCTGCGGTGCTGTGGACCTGCGACGGTACTCCGGGGCAACGCTGGGTCCCACAACCCAATGGCACCCTGGTCAACGCCGCCTCGAACCTGTGCCTGGCCGCAACCAACGGCGCAAGCGTCAACGGCACGAGACTCGTCCTCAACGCCTGCAGCACGGCGAGCAGCCAGCGGTGGTTGCTGCCGTAAATTCGATCGTTGACCGCGGCCGCTCCGGCTTATCGTCTTCCCCATGAGCAAGGGCTGGGTGGACCAAGGGTACGGCGCGGTCGCGGACACCTTCGCGGAGAACTTCTCGCTGTTCCCGGAACTGGGTGCGGCGGTCACCGTCTACTCGGGTGGACGGAAGGTGGTGGAGCTCTGGAACGGCGAGGCGGCGCCTGGCCGGGCCTGGTCGCAGGACACCGTCGTCCCGGTGTTCTCGTGCGCCAAGGGGCTCGTGAGTGTCGTCGTACACCTGTTGGCGCAGGAAGGCCGCCTGACGCTCGACGCACCGATCGGTGACTACTGGCCGGAGTTCGTTGCTGAGGGCAAAGAGGGGATCACGTCCCGGATAGTCCTCGGGCACCGGGCCGGGATCCCGGTGCTGGACACCACGCTGTCGTTCGACGAGATCGCGGCGTGGACGCCGGTGGTCGCGGCGATCGAGAAGCAGAAGCCGTTGTGGGAGCCGGGGACGACGTACGAGTACCACGGGCACGTGTTCGGTTTCGTGCTCGGTGAAGTGGTACGGCGGATCACGGGACAGTTGCCGGGCGAATACTTCCGGTCGGTCATCGGCGACCCGCTCGGCCTGCGCGCGTGGATCGGCGTACCGGCGTCGGAGCTTCCCACGCTGGCACGGTTGGCGGAGTCGGAAGCCCGACCGGCGATGGATCCCGAACACCTGTTGATGCGCATCGTGACGATGAACGGCGCGCTCGTCTTCCCGGGTCTCGACGTACCGCATGGTTGGAACGATCCCGATCTGTTGTCGATGGAGCTGCCAGGCGCCGGTGCCGTGGCGTCCGCGGCCGGTCTGGCCGGGGTGTACGCCGCTGCGATCACCGGCATCGACGGGTCGGAACGTCTGCTCAGCCGCGACACCATCTCGGATGCGGTCGCCGAGGTCTCCGCCGGTGCGGGTTTCCTGGGATTCGACGCCGGCGCCCGTTGGGGCTCGGGGTTCCTGCTCGACAGCGCCTTCCGCCCGACACTCGGCCCGCGCAGCTTCGCCAACGACGGCGCCGGCGGCCAGTTCGCGTTCGGCGACGACGAGCACGGCATCGCGTTCGCCTACACCACCAACCGGATGATCGGCCACGGCGATCCCCGAGCCACTCGCCTGGTCAGCGCGCTCCGAACGAGTCTGGAACCGGGTGCCAGCTGAACGCAGCGCCGTCGCGGCGGATGTGACCCAGGCCGGGAAACGGTAGGTGGTAGGCGTGGACGAGCAGGTTCTCGTCGGAGGCTCGTTCGAGCAGGTCTCGGCGAGTGGCGACCGACGCCGACTGGTCCAGGTCCCACGGGGTGGACCACGTCGGGTTGCTCAGCTGGAGCGGGTCGTAGAAGGTGTCGCCGATGCAGAGCAGGCGTTCACCTCGGGACTGCAAGAGGAGCGCCGTGTGACCGGGCGTGTGGCCGGGGGCTGCGAGGGCGTGCACGCCGGGTAGGAGTTCCGCGCCGTGTTCGAAGGGGCGCAGTTTCTCACCGAAGAGGCGGATCGTTTCGCGGGCGGCCTCGAGGTGGGGTTGGGCTGACGGCAGGTCGACCGGGCCTGACCAGAAGGCGACCTCCGAGGCGTGGGCGAAGGCGGTCGCGGGAGGGAACCGCAGGTCGCCGGACCAGATCGCGCCGCGGGAGTGGTCCTGGTGCAGGTGGGTGAAGACCACCGCGGCCAGATTCGACCGCGACAGACCGGCCCCGGGCATACTTCCCTCGAGCTGACCGACGAGCGGTTCGATGTACTCGCCGTACCCGAGGAAGCTGGCGCCGAGACCGGTGTCCACGACCGCCATGCCGTCGGGTGTGCCGATGAACAGGCAGTTGTAGCCGCAGGTCAACGTGGAGCGGTCCGCACGAGCAGCGGCCCGGTCCAGATCCGCGGATGGGACCCCAGAATCCGGCGTGAAGAACTGCTCCAGCGGCGGCTCGAACGGCGGCGCCGGCTGACCGTCGCTGACCACGACGCAGTCCAACTGTCCCACCGAGAACTGGAAGAACATCGCGCCAGTATCGCACCGGGTCGATCCTTCCCCTGCGGTTCACGAGATGGGTGGGCGGTGTTCATGCGGTCGGGCGAGGGTCACGGGGTCGACTGTGAGGAGAGCTGGGATGTCTCGAGGTCAGTGGTTGGTGGCGACCGCGGTGGTCGGGGTTGCTGCGCTGGTGGGAAGTACGGCGCAGGCGGCGCCAACCAGTGAGCCCCGGGCAATCGGTACGGCGACACTGCCCGACATCTCGCTGAAGAAGTTCTCCAACGACCTGATCCGCGGCTCGGTGGACACCGACCGGAAGGTCGACCTCGGCGGGATCGGCAGCGACATCTTCCCGGCCGGCAACAACGACGAGTTCTGGACCGTGACCGACCGCGGCCCGAACGGCCAGATCAAGGTCGACGGCGTGAACCGCCGGACGTTCCCGGTGCCGGGGTTCGACCCGGCGATCGTCAAGGTCAAGGTGGCCGGCAAGAAACTGAAGGTGATCGACGCCATCCCGATCACCACCCGGCACGGCAAGCCGGTGACCGGACTGCCGAACCAGGAGAGCCGTGACGAACTCCCCTACACGTACGACGCCTCGACGCGACTCCCGCTGAACCCGAACGGCCTGGACACCGAGGGCATCGTCCGGGCCAAGGACGGGACGTTCTGGCTCGTCGACGAGTACAGCCCGTCGCTGGTGCACGTCTCCGCCGGCGGCCAGGTGCTCGCGCGGTACGTGCCGAAGGGCCTGAACCTGCAGGGCGCCGACTATCCGGTGATCGAGGCGCTGCCGGCGATCTTCCTGACCCGCAAGATCAACCGCGGGTTCGAGGGTCTGGCCGAACTGCCGGGCGGCGACCTGGTGCTCGCGCTGCAGAGCCCGCTGTCGAACCCGAGCAAGAAGGTCGGCGAGGCGTCTCTGAACACCCGCCTGGTGCGGTTCTCGCCGCGGCAGGCGAAGGTGACCGCCGAGTACGCGTATCAGTTCGACCCGGTCGGTGTCGTCGACCCCGGCGAGGACGATACCAGCGAACTGAAGATCTCGTCGATCGTTGCTGCAGGCCCCGAAACGCTGCTGGTACAGGAGCGCACCGACAACGCGGCCCGGTTGCAGCGCGTCGTACTGCGTCCCGCGGACAACATCCTGGGTTCGAAGTGGGACGACGCGGCGACAACCCCGTCGTACGAGGCATCAGCTGCCGGGGTGCCGGTGCTGAAGAAGCAACTGTTCCTCGACTTGAACACTGTCAAGGGTGCGCCGAAGAAGATCGAGGGTGTCGCGCTGATGCCGCGTGACACCCTGGTCGTGATCAACGACAACGACTTCGGGATGACCGACGGTCCCGAGGCGTTCGATGCCGATGGCAACCTGGTCGACAGCGGCATCGAAACGACTCTGGTGACCATCCGGCTCAAGTAGTTTCACGCGGTACGGCGCTTGTCGAGGCAGACCGCGACGAGCCACGAGTACCCGAGGACGACCGCGACGTCGAAGGCGATGATCGTCGGGCGGCTGCCGGCGCCGGCGCTGAGCCCGGCGAACGCGCCGAAGAACAGGACGCCGGTGATCGCGGAGAAGCGCGCGAAGGTACGGCGGCCGAGGGCGCGGTAGTGCGCGGCGAACACCAGACATCCGGCGATCAGGCCGGAGAAGCCGATGGTGCCGGCGACGAAGTGGCCCATGCCGCGCGTGCTGATCTCGGCGTAGTCGGCCGGCGTCCCGACCGGGAAGCCGGCGGCCGGGTCGGCCGGGAACGCTGCGGCGAGTAGCAGGCCGACTCCGTAAGCAGCGACGAGTCGTGGGCCCCAGACCCAGCCGCGTCCGGACATGGTTCGGCGCAGGCCGATGGCCGCGGCGATCGACAGCAGGCCGCTGACGATGAAGTTGGCGGTCTGGATCCAGCCCGGGCCGCCGTTGGCCAGCAGGCTTGCCGGGTGGCGGGTGATGTCGAATCCCTCGCGAGTGAACGCCTGGATCAGCCACACCGCGACGTACAGCGGACCGGCGACGATGCCGGCGGTGAGCAGTGCGCGGGTGGAGACGCCGGCTGCGGGGAGTGTCGCGTGGTTCGTGGTCATCTCGGGTGTCCTTCCAAGGAGTGAGCGTTACCCCTGCGTCGAGCGACCCGGCCGGAAATCGACACGGCCCCAGACGAAATAGCCCGGTGTTTTGTGATGTGGGCTTGTTCACGTCACAGGGGTCGCTCGGTCGACGTCAGGTGTTTGTTCGATGAGGGCAAACGCAAAGGATCGTCATGAGCGCAGTAGTCGAGGGATTCGGTGGGACGATCGTCGCGCCGAGTGACGAGGGGTACGACATCGCGGCGCGCACTGTGCTGGTCGGGGGCAGCCCGGCGTACGTGCTGCGGCCGGCGAGTGTCGAGGACGTGCAGAAGGCCGTGCGGTACGCCGCGGCGAGCGGACTGCCGCTCGCAGTCCGCGGCGGTGGACACAGCTTCCCGGGCTTCGGGACGAACGACGGCGGCGTGGTGATCGATCTCGGCGACCTGGCCGCGATCGAGGTCATCGACAAGGACAAGCACCTGGTCCGGATCGGCGGCGGCGCCACCTGGGGGCAGGTCGCGCCCGCGCTGGCGCCACACGGGCTGGCGATCTCGTCGGGCGACACCCGCAGCGTCGGCGTCGGCGGGCTGACGTTGTCGGGCGGGATGGGCTGGAAGGTCCGCAAGTACGGTCTCGCGATGGACAGCCTGGTCGCCGCGCAGCTCGTGACCGCGACCGGTGACGTCGTGCGCGCCTCCGCCGACGAGAACGCCGAGCTGTTCTGGGCGCTCCGCGGTGGCGGCGGGAACTTCGGGATCGTGACCGCGTTCGAGTTCGCGGCGCACCCGACGACCGACATCTACTTCGGCAAGGTGGTGTTCCCGGCGGCCGAGATCGCCGAGGTGCTCCAGGGCTGGGCCGACTACCTGCGCACCGCGCCCGCAGAGCTGAGCTCGATTGCCGCGTTCGCGAACCCGTTCCTCGGCGGTCCCGAGGCGCCGCTGGAGATCCAGGTCGCGTACGACGGTGACGACGCGGAGCTCGCCGCGCGGGCGATCGATCCGATCCGTGCGCTCGGTACAGTGCTCGCCGACGACGTCGCACTGACGCCGTACGCGGAGGTGCTCGTGGACGGCGCGGTGCCGCCGCCCGGGATCCAGCTGGTGACCCGAAGTGCCTTTGTCGACAAGGATTCCGTGCCCGAGGTACTGCGGATCCTCGCCGAGACCGGTACCTCGCAGGGCTCGCCGATCATCGCGATCCGAACCGTGGGTGGCGCTGTTGCGCAGGTGGCCGCCGACGCGACGGCGTACGCGCACCGGCAGGCCGAGCTGATGATCAGCACGACGACGATCGGTCCGCCGCCGGTGATCGAGGCGACCCGTCGGGCGCGGCAGCAGCTGTGGGACCGGCTCGCACCGCTGACCGCCGGCGCGTACGCGAACTTCCTGTCCACCGCGGACGATGCCGATGTCGCGGCGGTCTACCCGGCGGCGACGTACGAGCGGCTCGCGACGGTGAAGCGCGAGTACGACCCGGCCAACCTGTTCGCGGGCAACCACAACGTGCGGCCGGCGTGACTAAGGTCTGGTTCGTCACCGGGTCGTCGCGTGGTCTGGGGCGTAGTTTCGTCGAGGCCGCCTTGTCCCGTGGGGATCGGGTGGCCGCGACGGCCCGCAGCAGTCTCACCGAGCTGACGAGCCGGTACGGCGACGCCGTACTCCCGCTCACGTTGGATGTCACCGACCGGAGCGCCGTGTTCGAAGCGGTGGAACAGGCGCACGCGCACTTCGGCCAGCTCGACGTGATCGTGAACAACGCGGGCTACGGGCTGTCCGGTGCGGTCGAGGAGTTCAACGAGGCGCAGCTGCGGGACCAGTTCGACACGAACTTCTTCGGTGCGCTCTGGGTCGTGCAGGCAGCGTTGCCGTACCTGCGCGCGCAAGGCGACGGCCACGTCATCCAGATCTCGTCGGTGGCCGGTCTCACCGGGCTCGCGTTGGGCGGTGCGTACTGCGCGTCCAAGTGGGCCCTCGAAGGTCTGAGTGAGGTGCTCGCCCAAGAGGTCGCCGGATTCGGGATCAAGGTGACGGTGGTCGCGCCGGGCGGTTACGCGACCGACGGCGTGACCGGTGGAGTGCAGGCCGAGCCGAATCCCTTGTACGACGACCTTCGCGCGGGACTGTCGGCGTACCTGGCGGCGGCCGACTTCGGCGACCCTGATGCGGCCGGGCGGGCGATCCTGAAGCTGGCCGACGCGACCGATCCACCGCTGCGGGTCTTCTTCGGTACGCAGGGGTTCCCGATGGTGCAGCAGGTGTACGCCGACCGCCTGAAGACCTGGGAGGACTGGCAGGGTTTGGCGGCCGAAGCTATGTAGTCTCAGCTATCCAGCCTCGCGATGCAGCCCGACCGCGACGACGACGATCGCCACGGCCGCCACCTCCGCGGCCTGCGGTATCTGCCGCAGGACGACGGCCCCGATCACCGTCGCCACGGCGGGCAGCAACGCCAGCATCACCGCGAACGTCGACCGCCGCACGCGCGCCATCGCGAGCTGATCGGCGACGTACGGAATCACCGACGAACACACGCCAACCCCCACGGCAGCACCGAGCAACCGCAGATCCGTGAAGGCCGGTCCGGCGTCCCGGGCACCGATCGGGAGGGCCAGGACCGTGGCGATACCCATCGCCAGCGCGAGCCCGTCGATCCGGCGCAGCCCGTCCGCGCGGGACACTCGATGCCCGAGGACAACGTACGCCGCGAAGAGGACCGCGTTGAGCGCCGTGAACAGCAAGCCGATCCAGTCGTGTGAGAGCCGGATGTCGGTCAGCAGGTAGACCCCGATCACGGCCAGCGCCAACGCCAGCAGATTGCGCAGGCTTCGGACCGCGATCGCCGCCAGGACGATCACCGGGGCGAACTCGGCGGCCGCGACCGTCCCCAGGGGCACGCGGTCGATCGCGAGGTAGAAGCAGCAGTTCATCGCTGCGAGTACGGCGCCCCACGCGAGCAGCACGTGTCGCGTTGGGTGGTCCAACGATCGCCAAGCGTGCCAGGGCCGACGCCAGATCCAGAAGATCGCGCCGGCGGCGGCGATCCGCAGCCACGCCACACCGAGCGGTTCGATCCGCGCGAACAGCAGCACCGCGAGCGCGGGTCCGAGGTAGTGGAAGGTCGCGCTGACGACGAGGTACACCTGGGGCGGAACGGTCCTGCGCATCACCTCACGGTAGGAACCGGGCCGCGGACGCACCATGGCGTTCCGGCAAGGACGGCGGGCTTCTGCTTGTCACAACGGCAAGTGACCCCGACGCTTGGAGATACTGCGGGTATGCGTCGATCGGGGATGTTTGCCGCGCTGGCAGGGTGTCTGTTGCTGACCGTTTCGCCGTTGACCGCGCAGGCGAAGGTGGAGGCGACCACGGTGAAGACACTGACGTTCAACATCCATCACGGCGCGGGGGTGGTGGACGGGAAGCTCGATCTCGAGCGGGTCGCGCGGACCATCGAGGCCTCGGGTGCCGAGGTCATTGGTCTACAGGAAGTCGACCGGTTCTTCGATGCCCGCAGCAACTTTGTGGACCAACCGGCCTGGCTGGCGGCACGGTTGAAGATGAACTACGTGTTCGCCGCGAACCTCGACTGGGACCCCGCCGAGCCGGGCAAGCCCCGTCGCCAGTACGGCACGATGGTGCTCTCGAAGTACCCGATCGTCGACTCGCACAACACGCTGCTGCCGCTGCATTCGGGGAGCGAGCAGCGCGGTCTGCTGGAGACCCTGATCGACGTCGGCGGTACGCCGTTGCGGTTCGCGGACACGCATCTGACCACGATCAACGACGGCGAGCGCGTCGAACAGGTGAACGCGATCGTCAGCCTGCTGAAGGACGCGCCCGAGGCGACGCTGCTCGTCGGCGACATGAACGCCGTACCGACGAGCACCGAGATCCGGACGCTGACGATGCACTTGACCGACACGTGGCCGCAGAAGGGCTTCGGGCTCGGGCTCACCAGTCCGGTGCCGCTGCCGACCAAGCGGATCGACTTCCAGCTGCACAGTGCGCAGCTGACGCCGACCGCGGCCTCGGTACCGGTGAGCCTCGCCTCCGACCACCTGCCGGTCGCAGCGACCTATTCGCTCAGCTGACGCTCGTACGCCTCCGGTGACCAGCCGGCCGCGGTCTTCGTGACCAGCTTGGCGCCGAGACGCTCGTAGAACCGGTAGCCCGCGGTGTTCTCGATCCGCAGGCCCCAGCTGATCGGGAGCCGATCCGGCAACGCGATCCTGGCCAGCGCGAGCATCAGTTTCCGCCCGGTTCCGGCGTCACGGAACTGCTCACGGACGTACAGATCGTCCAGTGCGAGCTGGTCGCCACCGACCCAGAGGTACGGGCGGCGGACCGCGGAAACGTAGCCCGCGGCGATTCCGTCAACGTGTGCGACCAGGACGAACACGCTTTCCTGCGCGAGGAAACCCCGCCAGTCCTCGACACTCGACGTCACGTATTTCCGTTGTTCCTGGTAGTCGGCCAACTCCCCCAGCAACGTCAGAACGGTTTCCGCGTCCGCGACCACCGCGCGGCGAATCTCAATGGACATGAACCCCTCCGGTCGAAGGCTTGAACGCCGGTACGACGACCAGTGCGAGCGCGGCCCCCACGGCAGCAGTGATCGCGGCGAACGTGAAGCCCCGGGTGAACCCGCTCGTCACCGTCCCGGCCAGACTGGCCGCCGCCACACTCGACACCACCGCGACACCGAGCGACGCACCGAACTCGTGAAACGTGCTCAGCAGTCCGGACGCGAGCCCGGCCTCCCGGGGGTCGACCTGCGCGAACGTCGTGGTCGACGCGGCCACGAACGCGGCACCGAGCCCGATCGTCCCGATGCTCATCCCGATCACGACCACGGCGGCACCTTCCCAGAGCGCGGGACCAGCGACGCCGAGCGCGGTGATCAGGAACCCGGCGAACGCGACGGGTCGCGCGCCGGCGCTGCCGACGAGCTGACCGCCGACGTGCGCGCCGACGATCGCGGCGAGGGCGACCGGCAGGAACAACAGTCCGGTGCGGAGGGCGCCGTACTGCTGGAAGTGTTGCAGGTAGAACGAGCCGAGGAAGAACATCGAGATCATCAGCGCGGTCGCGACCAGCAGCATGAAGGTGCCTGCGGCAACTGGTCGGCGGGTGAGGATCCGGAGGTCCATCAGCGGTGACCGGACGGTGCGCTGGACCCACGCGAAGACGCCGTACAGCACGATGGCGCCGGCCAGCGTGCCGAGGGTCGCGAGCGAGAGCCATCCGCGGTCGCCGGCGTTGATCAGCGCGTAGATCGCCGTACCGGTGCCGGCCGTGACCAGCAGCGCACCCGGTACGTCGAGGCGACCGGGCTGCTCGCTCGGGGCGTCAGCCGGGAGCATCCGCATCAGCAGCGTGAACACGACCAGGCCGATCGGCAGGTTGATGTAGAACACCCACTGCCAACCGGGGCCCGCGGTGAGCAGGCCGCCGAGCAGTACGCCGACCGCGGAGCCGCCACCCCCCATCGCGGACCAGATGCCCAGCGCCTTGTTGCGCTCTTCACCGTCGAACGTCTTGGTGACGACGGACAGCGCGGCCGGGGACAGCATCGCGGCACCGATCCCCTGCGCGACCCGTCCGGCGAGCAGCATCTCGGGGCCGGTGGCCAGACCGGTCGCCAGCGAGGCGAGCGTGAATACGAACAGGCCGGTCAGGACGACCCGGCGGGATCCGAAGAGGTCGGCGGCCCGGCCGCCGAGGAGCATCAGGCCGCCGAACATCAAGGTGTACGCACTGACCACCCAGGTCAGCGTCTCGCGCTGGAGCTGCAGGTCGGTCTCGATGTTCGGCAGCGCGATCGCCACCACGGTGACGTCCAGGATCAGCATGAACTGCGCGACGGCGAGCAGCCCCAGCAGTCGCCACCGCCGGGGGTCTTGTTGGGTCATGAGCTCATCCTTAAGTTGAACACGGCTGTACGGGTTATAGTCGGTACGGTAACTCGTACACTGGTGTTCGACAAGAGGATTTCGTACAGTGGTGTTCAACTTCTTGGAGGCGCGATGGCGACGGTGACCACCAGGCGTGCGGACGCGCAGCGCAACATCGCGGCGATCCTGACCGCGGCGGCCGACTGCCTGGCCCGCGACCCGGGCGCGAGTACGTCGGAGATCGCGAAGGCGGCCGGCGTCGGCCGGGTCACGCTGTACGGCCACTTCCCGTCCCGCGCCGAGCTCGTCGACGCGGTATTCGTGCAGGCGATCGCGGTCGGCGAGGAAACCCTCGGGAAGGTCGATCTGACCGGCGACCCACGGGCCGCGCTGACCCGGCTGATCGAGTCGAGCTGGCACCTCGTGGACCAGTACCGCGCGCTACTTCTCGCGGCTCAGGAGACGCTGCCGCCGGGACGCGTGCGCGAGCTGCACGCCGACCCGATGGCTCGAGTGGAGCGCCTACTCGAACGCGGCCGCGCCGAAGGGGTATTCCGTTCCGACCTGCCGACATCATGGCTGGTCAGCGTGATGCACAACGTCATGCACGGCGCCGCAAGCGAAATCCACGCCGGCCGAATCACCTCCACCGACGCCGCCCCCTACATCACCGCAACCCTCCTCGCCGCCTTCACCCCACCAAGCTAATCAGCCAGCTCTCACGACTCGGCTACCCACCACCAACCAAACGCCACGACTCGGGGACACGTGGAGCACGTACTCGAGGGACGCCCGTACGACGCAATCCCCCCGCTCGCCACTCGATCCGCCCGCTCGCTCGCTCGCTCGACAACACCTACCCACGATCCGCCGAGTCGTGAGAACTGGCTGCCAATCCACGACCACACCCCACGACTCGGCAAACCCACCACCAACCAAACGCCACGACTCGACAGCTCGCGGACACGCGGGGCACACACGCGAGTGACGCCCGTACCGGGCAATCCCCCACTCGCCGCTCGATCCGCCCGCTCGCTCGACAACACCCACCCACGATCCGCCGAGTCGTGAGAACCGGCTGCCAATCCGCAACCACACCCCACGACTCGGCAAACCCACCACCAACCAACCGCCACGACTCGACGACTCGGGGAGATGTGTGGTGCGTATGCGAGGGGCGCCCGTACGGCGCAATCCCCCGCTCGCCACTCGGTCCGCGGTGGTTGTGCGAGCCGGCCGGCCAGACGTGCAGCATGCCGTTCGCGAATCGGGCGTCGACGGTCTCGTTCGCGACCCCGCCGGCGTCCGCGAGCAACCGGCGTACCTGCTGCTCCGCGTTGTGCTGTTGGGGGTCGTCGTCATCCGGGCTGGGCGACGCGGCGGGTGGTCGCCCAGCCGTGCGTACGGCTACTCCAGCCAGACGGTTTCGAAGGTTGGGTTGGCGTGGATGTGCACTGCTTCGTAGCCGCCCGGACCGGTGCGGAACTTGTGGGGCGTGTCGGCCGGGACCACCAGGATCTGGCCGGCCTTGCCGACGATCTGCTCGGTGCCGACGGTGAACGTCGCCGAACCGCGCCGGATGATGAACGTCTCGGCGTACGGATGTTTGTGCAGTCGCGGGCCGGCGCCCTCCTGGGTGGTCGACTCGAGAATCAGCGAGACGCCGGCCCCACCCGGCAACTCGGTGTAGTTCTCGGTCCATTCCTCCCCGTCGTCCCGCCCGTCGGCGCGGTTGATCACCGCGGCCCCGGAACTCGCGATCTCCGTCATGCCACCCTCCTCGCGGTCAGAGCTGTCACCGTAACTTCGCACCCGGTGCTTTCAAACCCCTTTCGTCCTGGTGCACCCGTGCTCGACCGGCTCGCAGAACTGGTGCACCGGGGTGCCGCCGACCGGCTCGCATAAGGTGTGCCGCATGCCGCTGTACGCGTTCGAAGGTAAGCGCCCGACCGTCCATCCCGACGCCTGGATCGCGCCGACCGCCACGCTCGTCGGCGATGTCGTCGTCGAGGCCGGCGTCTCGATCTGGTACGGCGCGGTGATCCGGGCCGACCTCGGCACGATCACGATCCGGGCCGGCGCGAACATCCAGGACAACACCGTCATCCACGTCGGCCACAACGGCTGCGAGATCGGCCCGAACGCAACGGTCGGCCACCAGTGCCTCGTGCACGACTGCACGATCGGCGAACAGGCGCTGGTCGGCAACGGCGCGATCGTCCTCGACGGCGCCGTCGTCGGCACCCGCTCCCTGGTCGCCGCCGGCTCCACCGTCACTCCCGGCGCCGTCATCCCACCGGAGTCCGTCGCGATGGGCAGCCCCGCGAAGAAGATCGTCCCCCTGGACGGCACCGCCAAGCTCTTCGTCGACCACAACGCCGCCGTCTACCACGCCCTAGCCGAACGCCACGCCGCAACCGTGGAACTAGTGGAGGACTAGGCACCGCGGCCTAGCCCGGTTTTTGGGGGGGGCCCCCAAGAGGGGGGGGGGCGCGGGGGCGGTGGGGGGGGCGCGCCCCCCCGGGGGGGGGGCGGCGCGCCACGAGGTGGGGGGCGC
>NZ_JBSHBJ010000043.1:0-63572 GCF_053611945.1 Kribbella sp. NPDC054772 | reverse complement strand
CGTGTGTTAGAGTGTGCCCCCCCGCGAGTCGGGCGGGCGGCGGCGCTGCGGCCCACCCGGGACACTAGCGCCGCCGGCGCTCCGAGGTGACCACGAGCGCGACGCCGACGATGATCACCGCGCCGCCGAACAGGATCTGCCAGGTCAGGCTCTCGCTCAGGATCAGCCACCCGAGGAACACCGCCACCGCCGGGTTCACGTACGCGTACGTCCCGACGAGCGAGATCGGCGCGTTCGCCAGCAGATACGAGTACGCCGTGTACGCGAGCAGCGACCCGAACACCACGAGGTACGCCAGCCCGATCCACCCGGTGCCGTGGATCCGGTCGAAGTGCAGTCGCCCGGGTTCACCGCGCAGTACGCCGAGCAGCACCATCGCCGTACCGCCGAAGACCATTTCGTAGAGCGCTGTCACCAGTGGGTCACGCGGCAGGCCGAGGCGGGGTGCGAACCGGGAGCCGGTCGCCCAGCAGATCGTGCCGACGACGAGGATCGCCACCGACAGCGGCTTCGCGCTCGTGTTGCCACCCGACAGCGCGAGGAGTGCCGCCCCGCCGAATCCGATCAGTACGCCGATCCAGGTCATCGCCCGCGGACGCTCGCCGCCGCCGACGCGCAGCAACATCAGCCACAGCGGGATCGCGGCGACCAGTAGCGCCGCCAGACCGGACGGAACGGTCTCCTCCGCCACCGCGACCGCGCCGTTGCCGAAGGCAAGCAGGAGGATGCCGACAGTGGCCGCGCCGATCGCCTCGCGGCGGGTGATCCGGAGGCGCCGCCAGCCCGACTTCAGGGCCAGGCCGGTGGCCATCAGAACACCCGCGGTGAGGAAGCGGGTCGCCATCCCGAGCATCGGTGGGATTTCCGCCTCCACGACCACCCGGATCGCCAGGTAGGTCGAGCCCCAGACGACGTACACCACCGCGAGCGCGGTCCAGATCATCGCTCCGGATGCCGTCCGGGAACCGGTCTCGACCACTCTGGCCGGGGCAGCGGCGGTCATCTGAACCCCCTCGTTCTGTCAGGTGCATCATGCATTAACGATGCTTACGCTAAGTCCGCGCGATCCGCCGCGCAAGACGGTTTCCGGCCACCGATCCACGGTTTCCGGCCACGCGTGCCGGACGCTCCTGATCGAGACGAATTTGTGACACTTCATGTCGAGATGGCCGATCTCTGTAATATGAGCGCGCTGATGGGACCAGTGGTTGGACTGGTGTCTCAGCGCAGGACCGATTTCGGTACCGCCGTACCCGCCAGCGTCCAGACAGTTAGCGGATCAGGCACCTGCTAGGTACGGTGTCCGGCAAGATGGGAGTGAGACCAGTGAGGAGGTCCACTGCCAGCAGTGCATCAACCCCTGGAATCACGCGGACCAGCCTTGAAAGCCTCATCCGGCGCAACGGGCCGGGCCCCGTGCAATGTTGCGGTCGCGGCGATCCCGCGCTCGAACCCGAGGAGTGCATGTGAGTGAGTCGGTGCCGGGCCCTGCCCCGGAAGTGTTCGCGCCCCACAAGGCGCCGGTCAGTCCGCCCCAGGCCTCCGAGGAGGTCGAGTTCGTCCAGCTGCTGACGCCCGAAGGTGAGCGCGTCGAGCACCCGGACTACGCGTTCGACCTGGACGACGAGGCCATCAAGGGCCTCTACCGGGACATGGTCCTGGTCCGCCGGATCGACACCGAGGCGACCGCCCTGCAGCGCCAGGGTGAGCTCGGTCTGTGGGCGTCGCTGCTCGGCCAGGAGGCCGCGCAGATCGGCTCCGGCCGTGCCCTGAACAACAAGGACATGGTCTTCCCGACCTACCGCGAGCACGGCGTCGCCTGGTGCCAGGGGGTCAACCCGCTGAACCTGCTCGGCCTGTTCCGCGGCGTCGACCAGGGTGCCTGGGACCCGAAGGACAACAACTTCCACCTGTACACGATCGTGATCGGCGCCCAGACGCTGCACGCGACCGGGTACGCGATGGGCCAGCAGCGCGACCACGCGATCGGCGACGCCGAGGACGGCGAGGCGACGATCGCGTACTTCGGTGACGGCGCCAGCAGCCAGGGTGACGTCAACGAGGCGTTCATCTGGGCCTCGGTGTTCAACGCGCCGGTTGTGTTCTTCTGCCAGAACAACCAGTGGGCGATCTCGGAGCCGATCGACCGGCAGACCCGGATCCCGCTGTACCAGCGCGCCGCCGGCTTCGGCTTCCCGGGCGTGCGCGTCGACGGCAACGACGTCCTGGCGACGTACGCCGTCACGCAGCAGGCGTTGAAGCGGGCTCGCGAAGGCAGCGGCCCGACGCTGATCGAGGCGTACACGTACCGGATGGGTGCGCACACCACGTCCGACGACCCGACGAAGTACCGGCTGAACGAGGACCTCGAGCACTGGAAGCTCAAGGACCCGATCGAGCGCGTGCACGCCTACCTGGCCCGGCACGCCGAGGTCGACCACGACTTCTTCGACGAGATCGACGCCGACGCGGACAAGATCGCCGCCGAGCTGCGGGCCGGCTGCCTGTCGCTGCCGGAGCCGACGCTGACCGAGTTCTTCCAGCACGTGTACGTCGAGGAGACGCCGCAGCTCGCCGAGCAGCGCGACCAGTACGCCGCGTACGCCGCGTCGTTCGAAGGCGAGGGCTGAGCGATGACCAAGATCACTCTCGGCAAGGCCATCAACGCCGGCCTGCGGGCCGCGATGGAGAACGACCCGAAGGTCCTCGTGATGGGTGAGGACATCGGCAAGCTCGGCGGTGTCTTCCGGGTCACCGAAGGACTGCAGAAGGACTTCGGCGAGGACCGGGTGATCGACACCCCGCTGGCCGAGTCCGGGATCATCGGTACGGCGGTCGGTCTCGCGCTGCGCGGGTACCGGCCGGTGTGCGAGATCCAGTTCGACGGGTTCGTGTTCCCGGCGTACGACCAGATCATCAGCCAGGTCGCGAAGATGCACTACCGGTCGATGGGCAAGATCCGGATGCCGATCGTGATCCGGATCCCGTTCGGCGGCGGCATCGGCGCGGTCGAGCACCACTCGGAGTCGCCGGAGACGCTGTTCGCGCACGTCGCCGGCCTGAAGGTGGTGTCCTGTGGCGACCCGGTGGACGCGTACTGGATGATCCAGCAGGCGATCTCGTCCGACGACCCGGTGGTGTTCTTCGAGCCGAAGCGCCGGTACCACGAGAAAGCCGAGCTGGACGAGTCCGTGCCGCCGGCGCAGCCGCTGCACAAGGCGAAGGTGGTCCGCGAGGGCACCGACGCGACGCTGCTCTGCCACGGCCCGATGGTCAAGACCTGCCTGCAGGCGGCCGAGGCCGCGGTCGAGGACGGGCGCAACCTCGAGGTCATCGACCTGCGGACGATCTCGCCGCTGGACCTCGCGACGATCTTCGCGTCGGTGAAGAAGACCCGGCGGGCGGTCGTGGTGCACGAGGCCCCGCTGTCGCTCGGGCCCGGGTCGGAGATCGCCGCGCGCGTCACCGAGGAGTGCTTCTACCACCTCGAGGCGCCGGTACTGCGGGTCACCGGATACGACACCCCGTACCCGCCGTCGCGGATGGAAGACGACTACCTCCCGGACCTCGACCGGGTGCTGGACGGCGTCGACCGCGTGATGGGGTACTGATGGCGATCCAGCAGTTCCGCCTGCCCGACGTCGGTGAAGGTCTCGTCGAGGCCGAGATCGTCAGCTGGAAGGTGAAGCCCGGCGACACGGTCAAGCTCAACGACACCGTGGTCGAGATCGAGACCGCGAAGTCGCTGGTCGAGCTGCCGGTGCCGTTCGCCGGTGTGATCACCGAGTTGCTGGTGCCGGAAGGCGAGACGGTCCCGGTCGGTACGCCGATCATCTCGGTGCAGACCGACGCGGCCGAAGGACTCGCGGACGACATGGTGCCGACCGTGCCGGAGCCGGAGGAGTCTGGCGGTCGTACGGCGGTGCTCGTCGGGTACGGGCCGAAGACCACCGAGGCCAAGCGCCGCGCGCGGAAGGCTCCCGCAGCCTCCGCCAGCTCGGCGCTGGCTCCGGCTGCGGGGGTGGCAACCCAGCCGGCCCCCGTCAGCTCGCCCGCCCCGGTGCCCCAAGCTGCGCCGGCCCCGGTGCCCCAAGCTGCGCCCGCCCCGGTACCCCAGGCTGCCCCGGCCCCGGTCGCGGCTCCGGTGTCGGCCCCGGCCTCGGCTGCCGCCGGAGCCTCCGCCGTTCCGAGTAGTGCGGGCGCCATCGGCGCCTCCGCTGTCCCGGGTGCCGGTGCTTCCGCGGCGCCTGGCGTCGCCGGAGGCGGTGCGGCGGTGCATGTGTTGGCCAAGCCGCCGGTGCGGAAGTTGGCCAAGGATCTTGGGATTGACCTGGCGACGGTGACTGCGACGGGTCCGGGCGGGATCATCACGCGGGCTGATGTCGAGGGGTACGTGGCCGCGCCGGCTGCACCTGTCTATGAAGCGGCGCCGGTGGTTGCTGCGCAGGGTGACACTCGGGTGCCCGTCAAGGGTGTGCAGAAGGTGATGGCGCAGGCGATGGTTGCCAGTGCGTTCACCGCGCCGCATGTGACGGAGTGGATCACCGTCGACGTCAGCGCCACGATGGAGCTGGTCGAGCGGCTCAAGGGTGACAAGGCATTCCGGGACCTGCGCGTCTCGCCGTTGCTGATCGTCGCGAAGGCGGTCACGCTGGCGGCCCGGCGTACCCCGATCATCAATGCGGCCTGGGACGAGCAGGCACAGGAGATCGTCTACAAGGGCGCAGTGAACCTCGGTATCGCCGCGGCCACCCCGCGCGGGTTGATCGTCCCGAACATCAAGGGCGCCGACTCGCTCACCCTGCCCGACCTGTGCGGGGCGCTGAACGACCTGGTCGCCGTCGCGCGCGAGGGCAAGACCGCGCCGGCGGACCAGGCCGGTGGGTCGTTCACGATCACCAACGTGGGCGTGTTCGGCGTCGACGCCGGTACGCCGATCATCAACCCGGGCGAAGCGGCGATCCTCGCGTTCGGCGCGGTCCGCAAGCAGCCGTGGGTGGTGGACGACGAGATCGTCCCGCGCTGGATCACCACGCTCGCGCTGTCCTTCGACCACCGCCTGATCGACGGCGAGAAGGGCTCCACCTTCCTCGCCGACGTCGCGAGCATCCTCGAAGACCCCGCTCGCGCACTGATGTTCTGAGAGCTGTTCGACGAGGGCCCGGGCACAGCCCGGGCCCTCGTTGCTTTGTGGAAAGAATGGTGCGCCAGGTGGCACCTATGTTCCACAAAGGCGAGCGTTTGACCTCAAGCGCTTGAGGTATGTGACCGTGGGTGACATGACGAGCTTCACCATCCAGCAGGTCGCCCGGCGCAGCGGCCTCAGCGAGCCGACCCTGCGGTACTACGAGGACGTCGGCCTGGTCGGCCCGATCGACCGCGACGCGAGCAGCGGCCACCGCCGGTACCGCGCCACGGACGTCGACACCCTCGAGGCGCTGGCCTGTCTGCGGGCCGCCGGGGTCGGGATCGACGACATGCGGACCTACCTCGCGAACCGCGCCCGCGGCCGGGCGGCGGCGGCCGAGCAGCGCGACCTGCTGCTGCGGCACGCGGAGCGCATCAAGGCCGAGATCGCCGCGCAGCAGGTGCGCCTCGAGTACCTGCGCGAGAAGGCCGCGCTGTGGGATGCCCGCGACCGCCGCGACGACGCCGCGGAGGCCGAAGTCACCGAACGCCTGATCGGCGTCGTCACCACCTTGGGAGCACTGCAATGATCCTGGTCACCGGAGGCTCCGGGTACCTCGCGACCCATCTGATCGCACAGCTACTGCGCAACGGTTCCGAGGTCCGTACGACGGTGCGCTCGCTGTCACGCGCCGACGACGTACGCGCCGCCGTACGCCGTGGTGGCGCGGACGACTCCGGTCTGGAGATCGTCACCGCGGACCTCCTGTCCGACGACGGTTGGCCTGCCGCGGTCGCCGGCTGCGCCGAGATCCATCATGTCGCCTCGCCGATCCCGGTCACCCAGCCGGAGGATCCCGACGAGTTGATCGTCCCGGCGCGCGAGGGCACTCTCCGGGTACTGCGGGCCGCGCGGGACGCCGGCGCGCGTCGCGTCGTACTGACGTCGTCTTTTGCTGCTGTCGGGTACACGCCGAAGCCCGGGGCCGAGTTCACCGAGGACGACTGGACCGATCCGGAGACGCCGGGCCTCGCGCCGTACCCGCGCTCGAAGGCGATCGCCGAACGGGCCGCCTGGGACCTGATGGACGGTGCCGGTACCGAGCTCGTGGTCGTGAACCCGACCGGAATCTTCGGCCCGACCCTCACCGCCGACCTGCGGTCCTCGACCCAGCTGATCACGATGATGCTGGACGGATCGATGACCGTGGCACCGCGAGCCCGCTTCGGGGTGGTCGACGTCCGCGACGTCGCGGACCTGCACGTCCGGGCGATGGCGTCGAAAGTTGCCGCAGGCAAGCGGTACCTGGCGGTCGCCGACGGCCCGACCGTCAGTTTCCTCGAGATAGCCCAGATCCTGCACCGCCACCTCGGCATCCCGACCCCCACCGAGGAGGCCGACGGCCCCGACCTCCCGCGCCCCGTCATCCACAACGCCCGCGCCCACACAGACCTCGGCTGGCGCCCCCGCGCAGTAGAAACCACCATCACCGACACCGCGGACAGCCTGCTGTCCCTGGGACTGCTGTCGCGCTGACGGGTTGTGTGTCGGCTGGCAGGTTGAAACCCGCCAGCGCTCGAACAATCCGCTGGTCGAAATTCACCTGACCGCTCCAGTCGGGCGGTGAGAGGGTGGGGCCGTGCTGGTGATTGTGGTGGTGCTCGGGGCGGCGGTGTTGCACGCGACGTGGAACGCGATGGCGCATGGGGCACCGGATCGGTTTGCAGGGCTCGCGTTGTTCGAGCTGGCGGCGGGGGTCATCGGGCTGGTCGCCGTACTGGTGATGGGGCTGCCGCCGAGTGGCACGTGGGGATACATCATCGCGTCGGCGCTGCTGCATCTCGCGTATCTGGGTGGGCTGTTGGCGTCGTATCAGCTGGGTCAGTTCAGTCAGATGTATCCGTTGGCCCGCGGTACGTCGCCGTGGGTCGTGGCCGTGGTGTCGATCGTCGTACTGCATCAGCACTTGGCCGTACTCGAGCTGGCCGGTGTGCTGCTGGTGTCGGCTGGGTTGATCGGGCTCGTGTTCATCGGCCGGCCTGGTCGCGGGCAGGCGCCGGCGCTGTTCGCTGCGTTCGGCACGGGGCTGATGATCGCGTCGTACACGGTGGTGGACGGCGTGGCGGTTCACAAGATGCCGGTCGCGACGTACATGGGCTGGGTCTTCATGCTTCAGGGGTTCGCGATGCCGATCGCGATCCTGCTCTGGCGCGGGCCGCAGACGTTCAACCTCCCGAGGCCCGCGATCCTCTCCGGTCTGGCCGGCGGCGTCGTCTCGATGGTCGCGTACGGCTTGGTCCTCTGGGCCCAAACCCGAGGCACCCTCGCCACCATCGCCGCCCTCCGCGAAACCAGCATCATCTTCGGCGCCATCATCGGCGCCCTCTTCTTCCACGAACGCTTCGGCCCCAAACGAGCCGCCGCAGCAGCCGTAGTAGTAGCCGGCATCATCCTGATCACCACGGGCTGAGTTCACAGACAGGTACGGTCGGCACTCCGCGGATCGTCGACTCGTCGGCTGCGGTAGATCTCACCGTCCAACGCCGACTTTCGCCACGGCCGTGCCCTCTCGAACCAGACCTCGAAGTCGGCTCGCGTCAGGTCGGCGTACACCAGCCCTTCGCCGCCGTCGAGCTGCGCGAGGTAGCGCCCGTCCGGGCCGATCACGCCGGAGTTCATCAGGTGCGCGGTCTGCTCCGGCAACGCCATCGCGACCCAGTAGGTGTTGATCGACGCGTGTGAGCGCGCCTTGGCCTCGAACACCTCGTCGACCGGGTAGGCCGACAGCAAGAGACAGTCCACGCCGAGTTCGCCGTACTGCGAGAACAGACCCGGGAAGTTGATCTCGATACAGATCGCGCACCCGAACCGGAACCCGTCGACGTCGAACACGACAGGCTCGAACCCCGGACTGTAGAACGTGGTGATCTCGGTGTGCGAGCAGTACCGCTTGTCGTACCGATCGACGATCTCGCCCGCGTCGGAGATCACGTAGAGGCTGTTGTGCGGCCGATGCGGCGGGGTCAGCGGATGCGCGGAACCCAGGACGACCCAGATCCCCAGCTCGGCGGCCAAGGCGGTGATCTGCCGCAGCTCGTCGCGGACCGCGGTCCAGTCGACGTCGTCCCAGTCCTGGATCTGCTCTTTCGCGTACCCCGACAGAAACCCTTCCGGGAACTGCACCAACCGAGCCCGCGCCTCGGCGGCCGCGCGCATCAGCCGCCGCACGGTGCTGCCGTTGTGCCGTACGTCGGCGGTAGCGATCGTCTGCGCCACCGCGACACGAAGAGATGCCGTACTCGTCATGGTCGTCCTCCACGCCCCGGCACACGGTTCCTCAGCAACCACGCCCGAGACAGTCGGACCAGGAGAACGACCTGAGACCAAGGTCCCTTTGCCTCCACACCAGACCGCGCTGAGAACGGCCACCGAAGGTTAGGCGCAGGCCACGCCAGCCACAGATCGTACTGGGCAGCGCAGGTCATCGCGTCGATCTCCTGACCGGTGTGGCCGGTCAACGCTGGCAGAGGCCGAATACTGAAGGCGACCGAACTGGCGGACCTCAACACCGACTTCCACGGCCGGCACGCCGCAGGTCCGACGCCTTGACCCGCCGCGCGGGCTGGATCTCCCACCAACACCATGCGGCGGGCTGGATTACCTGGTTGAAGAAAGTGAGTGGGGGTCCCGGGCGGTGGACCCCCACTCGGCTCAGCGGTGTACTGCGTCGAGGGCGTCGGCGATGCCTTCGCCGTAGAAGGAGTTGTTGGCGGTGGTGCCGGTGCAGCGGGCGTCGGGGGTGGTGGGGCAGGCGGTGTCGTCGGCCTCGGCCTGGAGGGCGCGTTCGATGTCGCGCGGGCTCCACCAGGGGTGCACGGACTTCATCAGGGCCGCGACGCCGGTGACGTGCGGCGACGCCATCGACGTACCGCTCATCCGTCCGTAGCCGCCGCCGGGCAGGGTGGACAGGATCGAGCTGCCGGGAGCGGCGACGTCGATCTTGTTCAGGCCGAAGTTGGAGAAGCTGCTGCGGGCGCGGGTCTGGGTGGTGCTGGCGACGGTGATCACGCCGGGGAGTTCGGTCGGCATGTCGAGGCAGTCGTTGTTGATGGTCCGCGGTACGGCGGTGGAGTCGTTCGGGCTGCCGTTGTCGGTGGTCTTGTGGGCGAGGTCGTAGTTCGAGTTGCCGGCGGCCGCGACCGAGAGCGTGCCTTCGTCGGTCGCCCACGCGTACGCGCGCCGGACCGCTTCCTGCACCGCGCCCTGGTCACCGTTGTCCTTGCACCAGAACTCGAACGGGTCGATGAAGTAGCTGTGGTTCGTCACGGCCATGTGGTGCTCGGCGGCCCACACGATCCCGCAGATCGAGTACTCCGGATAGATGAAGCCGGCGTCGTTGACCACCTTGACCGACGCGATCCGCACACCCGGCGCGACGCCGACGATCCCGATACCGTTGCGCGCCGCCGCGACCGTGCCGGCGACGTGGGTGCCGTGCGAACTCGTCGTCGGGCGCCAGCCGCCGGGTGTCTGATCCGGCACGCCGTTCTTCACGCAGTTCACCGAGTCACGCGCGTCGAAGTTCGGCGCGAGGTCCGGGTGCGTGTCGTCGACGCCGCTGTCGTTGATGCCGACCAGCACGCTCTTCGAACCGTCGGTCACCGCGTGCGCCTGGTCGGCCTTGATCTGGGCCATGTCCCACTGGTCGCCCTCTTGCGGGTCGGGGACCGGCGTCGCCGCGGACTCGTCGAGCGCGGTCGACCCGCCGGCGCCTTCGCTGACCGCGGCCGTACGGGTGGCGCCGACGGACTCCACCTCACGGCCGTTCTGGCCGGAGCGGACAGCTGTCCGGAAGTCTGGGTTGGTCGACTGGGCGATCACCACGCCGAGCTGCCGGTACGAGATCAGCACGGTCCCGCCGGCGGCCTTTACGGCGTCCTCGGTCTTGCGGACGTGACCGGGAGTCGCCTTGGTGTTGACCACGTAGTTCATCAGCGGACCGGCTGCCGCGTCGTCAACCACAGCGGCGTTCGCCGTGGTCGCGGCGGCGAGTGACGCGCAGGTCAGTGCGGCGGCGGAGAGACCGGCCACCAGCCGGCGGGAAGTTCGGGACACGCTGCCTCCTCGGGAGCGAGGCCCAGGCGGACGGGCCCGGGCCGGTATCCCGGACTCTAGAGCGGAATCCCGGCGTCCGGAGTCGTTCGTCCACAACGCAGGGGAAACCCTGCGCTCGTCACTACCGAGCGTCCGGTCGTTCACGCTCAGTTGCCCACATCCTGTGGATCTGCCTGTGGATAACTCGTGGACATCCTGGGGAATAACCGGCGCGCGCGGTGGATTAGCTGTGGGTGGTGGGCTTATGCCACCATAGATACATCAGGTATACGAGTCGTATGGGTTGGAGTGCGGTGGCAGGCGGGAAGCCGGATCAGGTGCCGGCGAATGATGCGTTGATACTGGGGGACGAGACCGCGGAGATCGCTCGCGTGGTCGTCGAGGCGGCGCCGGGGGTGGAGAAGATCCCCGCGGCCGAGCGGGTGTATGCCTACGTGAAGGCAGCCATCCTCGACCGGGAGTACCCGGGCGGTGAGCTGCTCACCGAGGGCGAGTTGGCGACCGCGGTCGGTGTCTCCCGTACGCCGGTCCGCGAAGCCCTGCTCCGCCTGGAGGAATCCGGCCTGGTCCGGCTGTACCCGAAGCGGGGCGCGCTCGTCCTGCCGGTGCTGCCGCAGGAGGTCGACGACGTCCTCGAGGCCCGCGAGCTGATCGAGACCCACGCGGCCGCCAAGGTGTGGCCGCGCCGCAAGCAGCTGATCGAGACCCTGTCCGAGCGCGTCGACGAGATGCGCGCGAACCGCAAGGCGGGTGACGCGAAGAGCTTCCTGGAGGCCGACCGCGCCTTCCACGAGGCGATCGTCGATGCCGCCGGCAACCAAATCCTGGCCAAGCTCTACAACAGCCTGCGGGACCGTCAGGTCCGGATGGGCGTGCCGGGCATCGAGGTCCAGCCGGCCCGGATGGACAAGTCGATCACCGCCCACCAGGAGATGATCGACGCCCTCGGTGGCAACAGCGTCAAGCGCTTCCGGGAGCTCGTCGTCGCACACATCGCCGAAGCCTCGAACGATCTGCGGGGCACGCGGTGACCGAACTCCTCTTCCCCCTGGGCGGTCGGCGAGCCTGGGCGGTGTGGGCCACTGCTGTCCTGACGTACCTCGTGACCGTGCTGCACCGCGGCTCGATGAGCGTGGCCGGACTGCAGGCCGCCGAACGTTTCCACATCTCCGCGTCCGCGCTGGCGAGCTTCACCGTCGTACAGCTGACCGTGTACGCCGCGATGCAGGTGCCCGTCGGCGTTCTGCTCGACCGCTACGGATCCAAGCGTTTGCTGCTGGCCGCGTCCGGTCTGCTCTTCGTGGCGCAGTCCGCGTTCAGCCTGGTCGACTCGTACCCCGCTGCGCTCGCGGCGCGGGCGATCCTCGGTGTCGGTGACGCACTGGTCTTCATCAGTGTGCTGCGCGTGGTCATGTCCTGGTTCCCCGCGCTGCGCCAGCCGGTGATGTCACAGGCCACCGGAATGCTCGGTGGGCTCGGCGCGATCATGTCGACCGTCCCGATGGCTGCCGCGTTCCATGCCTTCGGCTGGACGCCGACGTTCGCCGGCGCGAGTGTCATGAGTCTCGCCGCCGGTGTGCTGGTGCTGTTCCTGATCAAGGACACGCCGTACGACGAACCGCTCAAGCGGCCCAAGATGGCGCTCAGCGAAGTCCGGAAGAACCTGCGCCAGGCCTGGAAGGAGCCGGGCACGCGGCTCGGCCTGTGGACGCACTTCACGACCAGCTTCTCCGGCAGTACCTTCGGTCTGCTCTGGGGCTACCCGTTCCTCGTGCAGGGCCAGGGTGTGGCTCCGACGACCGCTGCGGCGATGCTGATCGTTCCGGTGCTCGCCGGGCTCTGTTACGGCCCGTTGGTCGGGCGGTACGCGGCCAAGTTCCCGTTCTACCGGTCCTGGATCGTGCTGGCGGTGGTCGCGGGTTCGGTGCTGATGTGGACCGTCGTCCTGCTCTGGCCGGGTCGTGCGCCGATGCCGGTGCTCCTGCTGCTGATCGTCGTACAGGCAGCGGGTGGGCCCGGGTCGATGCTCGGGCTGGACTACGCGCGGACGTTCAACCCGACGACGCGCTTCGGTGCGGCGAACGGGATGGTGAACACCGGCGGCTTCATCGCGACGCTGATCTGCATCGGCATGGTCGGCGTACTGCTGGACGCGTCGTCCGGCGGCGCACCGCAGGCGATCGGCGACTTCAAGGTCGCGCTGGCGTTCCAGTACGTGCTCTGGGCGATCGGCACCCGGCAGATCATCAAGTACCGGCGCCGCGCCCGCGGCAACCTGGCCCGGTACAACCCCGAGGCGTACCAGGCGCTGCTCGCCAACCGGATCGTCCCGCTGGAGGCCGAGGCAGCGCGCTGAGGTGCGCTGAGGTGGGCTGAGAGGCGCTGACAGGCACTGATACCGGCTGAGATGCGCTGTCAGCAGAGTGCCAGAGCGGTGCCAGGGCGGCGCGGCACGGTAGTCCCAGTAAGAAGTCCACTGGGAGGTACCGATGACCACAACGAACCAGGTCGCCATCGAGGCGGTCGGTCTGGTCAAGAAATATGGCAACACGACCGCACTTGCCGGCGTCGACCTGAGCGTGCCCACCGGCACCGTTCTCGGGGTCCTCGGCCCGAACGGCGCCGGCAAGACGACCGCGGTCCGCATTCTCGGCACGCTGCTCCGCCCGGACGCCGGCCACGCCACGGTCGGCGGGTACGACGTCGTTCGCGAAGCCGGCAAGGTGCGCAGCATCATCGGGCTGACCGGACAGTACGCCTCGGTCGACGAGGACATGTCCGGCCGCCGGAACCTGATCATGATCGGCCGGCTGCTCGGTTACTCGCGCGGCCAGGCCCGGGCGAAGGCCGACGAGCTGCTGGAGCGGTTCGAGCTGACCGACGCGAGCGACCGGATCGCCAAGACGTACTCCGGCGGTATGCGCCGCCGCCTCGACCTGGCCGCGAGCCTGGTCGGCAACCCGAGCATCCTCTACCTCGACGAGCCCACCACCGGCCTCGACCCGCACGCCCGCAACGGTGTCTGGGAGACGGTCCGCAACCTGGTGCTCGACGGAACCACGGTGCTGCTCACCACGCAGTACCTGGAAGAGGCCGACGCGCTCGCGGACTCGATCGTGGTGTTCGACAAGGGCAACGTGGTCGCGAACGGGCGGCCGTCCGAGCTCAAGGCGCAGGCGGGCAAGCAGTCGCTGGACGTCCGTCCGGCCGAGCCCGCGCACCTCGAGCGGGTGGCCGCGATCGTCGCCGAATCCGTCGGCGCCCGTCCCTCGGTGGACGTGGTGAACGCGCTGGTCAGCGTGGCGGTGACGGACGGTTCGTCGATGCCGGTCGTCGTACGGCGGCTGGACGAGGAAGGCATCGCGGTGACCGAACTGTCGCTGCGGCTGCCAAGTCTTGACGAGGTGTTCCTGGCGCTGACCGGGCACACCGCTGAAGAGAAGCAGACCGACAACGTTCTGGAAGGAGTGGGCCGATGAGCGCCGCAACTCTTGAAGTACCTCCGGCCCACGCGAGCCGTCGTACCCGGCCGTTCGCCTGGGTGCAGCAGAGCCTGACGCTGGCCTGGCGGAACATCGTCCGGATCCGGCAGAACCCGGAAGCGCTGGCGGACGTGACGTTCCAGCCGATCATCTTCCTGGTGCTGTTCGTGTTCGTCTTCGGCGGCGCGATCTCGCAGGGCGGCGACTGGCACCAGTACCTGCCGTACCTGCTGCCCGGGCTGCTGGTGCAGACGGTCGTGTTCTCCACGATGGGTACCGGGGTCGCGCTGAACGACGACTTCGCCAAGGGCGTGTTCGACCGGTTCCGGTCGCTGCCGATCGCCCGGATCGCACCACTGATCGGTGCGGTGCTCGGTGACGCTGTCCGCTACGCACTGTCGATCGTGATCCTGATGACCAGCGGTTTTGTTCTCGGATTCCGGTTCGAGAACGGTGTCGCCAACGGTCTGCTGGGGATGCTGATCGTGCTGCTGTTCGCGCTGTCGATGTGCTGGATCTGGGTCTGGCTGGGGCTCACGCTGAAGACCGCCCAGGGTGTGCAGGGCATCGCGTTCCTGGTGATGTTCCCGCTGACGTTCGGTAGCAACATCTTCGTACCGACCGACACGCTGCCGGGATTCCTGCAGTCCTTCGTGCACATCAGCCCGATCACGTACCTGGTCGACACCGAACGGGCGTTGATGGGTGGCGGTGACCTGCAGAAGCCGCTGCTGATCACGCTGGCCTGGATGGTCGGTCTGGTCGCGGTCTTCGCGCCGCTCGCGATCCGCGCGTACCGCCGCCGTACCTGAGACCGGATTTGTCGGTGGTGAGCGTCAGAGTGGTCGGTATGACGACCACTTGGACGCTCACCGTCGACTGCGCGGACCCGGCCCTGGTCGCGCGGTTCTGGTGTACGGCGCTGGGCTACACGGAGGCCGATCCGCCCGAAGGATGGGACACGTGGGAGGCCTGGCTGACCGCGATGAACGTTCCCGAGCACGAGTGGAACGACGGCGCCTCGCTGTCCGACCCGAACGGCGTACTCCCGCGGATCTCGTTCCTCAAGGTTCCCGAACCGCGCACGACCAAGAACCGCCTGCACCTGGATCTCCAGGTCGCGGGCGGCCGCGCCGTACCGCAGGACCTCCGCGAGCAGCGCATCCGTGCCTTCGCCGCAACCCTGGTCACCGCCGGCGCCACCGTCGTCCGAGAGGTCCCGATGGAAAACTCCACCACCCTCGACCACTTCTGGATGCAAGACCCAGAAGGCAACGACTTCTGCGTGGTCTGACCACTCAGCCCGGGTTGATCTCTCCGAAGGAGAGCGGTTCTCGGGTGCACAGGTAGGTTGCCCAGTGCAACTTTGTGGGAGTGCCGGTGGGGTCGCGGGTGATGCGGAGTTCTTCGCCGGTCTCGCGGCCGGAGATAGTTCGGTAGGTGTCCTCGGCGATCCGCTCGAAGACCGCGGGGGCCTGGTGCTCGGGCGCGCCCCGGCCCTTGGCGTGCAGTACGCCGCCCTTGACCGTGAAGTCGAACGGGCTGCCCTCGGAGAACCAGGTGCCGAGGACCCCGGCGAACTCGGCCGGCACCTCGGTGCCCGGGACCCAGGCCTCCGGCGGCAGCGGATCGTCCTCGAGCACCTTGATGATCAGGTCGGTCGCCAGTGCGCTCGGCGCGGGTGACGAGGTCGACCCGAAGAGCGCGATCCCCGCTGTACCGGACTCGCGGTGCACGAACGTCGAGGTGATGTGACCGGGCATGCCACCGTCGTGCCCGACGAACAGCCGGTCGCCGCGGCGCAGCAGCATGAACCCGAGCCCGAAGGCGAGCTGCCAGCGGTCCACGTCGGCCATGATCTGCACCTGGCACATCTCGTCGAGGGTGTCCTTCGACAGCACCTCGTCGACCGGGTTCGCGATGAACATCGCCCACTTCGCCAGGTCCTCGGCCGTCGACGCGAGGCCACCGCAGGCGTCCATCGCGCCGATGTCGAGCAGCGGCTCCCGCACCGGTACGTCGCTCCACGGCGGCACGTAGTACCCGGTCTGGGCCGGTCCGCCGTCCATGCCGACCGTCGTCCGGCGCATCTCCAGCGGGTCGAGGATCCGGGCCTTGACGGCGTCGTACCAGGACCGGCCGTCGAGCCGGGCGACGATCTCACCGAGCAGGGAGAACACCAGGTTCGAGTAGTGGAAGCGGTGGTGCGGCTTGCCGATCCGGGACGCGTCGTTCCAGCCCGGTACCAGCTCCTCGCGGGACGGGAACTTCATCAGGTCCCACACGTCGCCGACCGGTTCGCGCTGCATGCCGCTGGCGTGGCTGAGCATCTGCCGCACGGTGATGCCTTCGTGTTTGCTCTGCGGGATCAGTGTCTCGATCGTGTCGTCGAGGCTGAGCTTGCCCTCGTCACGCAGCGCCATGATCGCGACCGCGGTCAGCGTCTTGCTCTGCGAGGCGATCAGGAACTGCGAGTCCGCGGTCGGCGGGACGCCCGGACTGCCCAGGTCGGCGGAGCCGGCACCGGTCGACCAGGCCAGCGACCCGGCGCGGGCGACGGCGCCCACCACTCCGGGGACCCGGCCCTTGGACTGGCGTTCGGCGACGATGCGAGAGAGCGCGTGCTGGGTCTGCGCGGCGAGTTCTGTCACTCGGCCGACCTTAAAGCAGCCAAGTGACAAAAGGCAGGGGGTTTGGTCGGGAGGATGTGCGAGGCTGGTGGGGTGCGCATAGCGGTGCTCGGTCCTCTCGCGATGTGGGCGGCCGACGGGACCCCGCTCGACATCCGCGGCGTCCGCCTGCGCGGGCTGCTCGCGCGACTGGCGCTGAGCGCCGGCCGTCCGGTCAGCGTCGAGACCCTGGTCGACGGGCTCTGGGGCAGCGAGGCCCCGAGTGCGAACGCGCTGCAGTCCCTCGTCTCCCGGCTGCGGGCCGGTCTGCCGGCGACCGAGTCGAGCATCTCGGTCCAGTCCGGCCCGGCCGGTTACACCCTCACCATCGGTCCGGACTGCGTCGACGCCCTCCAGTTCGAAGAGTTGGTACGGCGCGGCCGCGGGTACCTCACGTCCGACCCGGAACAGGCCCACACCCTCCTCACCCAGGCGGACAAGCTGTGGCGTGGTGAGGCCCTGACCGACCTGCGCGACCTCCCGTTCGCCGCGGTCGAGGCAGACCGCCTGTCCGAGCTGCGGCTGGCCGCCGCGGAGGATCTCGCCGAGGCCGCCGTGCGCTGCGGTCACGCTCGCGACCTGATCTCCGACCTCGAGCACCTCGCCGCGACCCACCCGCTCCGCGAGCGGCTGCACGAGCTCCTGATTCGCGCGCTGTACGCCGACGGTCGGCAGGCCGAGGCGTTGGCGGCGTACGAACGGATCCGCACCACGCTCGCCGACGAGCTGGGGGCCGACCCCGGCGCGCGTCTGCGAGACCTGCATGTCTCGGTGCTGCGCGGCGACACCGTGGACCCGGCCGCGAAGAGCTCCACCGTCCCGGCTCCCGCGCCGTCGGTGCCGCGCAGCAACCTGCGTGCGCCGCTGACCAGCTTCGTCGGCCGCCAGGAGGACGTGGCCGAGCTGACCCGACTGCTGAGCAACGGGACCCGCCTGGTCACCATGGTCGGCCCCGGTGGCGCGGGCAAAACCCGACTGGCCAACGAGACCGGCCGGACGCTCGTCGACCAGAGCGGCGACGGCATCTGGTTCGTCGAGCTCGCGCCGCTCGGTGACGCTGCCGACGTAGCCCCCGCCGTCCTGTCCGCCCTCGGCGCGAGTGAGTACGTCGACCTCCCGTCGACTCCGTTCACCGCGAAGCACCTGCCAACCAGCCGCGCCGCGACCCAGCGACTCGTCGAAGTCATCGGGGACCGGCGGATCCTGCTCGTCCTCGACAACTGCGAGCACCTGGTCCAGGAAGTCGCCGGCCTGGTCGACTCGCTGCTCGCCTCCTGCCCGCGGTTGCGCGTGCTGACGACGAGTCGCGAGCCGCTGAGCATTCCGGGTGAACACCTGCACCCGGTCGGTCCGCTCGGCCTGCCACCGGAGCACGACGGCGCCGGCGTGGACGACTACCCGGCGATGCAACTGTTCGTCGACCGAGCCCGCGCCGTACGGCCGGACTTCACACTGATCGACGCGAACCGGGAGTCGGTCGCTGAGATCTGCCGACGCCTTGACGGTATGCCGCTCGCGATCGAGCTCGCAGCGGCGAGGCTGCGGGCGCTGACCCCGCCTCAGATCGTGGACCGGCTGACCGACCGGTTCCGCCTGCTGACCAGCGGATCGCGGACCGCCCTGCCGAGGCACCAGACGCTGCGAGCGGTGGTGGAGTGGAGCTGGGATCTGCTCGACCCGGACGAGCAGGCGGTCGCCCGGCGACTCTCGTTGTTCTCCGGTGGCGCGACGCTGGACGCGGCCGAGCAGATCTGCAGTGACGAGAGCATCCCGGCCGAGTCCGTCCTCGGCGTCCTGGCGTCGCTTGTCGACAAGTCGCTCGTCGAAGCCGCGGCGGACGAGCGCTCGGTGCGCTACCGCATGCTGGAGACGGTCCGTGCGTACGGTGCCGAGCAGCTGAAGGCCGCTGGTGAGTACGAGCGCTTCCGGCGCGCGCACATGGCGTACTTCAGCCGGATGCTCCGCAAGGCCCGGCCGAAGCTGCGGACCGGTGAGCAGATCCAGTGGATCGCGCGGCTGACTGCCGACCAGGAGAACCTGATCGACGGGCTCCGGAACGCGATCGACACCGGGTCGGCGCGGGTCGCCGTACAGATGGTCGCGGTGTTGGGGGAGTACTGGACGATGAGCGGCCGCCCTGCCGAGGCGGTGAACTGGATGCAGGCCGCGCTCGCGGTACCGGGCAAGAGCGTGCCGACCGACAAGGCCGAAGCGATGTACCTGCTGGCGATGGGCCGGATGTCGAGTGAACAGGATCCGGTCCGGTCGTTCCAGCAGATGATCCGCGGCCTCGCCACGGTCCGCTGGATGACCCGGCGGCATCAGATGCTGGTGGACTCCGGGATCGGGCTGTTCACCAACGCGGTGTGGGCCGCGATCCGGCGGGACAGGGCGACCTGTTTCGAGCAGCTCGAGGCAGCTGGCCGGCATCCCGACCCGTGGATCCGGAACATGGGCGTGATGACGAGTGCGATGTTCCGTGAGAACGACGGCGAGATCGCGGAGATGGCGGCCAACCTGACCATCGCGCTCAACGGCTTCCGTGAGATCGGCGACCGGTTCGGTATGTCGATGGCGCTGCGCGGACTCGCCGGGTACCAGGCGAACAACGGTGAGCACGCCGAGGCCCTGGAGTCGTTGATCGAAGCGCTACGCCTGATCGAAGAGCTCGGCACGACCGAAGGAGTCGCCCAGTTGCTCGGCGGCTGCGCGGTCAGCCGGATCGAGCTCGCCGACTACGACGGCGCCCGTGCGGACCTGGAGCGGGCGCTGCGGCTGTCCGAGGAGAACGGGTCCCGCGGCGGCCAGGCGATGTCGTACATGGGCATGGCCAAACTCGCACACCGGACCGGCCGGTACGACGAGGCGCGGGATCTCGCCGAGCACGCGTACTCGTTGCTCGACCTCGAGGCGGAGCGGATGGCGCCGCACGGTCAGGCCGCACTGCTGTCGCAGCTCGGTCGGGTCTACGCCTCCACGGGTCAGGTCGAGGACGCGCGGCGGTGCAGCCAGGAGGCGGTCGAGCTGGCGCTCGGCACCGAGGACATGCCGGTCGCGGCAGCCGTCATCGAGACCTCCGTCGACGTACTGGTGCTGACCGAGGAGCACGAGCTCGCGGCCCGGACGCTCGGACTGGCAGCCACGATGAAGGGCACCCGCGCGATCCCGGACGCAGACGTCCAGCGCCTCGTCGACCAGCTCCGTGATGCCTTGGGCAACGAACGCTTCGACACCGCGTACGGCGCCGGCGCCGCCCTCACCCGTGCCGAGGCGGTCACTGAACTCCGCAAGCGCTACTCGATCCCGGATCCGCTGTAGGACGTGTCTTCAGATCCCGCGCCGCTCGAGGCAGCGCGGGATCGGGAGATACGCCCTAAGCCGTGATCAGCTGGACCGCGAGCTCGCGCAGCGCCTTCTGCACCTTCTGCTCCGGCGGCCGGGGCTCGGCCAGCATCCAGTCGTAGACCACCGTGTGCACGGCACCGAAGAACGCCAGCGCGAGGAACCGGAAGTCCTTGCGCTTGATCTCGCCCCGCTCGACCGCGGTGTCGCCCAGGTCGCGGACGTTGCCGATCAGCAACTCCCGGAACGCGATCCGCTGCTCCTCGACCGCCGGGCTGGTACCGACCACCTCGACGAACGAGATCCGGGCCCGGCGGAGGTCGGCCATGATCGTCCGCAGGTAAGAGTCGACGGCCGCGGTGATCCGCTCCCGGACCGGCCGGTCGGCGGTCCGCCGCAGCGCGTCGCCGGTACTGCGGACCGCCAACTCGATCACTTGCGCATGCACCGCGAGGAGCACGGCCTCCTTGTTCTGGAACTCGTGGTAGAAGTGCCGGGTGGACACTTTCGCCTGTGTGCACAGGCGTTCCACGGATGTGGCCGGATATCCTTCGGTCCCGAAGAGTTCGAGCGCGGCGGCCAGTAGCCGTTCCCGGCGCGCGGCCTTCCACTCCTCGACTGACCGTCCGGAATAACGGCGTACGGAGGGTTCCCTCATCACACCTCTTGTCGCTACCCCGTGTCAGATGCCGGTCATCCTATCCACCCCTCGGCGCGGGCGTAACCGGGTTATCTGATCAAACGTGTCAGCGCTCGCGGGAGGTCTGCGCAGAGGTTGTCTCTGCGCAGACCAGACCGGGGTAAGTGCTCAGTTCTGCTTGGTGTACCCGGTGGCGCCGTCGAGGAGTTCCCGGATGATGTCCAGGTGCCCGACGTGCCGGGCGGTCTCCTCGATCATGTGGCACAGCACGTAGCGCAGCGAGGCAGCCTTCTCCGGCGGCTGCCCCTGCTCGACGACCTCGAGCGGGAGGTCCGCGATGGTCGCGTTCGAGCGCGCGCACTCGGCGTCGTACTCGTCGAGCAACTGGTCGAGCGGTACGTCGTCGACGAACATCTCGGCGTCGACGTGCGCGCCTTCCTTCCACGGCGTCTGCCCGGTGTCGGGGACGCCGGCGATACCCAGCTCGAACCACGAGTACTCCACCCAGCGCAGGTGCGCGACGATCCCCGCCGGTGTCATCAGCGGGGAGGTGGACAGCACCTTGCGGTGGGCATCTTCTTCGCTCAGCCCCGTGCACTTCATCCGGACGAACGAACGCTGCAGGTCGAGCCATCCGGTCAACTGGTCCCGCTCACCGGCGGTCAAGGACGGACGTTGTACTTCGGTCATCTGCGACTACTCCTTGGTGGTACGACGCCACCCGGTCAGCCGCGGATGCGGCGGACGGGCAGCACGACAGTCGGACTCGACATCGCGCTCACCTCCTCTCCGCTGCCAGGGTGTCGACGCCCCCGGCGGAAGCACCGTACATCCGTCCTTGAGCCCCCAACAACCACTTTTCACCCCAAGAATTGGTTGATAGGAGCCCAAAGACTATTTGCGGTCGTCGCGGATGCGTTTTGCTTTGCCGAGGGAGCGTTCGAGGGCGTGCGGGGCTACCACGTCGACCGTGGCGGTGACGCCTACTCGCTCCTTGATGCGGTGGGCGAGGGTGGTGGCCGCAGCTGCGTGGTCGGTGAGGTCGGGGGCTGCTTCTACCTGGACGGTGAGTTCGTCGAGCCGGCCGGGGCGGGTGAGGACGCAGAGGTAGTGCGGGGTGAGGCCCTCGACCAGGAGGATCTGTTCCTCGATCTGGGTGGGGAAGACGTTGACGCCGCGGACGATCATCATGTCGTCGGTGCGGCCGGTGATCTTCTCCATCCGGCGTAGCCCGGGGCGGGCGGTGCCGGGGAGCAGGCGGGTCAGGTCGCGGGTGCGGTAGCGCAGTACCGGGAAGGCTTCCTTGGTGAGCGTGGTGAAGACCAGTTCGCCCTCCTCGCCGTCCGGGAGCACCTCACCGGTGACCGGGTCGATGATCTCCGGGTAGAAATGGTCCTCCCAGATGTGCAGCCCGTCCTTGGTCTCGACGCACTCCTGCGCGACCCCGGGCCCCATCACCTCGGACAGCCCGTAGATGTCGACGGCGTGGATCCCGGTCCGTTCCTCGACCTCGGTCCGCATCTGCTCGGTCCACGGCTCGGCGCCGAAGATCCCGATCCGCAGTGCGGTGTCGCGCGGATCGAGACCGCGGCGCTCCATCTCGTCGACGATCGACAGGAAGTACGACGGCGTGACCATGATGATCCGCGCCCCGAAGTCGCGGATCAGGTCCACCTGCCGCTCGGTCATCCCACCCGAGATCGGTACGACGGTGCACCCGAGCCGCTCGGCTCCGTAGTGCGCGCCGAGCCCACCGGTGAACAGACCGTAGCCGTAGGCAACATGGCAGACGTCCCCGGCGCGTCCACCGGCCGCCCGGATCGACCGCGCCATCAGGTCGGCCCAGTTGTCCAGGTCGCGCTTGGTGTACCCGACGACCGTCGGCCGCCCGGTCGTCCCGGACGACGCGTGCACCCGTGCCACCTCGGTCCGCGGTACGGCGAACATCCCGAACGGGTAGTTGTCGCGCAGATCCTTCTTCGCGGTGAACGGCAACCGGCTCAGATCGCCGAGTTCGCGCAGGTCCGCCGGCTTGAACCCGACCGCGTCCAGCGCGGACCGGTAGTGCGGGACGTTCTCGTACGCCCGCCGTACCGTTGCTTGGAGCAATGACAGCTGACGGGACCGGAGCTCGTCGACGGACAGCCGTTCGCCGGCGTCACGCAACTCCTCGGGCAAGGCCTCACCGAGCATGGCGTTCTCCTAAGGACGGGCGAGCAGGGTCGCGATGCCCTGCCCGACACCAATGCACATGGTGGCGAGCGCGTACCGGGCGTCGCGGTGGCGAAGCTCCAGGGCCGCGGTGAGTGCGAGGCGGGCGCCGGACATCCCCAGTGGGTGACCGAGAGCGATGGCGCCGCCGTTCGGATTGACGTGCTCGGCGTCGTCGGGAAGGCCGAGTTGCCGCAGTACGGCGAGCGACTGCGACGCGAACGCCTCGTTGAGCTCGATCACCTCGATGTCGGACAGCGCGACGCCGGTGCGATCGAGCAGCTTGCGGGTCGCGGGCGCGGGCCCGATACCCATGATCCGCGGCGGTACGCCGGCAGCCGCCGTACCCACCACCCGAGCCAGCGGCGTCACCCCGTACCGCTCGACGGCCTCGCCGCTCATCACCAGCAACGCCGCCGCGCCGTCGTTCACCCCGGACGCGTTCCCCGCCGTCACAGACCCCGGCGTACGGAACGGTGTCTTCAATCCGGCGAGTGCCTCGAGCGACGTCTCTCGCGGATGCTCGTCGGTGTCGACCACGGTCACCGCACCACGCTTGCCCGGTACGTCGACCGCCACGATTTCTTCCGCCAGCCGCCCGTTCGCCTGCGCCTTCGCGGCGCGTTGCTGCGACCGCAGCGCGAAGAGGTCCTGGTCCGCGCGCGAGATCCCGAAGTCCGCCGCGACGTTCTCGGCCGTCTCAGGCATCGAGTCGATCCCGTACTGCGCCTTGAGCGCCGGGTTCACGAACCGCCAGCCGATCGTGGTGTCGTAGATCTCCGCCTGCCGCGCGAACGCGGTCGTTGCCTTGGGCATCACGAACGGCGCACGCGACATCGACTCCACCCCACCGGCGACCACGATGTCGTTGTCCCCGGCAATGATCGAGCGGGCGGCATACGCGACCGCGTCCAGTCCGGAACCGCACAGACGATTGATCGTCGTCCCCGGGACCGACTCCGGCAGGCCGGACAGGAGAACTGCCATCCGGGCGACGTTCCGGTTGTCCTCACCGGCTTGGTTGGCGCACCCAAGGATCACGTCATCGATCCGCACTGGATCAAGCGCGGTCCGGTTCAGCAGCGAGGAGATCGCGTGGGCGGCCAGGTCGTCGGGACGGACGGCCGACAGTGCACCGCCGTACCGTCCGATCGGCGTCCGGACGCCATCGACGAGAAATGCCTCACGAGTCATGAATCCTCCGACGACACGATGGTTCCGGACAGTTGACGACTGCGGCCGCGGAACTCGGCGATCACCTCGTCGCCGCGGGTGACTGTGACGTCGTAGATCGCGTTCCGGCCGAACGTGGTGCGCTCCCGGGCGTCGGCGACCAGGACGTCACCGCGCCGGGCCGGCGCGACGAACACGACGTCGCAGGCCTGGGCGACGGTCACCTGGTTCCGCGAGTTGCAGGCGAACGCGAACGCCGAGTCGGCCAGAGTGAACACGAATCCACCATGCGCGATCCCGTGCCCGTTGACCATGTCCGCGCGCACCGTCATCTCGACCCGCGCGGTCCCCTCGGCGACGTCCACCAGCCGCATCCCCAGGCCGGCGCTGGCGGTGTCCTCCGCCCACATCGCCGCTGCCACTCTGGTCGCCAAGTCGTCCATACCGGTGCCCAATCGAGAAGATGGCCGTGTGACACTCTAGTCCCAGTTGCGCCAATGACTGTAACATCGCAGACATGACGACCGACCTGCTCTCTGCCCACCGTGAGCGCCTGGACGGCGCACTGACAGCGATCCGCGACCGCGGCTACCACTCCGCGTTCCCCGAGTCGCCCAGCCCCCGGGTGTACGGCGAGAACGCGGCGGCCGACGGCAAGGCGGCCTTCGAGGCCCACCTCGGTACGACGTACCCGCTGGAGATCCCCGGGTCGCGCGGGACGGTCGTCACCGAGCAGTCGCCGTACGGGATCTCGATGGACGTCTCGTACCCGCGGGTGGTCGAGGACGGGCTCGACGACTTGCTGGCCGCCGCGCAGCACGGGTTGGCGGACTGGCGTCGCGCCGGGATCGATCGGCGGACCGGGGTGGTGCTGGAGATCCTCGACCGGCTGCACAAGCGGGTGTTCGAGCTCGCCAACGCGGTCCAGCACACCAGCGGGCAGGCGTTCGTGATGGCGTTCCAGGCCGGCGGCGCGCACGCGCTGGACCGGGCGCTCGAGGCGGTCGCGTACGCGTATGAGGAGATGAGTCGTTACCCGGCGACCGCGAGCTGGGAGAAGCCGGCCAAGGGCGACCCGATCCGGATGGAGAAGACCTTCACCGTCACCGGTCGCGGCGTCGCGCTGGTGATCGGCTGCAACACCTTCCCGACCTGGAACTCCTGGCCGGGGCTGTTCGCCTCGCTGGTCACTGGCAACGCGGTCGTCGTGAAGCCGCATCCGCTCGCCGTTCTTCCGTTGGCGATCACGGTCGACGTGTGCCGCGAAGTACTCGCCGAGGCCGGCTTCGACCCGAACCTGGTCACCCTGGCGACCGAGCGTGCCGGCGACGGACTGGCGAAGCCGCTGGCGACGCGGCCCGAGGTGAAGCTGATCGACTTCACCGGCGGCAGCGAGTTCGGCGAATGGCTGGAGCAGAACGCGACGCAGGCGACCGTCTTCACCGAGAAGGCCGGCGTCAACGCGGTGATCATCGACTCCACGGACTCCTTCAAGGCGCTCTGCAACAACCTCGCCTTCACCCTCAGCCTGTACTCGGGCCAGATGTGCACGACCACGCAGAACCTCTTCGTCCCGGCCGGCGGTATCGAGACCGACGAAGGCCACAAGTCCTTCGAGGAGGTCGGCCAGGGTCTCGCCACGTCGATCGGCAAACTGCTCGGCGACGACGCCCGCGCGGTCGAGATCCTCGGCGGCATCGTGAACCAGGCCGTGATCAGCCGCCTCGAACTCGCCCCGGAGTACGGCGAGGTGGTGCTGGAGTCCCGCGGGATCCAGCACCCGGCGTTCCCGGACGCGGTCGTCCGTACGCCGTTGCTCGTCGCGATCGATGCCGACGACGACGAGGTCTACGGGCGGGAGTGCTTCGGCCCGGTGTCGTTCCTGGTGAAGACCGCGGACACCGCGCAGTCGATCGAGCTGTTCCGCACGACCGTCACCGAGGACGGCGCGATGACCGCCGGTATCTACTCGACCGACGAGAAGGTCATCGAGGAAGCCCGCGAGGCGGCGCTGGACGCCGGAGTCGCGCTGTCGGAGAACCTCACCGGCCAGGTGTTCGTGAACCAGTCGGCCGCGTTCAGCGACTTCCACGGCACCGGCGCGAACCCGGCCGCGAACGCGACGTACACCGATGGCGCCTACGTTGCGAGCCGCTTCCGGGTGATCCAGAGCCGCCGCCACGTTGGGTGATTGCCTTCCGGAGCAGTCATGCACACACGGTGATTTGGACGTTAAAAGATAACTTAGAGCAACCTCTTGCGCTTCCCGATCCGCCTCCCCATACTCTCAGTTAGTTGAGCGTAGAAGTACTTTCCTAACTGGGGGTTGGGGTGCTGGAACGGGGGATCGGCCACGCGGCCGGTCGAGTGGTGGTACTTGTCCCTGCCCACAACGAGGAGGCGGGCCTGCCGGCCGCGCTGGACTCGCTGTGGCAGCAGACGCGGCGGCCTGACCGCGTCATCGTCGTCGCGGACAACTGCACCGACGGAACGGCCGCGGTCGCGCGGGCCAACGGCGCCGAGGTCTTCGAGACCGTCGCCAATGTCGACAAGAAGGCCGGCGGCCTGAACCAGGCGCTGGCGATCCTGCTGGACCTGCTGGACCCGACCGACCACGTCCTGGTGATGGACGCGGACGGCGCGCTGTCGCCGACCTTCGTCGAGGTCGCGCTGCACGAGCTCGAGGACGAGACCGTCGGCGCGGTCGGCGGCGTCTTCTGGGGCGAGCCGGGCCACGGCCTGGTCGGCGAGCTGCAGCGCAACGAGTACGCCCGGTACGCCCGCGACATCGACCGCAAGCACGGTCGCGCGATGGTCCTCACCGGTACGGCGACTCTGCACCGGGTCGACGTACTGACGCGGATCGCGGCCGCCCGCGGTACCGAGCTACCCGGTCCGCACGGCCTGGTCTACGACACCACGGCGCTGACCGAGGACAACGAGATCACCCTGGCGATCAAGTCGCTCGGGTACCGCTGCGTGTCCCCGCAGGACTGCTGGGTGGTCACCGAGGTGATGCCGACCTGGCGCGACCTGTGGCGGCAGCGGCTGCGCTGGCAGCGCGGCGCGATCGAGAACCTGCGCGCGTACGGCATCAGCCGCACGACCCTCCCGTACGCCGTCCAGCAGCTCGGGATGGGCGTCGGCGTGATCGCGATGTGGTCGTTCGTGCTGCTCACCGTGCTGACCGCCGGTCACAATTACCACGTCCAGCCGCTGTGGCTCGCAGTCGGCCTGGTCTTCGTCGCGGAGCGCATCGTCACGGTGCGCCGCCGCGGTTCTCGAGCCATGATTCTGGCCGCCGTCATGGTGGTCGAGTGGACCTACGACCTGTTCCTGCAGGGCGTACTGCTCCGCTCCGCGTGGGATTCGCTCCGGCGGGCCGAGGCCAGCTGGCACCACGTCACAGCCCCGGTCGCCTGACCGGTTCACTCATCACTTCACACACCTTCAAGGAACAGTCATGTACGGACACACCAGCCTCACCCTGCCCGGAACCACCCTGGCCGCCACCGGCGCCGCGACCAACACCCTCGCCCTGATGGTGGCCGGATTCGCGCTGCTCTTCGCAGGACTCGCGGTACTGAAGTTGCTGCCCAAGCGTCGTTGAGAACACCCTGAGGCGGAAGGTATGACTGTGACACCCGCGGGAAACCCGGGTGACACCGTGACGCACCTCCATCCGCCGACCCGCCCAGGAGACAGCCGTGACCCAGAATCTGACCGAGGTCCTCGCCTATTACGACAGCTGGCTGGCGTTCAATCAGCGCTACCAGCGGGTCCCGGGCGTCCAGGTCGCGGTGTACGCCGAGGACGCGATCGCGTTCTCGGCGGCCTACGGTCTCGCGGACGTGGAGAACGAGGTATCACTCACCGACCAGCACCTGTTCCGGATCGCGTCGCACTCGAAGACGTTCACCGGGACGGCGATCTTCCAGCTGGTCGAGCAGGGCCGGCTGCGGCTGGACGACAAGGTGGCGCAGCACGTCACCGAGATCGTCGGTACGCCGGTCGGTGAACGGACCGTCCGCGAGCTGCTCGCGCACGCGGGCGGCATCACCCGGGACAGCGACGACGCCGACTGGTGGCAGCTGTCGACGGCGTTCCCGGACCGCGACCAGCTTCTCGCCGTACTGCGGAACGACGCGTCCGCGGTGATCGCGGAGAACGAGCGCTTCAAGTACTCCAACATCGGTTACGGCCTGCTCGGGCTCGTCGTCGAGGCGGCGAGCGGTACGCCGTACAACGAGTTCGTGCAGACGACGATCGTCGACAAGCTCGGGCTGTCCGGCCTCGGTCCGGAGCTCGATCCGAACCGGCTGTCGGAGTACGCCGCCGGCTACAGCGCGCTCGCGTACGCCGATACCCGCGTACCGATCGAGCACGTGGACACGCGGGCACTGGCCTCGGCGACCGGGTTCTTCGGGAACGCCCGCGACCTGGTGACCTACTTCTCCGCGCACCTGCCCGGCGACGACCGGCTGCTGTCGGACAAGTCGAAGCGCGAGATGCAGCACCCGCTCTGGACGACCGGCAGCGACGAGAAGGCCCGGTACGGCCTCGGCCTGGCGGTCACGAAGGTCGGCGACCGGGAGGTGTTCGGGCACGGCGGCGGGTACCCGGGCCACATCACCCGCACCCTCGTCGACCCCGAGCAGCGCATCGTCGTGTCGGTCCTGACGAACGCGATCGACGGCCCGGCGTCCCAGCTCGCGGAGGGCCTGTTCCGGTTGCTCGATCTCGCTGTGTCGAAGGACCGTGGCGCCGAGAACGGACTCGCGCGGTTCACGGGGCGTTTCGCCAACCTGTGGGGTGTCACCGACTTCGTCCTGATCGGCGGCCGGCTGTACGCGACCGACCCGGCCGGCGGGAACCCGGCCGACGACCCGCAGCCGCTCGAGGTGGACGGCGACGCCCTGCGCGTGACCGGCGGCAACGGCTACGGCTCGTACGGCGAGTCGTACCGCTTCACCTTCGACTCCGACGGAGCGGTCGAGGCGGTGCGTGGCTCGAGCGGGCTCACGTCGTACCCGATCGACAAGTTCAGCCTGCCGGAGCGGGTTACCGTGGCGCCGTGACGATTCACGGCGATCACCCGTTCCTGCCGCCCGAGTCCGAGCGGAGTCCGGTACGCCGGTTCCGCGGCCGGCTGCCGTCACCGGTCGGCCTGTGGACAACGGCGTACGAGGGGAAACGGGCCGGGCTCACTGTGTCGTCGATGCTGGTCGCGGACGGCGAGCCCGGGTACGTGATCGGCCTGCTGGACCCGGACTCGGACCTGTGGGAAACGTTGCGCGAGGCAAGGACCGCGGTGGTGTCGCTGCTCGGCGAGTCGCACCGGCAGCTCGCGGACGCCTTCGGGTACGTCGCGCCCGCTCCGGGCGGCCCGTTCCGGTTGATCGACTGGACCGACACCGAGTGGGGTCCGGCGCCGGTCGGCGTCAGCACGTGGGCCGGCTGCACGCTGGTCGACCCGGATCCGCCGGAAGTCGGGTGGGGCCTGCAGGTCCAGCTCGAGATCGCGCACGTCGAGTTCGGCGCGGACGACGTACCGGCGCTCGTCCATCGACGGGGACGCTACGGGACGATCTGAACCTGTTGACAGCGGTTGGCTAATGCCATTAGCCTCCTGGCTATGGTTGTTAAAAGGTCGCTGACGCCTGCTGCCGTGGTCGAGGTGGCGCTGGGCATCGTCGACGAGCACGGGCCGGACGGCCTCACGCTCGCCGCGGTCGCCCAGGGCTGTGGGGTCGCCACACCGTCGCTCTACAAGCACGTGGCGAACCTCGGTGAGCTGAAGGCGCTCGTCGGCGTGCGGGTCCTCGAGGACATGGCCGAGCAGTTCACGGCCACCGTCCTGGGGATGGCCGGTGACGAGGCGGTCACCGCGCTGATGCACGCCTACCGCGCGTACGTCGCGGCGCACCCGAAGCGGTACGCCGCGATGCCGATGGACCCGCTGCACGACCCGATCCAGGAGGCGGCGGGCACGAAGCTCGTCGGCGTCATGTACGCCACGCTTCGCGGCTACGGGCTCGAGGGCCCGGCCGCGGTGCAGGCCACCCGGCGGTTGCGGGTGATCGTGCACGGCTTCGCGTCCGTCGAGTCGGCAGGCGGCTTCGGCCTGCCCGAGGACCTCGACGAGACCTACGACCAACTTGTCCGGATGTATCTCGCCAGTCTGAGGAACGAATCATGAGGATCCCACTGTCCGTCGCAGGCGTCCTGTTCCTGCTCTACCCCGCCCTCCGTCCGTGGGAGGACGAGTCGACCACCGCCGGCGCCGCCGCCGCGATGGGCGCCAGCACCTGGGTGCTCTCGCACCTGTGCGCGATGATCGGGTTCATCCTGGTCGCGGTCGCGCTGCTGCCGATCAACCGGACGGCGGCGATCGTGTACTGGATCGGCGCCGGCCTGACCCTGCCGTACTACGGTGCCGAGGACTTCGGCCTGCACGCGATGGCCAACCAGTCGAACATCCTCGACCTGGCCGACGACGTGCGCTACAACCCGTTCGCGATGACGCTGTTCGGCGTCGGGCTGCTGACCATGGCGGCCGGCGCGATCATCCTCGCGGTCCGGGTGCGGACCGTACCGGCGATCCTGTTCGCAGTTGGTTTCGGACTGTTCCTGCCGCAGTTCTTCGGTCCGCCCGCCCTGCGGATCGGTCACGGCGTACTGCTCGCGGTTGCCTGTGTGTGGCTCGCCTGGGACGCGAAGCGGGTCGAGAAAGTCCCCGTCACGGTCTGATCTAACCTGACTCCATGCGTGCCACCGTGATTCATGGAGCGTTCGACGTACGACTGGAAGAGCGGCCGGATCCGAGGATCGACGGGCCGGGGGACGCGGTGGTCAAGGTCGTTGCCTCGTGCATCTGTGGCTCCGACCTCTGGCCGTACCGCGGGGAGAACCCGGTCAAACAGCCGCGGCCGATCGGCCACGAGTTCGTCGGCATCGTCGAGGAGATCGGGTCCGAGGTCCGCACGGTGAAGCCCGGCGACTTCGTGATCGCGCCGTTCGTGGTCAGCGACGGCACCTGCCCGCACTGCCTCGCCGGGTACCAGACCGCCTGCCAGAACCTGGTCGGCTACGGCACTGCGAAGGCGGACGGCGGCCAGGGCGAGTACGTGAAGCTCCCGTACGCCGACGGCACGCTCGTCGCCACACCCGAGGTGCCGGACGACTCGCTGGTCCCGTCCCTGCTCACGCTCTCCGACGTGATGGGGACCGGGTGGCACGCGGCGCGATCCGCGCGGGTGAAGGCCGGCGACACGGTGGTCGTGGTCGGCGACGGTGCGGTCGGCCTGTGCGGCGTACTGGCGGCTTCGCGGATGGGGGCGGAGCGGGTCGTTGCCTTGTCGCGGCATGCACCCCGGCAAGCGCTCGCCAAGGAATTCGGTGCCACTGACATCATTTCCGAGCGCGGGGACGCGGCGCGGGACGCCGTACTCGAGCTGACCAAGGGCGTCGGCGCCGATGCCGTGCTGGAGTGTGTCGGCACCGGTCAGTCGATGACGACCGCGTTCGACGTGGCCCGAGCGGGTGCGACCGTCGGTTTCGTGGGGGTTCCGCACGGGGTCGACGTACCGATCGGGACGATGTTCGGCCGCAACGTCGGCCTGAACGGTGGCGCGGCGCCGTGCCGGGCGTATCTCCCGGACCTGATGGCGGACGTGCTGGCCGGGGAGATCAACCCGGGCAAGGTGTTCGACTCCGAGATCCCGCTCGCCGACGTCGCCGACGGGTACGCCGCGATGCACGAGCGGCGGGCGATCAAGGTGCTGCTCAGGCCCTGAGTTTCGCGCAGTCCGAGTGCGCGCAGTACTCGTTCGAGCCTGTGATGTGCGCGCTCTCACACTGTCAAGCCGCACGGGGTCACGGCTGCGCAACGCGCTTGCGCGGATCGTTGACACCCGCCGGTAACCGTCCCAGAGTTGGGCCGTCAAGGGGGCATCGTTGTCACAGGCGGCTCCATCGACTGATCGGAGAGTGAATCATGCGTGGTGGTCTGACCAAGACCCTCGCGGTGCTGAGCGCAGCGGGTCTACTCGCAGTGAGCGCCTGCGGGAACAGCGACAACAACAGCAGTAGCAGCGGTGGGAACTCGTCGGGGACCAAGGACGTCACTGTCTTCACCTGGTGGGCCGACGGTGGTGAGAAGGCCGGTCTGGACGGTCTGGTGTCCGTGTTCGGCACGGACTGCAAGGACTACAAGTTCGTCAACTCCGCCGTCGCCGGCGGCGCGGGCGCGAACGCCAAGCAGGTACTGGCCAACGACCTGCAGGCCGGCAAGCCGCCGTCCACCTTCCAGGCGCACGCCGGTGCGGAGCTGAAGGACTACATCAACGCCGGGCAGGTCGACGACGTCAGCGGGCTGTACAAGGACTTCGGGCTGGACAAGGCCTTCCCGCAGAACCTGCTCGACAACCTGACCGTCGACGGCAAGATCTACTCGATCCCGGCGAACATCCACCGGGCGAACATGGTCTGGGCCAACCCGACGGTGCTGAAGAAGGCGAACATCGACGCCACCAAGGCCCCGGCCAACGTGGACGCGTGGATCGCCGACCTGAACAAGCTGAAGGCGGCCGGTGTGAAGGCCCCGCTGGCGATCTCCAAGGGCTTCGCGCAGGAGATGCTGGTCGAGGCCGTGCTGCTGGGCGAGCTCGGCCCGGACAAGTTCAAGGGTCTGTGGGACGGCAAGACCGACTGGTCCGGTGCTGACGTGACGTCCGCGCTGAACAAGTACAAGACGCTGCTCGGCTTCACCAACGTCGACCGCGAGGCGATCGACTGGCCGGACGCACTGGGCTACGTCAACAAGGGCCAGGCCGGCTACACGCTGATGGGCGACTGGGTCGCCGCGCAGCAGTTGGCCGACAAGGTGCCGGACACGGCGTACACCTACTGGCCGGCGCCGGGCACCGGGGAGGACTTCCAGTTCCTCGCCGACTCGTTCACGCTGCCGACCAACGGTGTCGACCCCGACGGTGCGAAGTGCTGGCTGAAGACCGTGGGTTCGGCCGAGGGCCAGAAGGCGTTCAACACCAAGAAGGGCTCGATCCCGGCCCGTTCGGACGCCAACCCGGCCGACTACCCGAAGTACCAGCAGTCCGCGATGGCGGACTGGAAGAAGGACACGATCGTCCCGTCCTGCGCCCACGGTGCCGCGTGCACGCTGGGTCAGAACAACGACATCCTGTCCGCGATGAGTCAGTTCAGCGGTAGTCAGGACGTCGCCAAGCTGCAGCAGGCGCTCGGCCAAGCGATGAAGACGAGCTGATGCGGGTCGAGTTGCGGACCGGTCCCCGGGCGGTGAACTGAGCATGCACGGAAGAATTCGCACCTGGGGTCCTGGAGCCCTGGTGCTGCTGCCGACCGTGCTGCTGCTCGGGTACTTCGTGTACGGGCTGATCGCGTGGACGTTCAACACCTCGTTGACCGATCGGCACACCGCGCGTAGAGGGGGCACGGTCGACTACGTCGGGTTCGAGAACTACACGAACCTGTTCCACGAGGACCGGTTCCTCAACTCGCTGAAGAACCTCGGCGTGCTCACGGTGCTGTTCATCGTGGGCACGCTGATCTTCGGTCTGATCTGGGCGCTGTTGCTGGAGAAGGGCGTCCGCGGCGAGGGCGTGTTCCGCTCGATCTTCCTGTTCCCGATGGCGATCTCGATGATCGCCTCGGGGGTCGTCTGGGGCTGGTTGCTGAACCCGTCCCAGGGTGACGACGCCCGCGGGCTGAACCGGTTGTTCGAGATCCTCCAGCTGCATTTCCTGGAGAACGCCTGGTGGACCGCCGGCAGCCGATGGACGACGATGGCGGCCATCGCGCTCCCGGCGGTCTGGCAGCTGTCCGGGTACATCATGGCGCTGTTCCTGGCCGGTTTCCGGGGCATCCCACCGGAGCTGCGGGAAGCCGCGCGGGTCGACGGTGCCTCGGAGTTCAAGCTCTACCGGCACGTGCTGTTCCCGCAGCTGTCGCCGATCGCGCTGTCGGCGCTGATCATCCTCGGTCACATGTCGCTGAAGCTGTTCGACCTGATCTACGCGATCACCGGGCCGAACCAGTTCCGTACCGAGGTGCCCTCGATCCTGATGTGGAACACCTTGCTGCGCGGCGACCAGGCCAAGGCGGCCGCGATCGCGATCGTGATGCTTGCGGTCGTCGCCGTCCTCGTCATCCCGTACGTCGCGTACACCGTCCGGCAGGAGAGCAACGAATGACCGCCGTCGACGCCGCCACCGGCACTTCCGCGACCGCGATTCGGCACAAGCCCCGGGCCGGTTCCGACGGGACCACCCGGCTCAGCCGGTCGATCAAGTACCTGATCCTGCTGCTGTTCCTGTTGTTCGTGCTGATCCCGGTGTACGTCGTTGTGGTCGGCAGCTTCAAGACGTCCAGCGACACCACGGCCGCCGCGCAGTGGAACCTGCCGCAGGTCTGGACGCTGGACCCGTGGCGCAAGTCCTGGGACGTCCTGCAGCCGTACATGGTGCGGTCGCTGTCGCTGGCGATCCCGGCCGCGATCATCTCCTCGATGATCGGATCCGTGAACGGGTTCGTGCTGGCCCGCTGGCGGTTCCCGGGCGCGAACATCGTGTTCGCGTTCATCCTGTTCGGGATGTTCATCCCGTACCAGGCGGTGATGCTGCCGCTGCGGACGACGTTCACCGAACTGGACATCACCCGGGGAATCCCGACGCTGATCATCGCGCACTGCATCTACGGCATCCCGATCTGCACGCTGATCTTCCGGAACTACTATGCCACCGTCGTACCGAACGAGATCATCGAGTCGGCCCGGGTGGACGGCGCCGGCCTGATCCAGACCTACGCCCGGATCATCCTGCCGATCTCGATCTCCGGTTTCGTGGTGACGCTGATCTGGCAGTTCACCTCGGTCTGGAACGACTTCCTGTTCGCGCTGTTCCTCACCACCCAGCAGAACGGCCCGGTGACACTGGGCCTGGCCGCGCTGGCCGGTGGGCAGAAGGTCGACTACGCGGCCAGCATGGCGGGTGCGCTGATCACGTCGTTCCCGACGCTGATCGTGTACATCGTCCTGGGCCGCTGGTTCATCGGTGGCCTGATGGCTGGTGCCCTCAAGGGCTGACTCAACGACGGACTGTGGTACGCCGTTCTCCGGCCCGGGCTCGTGATCGAGTCCGGGCCGTAGTTATCCACAGGACTCGCGGTGCTGACTGCGGGGGACTCGTTCCGGACGGTAATCTCACGGAGGTGACCAAGTCTCCCCACGGACGGGACGGACGGCGCAGCCATTTGCGGCTGGTCGGCTCCGAGCCCGGCGAGCCAGTCGGGCCGGCGGCGGGTGTCGACGTCGACACCACGCCGAGTGTCGCTGTCCTGGAGACCTTGCTGGAAACGCTTTCCCTCGACCTGGCCGCGGTGCCGGCCGCGCTGCACCCGGTGATCGCCGAGGCGTCGGTGGCCCGCTCCGCGGCGATGCTCGCCGACCAGTTGTGGCCGGCCGGGCGTCCGGACGAGATCGGCGAGGTGGAGCGGTTCTTCTGGGCCGATGCCGCGCGGGTGCTCGGCGAGCGCCGTGATCCGGAGTCCTTCGTCCTGCTGACCAGCCTGGCGCGGACGGTCGGTCCGGCCGGTCGGCTGCCGTTGCAGCGGGCTCATGTCTCCCGCCTGCGCACGCAGGACGAGGTGTCCGAGTGGGTGACCCGGATCGCCGGCTTCCGGCTGACGAGCGCGATCGTGTCCGAGGACATCACCGGCGACGGCCTGAGCGTCGTGCTGGATTACGACGACGACCAGCACCCGCACACCGTGGTGGTGTTCATCGACAACAACCTCGGCGCGATCGTGAAGGACGTCTTCGTCGGCCCGCCGGTCGACCGGGTCCTCGAGGCGTACCAGCGCGGCGGCCGGGTGACGATCCGGACGGTGCGCCCACCGACCGCGGCCGGGATCATCCTGCAGGCGCTGGGGGAGACCCGCGACTACGACGATCCGCCGGTCAGCGAGGACTTCGAGTTCTTCACCGGCCTGCTGGTGAACAGGCTGACCCAGTTGCCCGAGCGCCCGATCCGGCCACCGATCCGGCCGCTGCTGACCCCGCGCCAGCGGGACCAACTGGTCGACGAGTTCCTCGAGTCGCGGTACGCCGTGAATCTGCCCGACGACGCCGCGGACATCGTCCGGTTGTGGATCGACCACGCGGTCGACCACACCGTCGGCGGTCCGCTGCGCGTCAGCGCCGTACTGGTGGAGCTTTTCCTCGCGCACTGGCTGCCGCGCAAGGTGCTTGCCGACAGCACCTACTTCGACGCGGTGCCGGGCGTGGTGAAGGCCTGGCTGGAGTTCTGCGGCGACCGGACGCACCTGCCGCTGGACGCCGTCGACGAGGCGGTCGACGCCGTGGACGTCTGGCAGCCCGCCCTGGAAGCCGCGGCGATGATCGACCCGGTCGGCTCCAAGCCGGGGGAGCGGGTCTTCCTCGATGACACGACCAACGATCTGGAAGACGCTTACCGAGCGCTCGCGGGCCTCGGCTCGCCGCCGCAGCCCGATCTCCGCGGCCTGGACAACTCCCAGGCGGCCACTCTCTCGGTCCTGGCCCCGCACGCCTGGCTGATGGCCGGCGAGACCCTCGGGACGGCGTACGCCCCCGACGCGTTCGACATCGCCGAACGCCTGGTCCGCGACGCCCCCGACCTGCTGGCCAAGGCCCGCCTCTCCACCTGGCCGCGGGCGATCGTCTGGCTCCTGGCCCACCGCCATCGTCTGGTGGGCCCTGGCGAGACGCTCACGCCGTACGCGCTGGCCACCGACCTCTCGTCGTCCCCGGCCACGCTGCGCAAGACCGCGAAGATGCTGACCGACACCCTGATCCTGCCTCGCTGATCACGGCACCTGTGCGCCGGCGGCGCGATCGCCGTCGAGGTCGACGGAGTACTTGCCGACCGGTTGCCGGCAGCGCGCCGACCCGGCCGGGCGCATCGCCTGCACCTGACGGTTGCCATCGGCCTCGATCGGGCCGACGAGCTCGCAGCCCCGGTGGACGTACCTGCTGCCGTTCCACTCGAACACGTCGCGGCTGGTGCTCGGGTTCCGGGTGTTCGCCGGCCAGCCTTCGCGGTACGTGTGGAGTCGCCGTACGCCGGCGAACGTCGGCTCCTCGTAGCCGTCGATCACCAGACCGGACCCGCCGACGCTGCCGAACGTCTGGACCGGGGTCGTGGACGGATCGATCACCCACGCGATGCCGCTGTGGTTCGTCACCGCGAAACTGACGAACAGGTGGTTGGTCACGTCGGTGTCCAGACCGGTCAGCCCGTACCCGGGCTGGAACGACTGGATCGGTGAGGTCCACCGCAGGCCGCCGGAGGCGTCGAACACCAGCACTGCGGACCCTGCTGCGCTCCCGGACAGGTTCTTGTCGATCAGGTCGACACCGACGGCCGTCAGCGCGCCGGCGCCGTTGGCGATCACGATCGACTTCGTCGTACGGCACTCGTAGCCGTCCTGCCGGCACTCGGCGATCGCCTGCTCGACCCGGTGCTGGAGGCTCGGCTCACGATCGAACAGCCCGGTCAGCCGCGACCACAGGTTGTCACCGAACAGCGCGACCAGGATCGCCAGCGCGATCCCGATCCAGGTGAGGATGGTGCCGTCGCGATACCACCGCGAACGCTCGGGTGCTTTGACGGTGCGCTTGGCCACCGGGGGGATTGTGCCAGCGTTCGGGAGCGCTCGCATGCCGGGCTGACGTCCGGCGGTGTTGAGCCGAGTCGGACAATGGGGCATGCATGTGCGTGCGCCTGAGTTGCGGGGTCGTGGGTGGTTGAACACCGGTGGACGGGACCTGTCGCTGGCGGACTTCCGCGGGCGGTTCCTGTTGCTGGACTTCTGGACCTTCTGCTGCATCAACTGCCTGCACGTCCTCGACGAGCTGCGGCCGCTCGAGGAGAAGTACGGCGACGCGTTGGTGATCGTCGGGGTGCACTCGCCGAAGTTCGCGCACGAGGGCGAGGAGGCCGCGGTCCGGAGCGCCGTCGAGCGGTACGAGGTCGCGCACCCGGTGCTGGACGACCCCGAGCTGGTCACCTGGCAGAATTACACCGCCCGCGCCTGGCCGACGCTGGTGCTGGTGGATCCGAACGGGTACATCGTCGCGCAGTACTCCGGTGAGGGGCACCTGCACGCCCTGGATGCCCTGCTGACCGACCTGGTCGCTGAGCACGAGGCCGCAGGCACGCTCACGCGCGGCCACTCGCCGTACGTCGCTCCGCCCGCCGAACCGACGGATCTCCGCTTCCCCGCGAAGGTCGTTGCGCTGGACAACGGTTTCCTCGTGGCGGACGCCGGCAACCACAGCATCGTCGAGCTCGCACCGGACCCGACGACCGTCGTACGCCGGATCGGGACCGGGGAGCGCGGGTTCGCCGACGGTGCGCCCGACGAGGCGCGGTTCTCGGAGCCCAACGGTTTGGTGGTGCTGCCGTCAGAGATCGCCGGCCAGGTCGGGTACGACGTGGTGGTCGCGGACACCGTCAACCACGCGCTGCGCGGGATCTCACTGGCGACCGGTGCGGTGCGGACGCTGGCCGGGACGGGTCAGCAGTGGATGGACGGCGACGGCACCGACGCGCTCAGCTCACCCTGGGACGTTGCCTGGTGGGGCGACAAGGTGTGGATCGCGATGGCCGGCCTTCACCAGCTGTGGACCTTCGATCCGGTCAGCGGCGTGACGGCTGTTGCGGCAGGTACGACCAACGAAGGGCTGAAGGACGGTCCGCCGGCCGAGGCCTGGTTCGCGCAGACCAGCGGGCTGGCCGCCGACGGCGATCGGTTGTGGCTCGCCGACTCCGAGATCTCCGCACTGCGGTGGATCGACACCGCCGTCCACACCGCGGTCGGTACCGGGCTGTTCGACTTCGGTCTCCGCGACGGGAAGGCGAGCGAGGCGCTGCTGCAGCATCCGCTCGGGGTGACAGTCCTCCCGGACGGCTCGATCGCGATTGCCGACACCTACAACGGCGCCGTACGCCGGTACGACCCGCGTACCGAGATTGTCGAGACGATGGCGACCGGTCTCGCCGAGCCGAGCGGTGCTGTTGTCGTCGGCAACGAACTGTTGGTGGTGGAGTCGGCCGCCCATCGCCTGACCCGGGTGCCGCTGGGCGCGTCCGCGACGGCCGACGAGTTCAGCACCCGCACGCAACGCCCGCCGATGGATCTCGCCGCCGGCGAGGTCACCCTGGAGGTCGTGTTCACGCCGCCGCCGGGCCAGAAACTCGACGACCGGTACGGCCCGTCCACGCGTCTCCTGGTCTCGTCCACCCCGGATTCCCTGCTCCGCGATGGCGCCGGCGACTCGACCGACCTGGTGCGCCGCCTCGTCATCGATCCGCACGCCGGCTCGGGCGTCCTGCACGTCGCCGTCCAGGCCGCGTCCTGCGACGACTCCGCCGAGGTCGAGTTCCCCGCCTGCCACATGCACCGCCAGGACTGGGGCGTCCCGATCCACATCAGTCCCGAAGGCCCTACGCGCGTCGAACTGGTCCTGTCCGGCGGCAAATAGTTTGGCGGGCGGGTACAGAGAAGTAGCTTCGAAGTCGTAGGACGCTACTCGCTGGGAGGCTCGGATGAGCATCGGTGTGGGGATCTTTCTGATGGTGGTCGGCGCCGTGCTGGCGTTCGCCGTGCGAGACAGCTGGGATGCCGTCAACCTGCAGGTCGTCGGCTACATCCTGCTCCTCGCCGGCCTGGCCGGCATCCTGCTCTCCTTCTACATCACCAACCGGCGCCGCCGGGTGGACACCGACGCCATCGACCCGGCGATCGAGGAGGAGTACCGGGTCGTCGAGGAAAGCCACCGCGACATCAAGGAGTAGTCACTCGCCGCGGAGCTCGATGTCCCCGGACGTCGTGGTGGCGTTGATCGAGTGCGAGCCGTTGGTGTTGTTGCCGAGGTTGTTCTCGACGTCGCCGTGGCCGGTGTCGGTCGTGACCTTGTAGTCACCGCCCGGCGCCGAGATCTCGATGTCGCCGCTGGTGCCCTTCGCGCGGACGTCGTTGGCCTCGGCGAGCTGCAGTTCGATGTCGCCGGACGTGGTCTCGACGGAAACCGCGCCGCCCTTCAGCCCACGGGCCTCGATGTCGCCCGAGTTGGCCTTCAGGTCGAGCTTCCCGTCGAGGTCGCTGACGGAGATGTCGCCGGAGGTGACGTCGAGGTTCACGTCGCCGGCGACGTCGCTGAGCTCGACCTTGCCGGAGCGGGACTTGGCGTCGACACCCGCGACTCCGGCGATGGCGATGTCACCGCTGCCGTTCTCGCCGGTGACCTTGGTACCGCGCGGCACGGTGACCTCGAGGTCGGCGGAGCACTGCCACCCGCAGTCGCCGTCGAGCTTGAGTACGCCGTCCTGCACGGAGTACGCGTCGCCGCGCTTCCAGAACCAGTACTTGCGCTCCTCGCGCACCGACGTCGTGTCGTCGTCGGACACCTTGATCGTGATGTCGGCGTGGTCGGCGGCGAGTTGGACCGTGGTGATCTTGTCGTCGACCTTGTGCGTGTCGTCGGCCTTCTTGTCCCCGAACTGCCAGAACGCCAGCCCGGCCGCCGCTACCAGCAGGATCACGCCGAGCTGCTTGTTCTCCGCCATCGTCCGCCTCATCTCGAGCCCACCCACGTTGTCGCAACGACAGTAGGCCGCGAGGTGTGTCGCCAGGATCAGGCAGATCCCCCGAGGTGCCCCTGACCGGCGCTCAGGGACACCAGGGACATCACCTGCTCAGCTCACCCCGGGAGACCGCCTCGGCGAGGTCGTCGCCGGTCGTGCCGAAGAAGGTCCGCGCCCAGAGCGAGTCGTCGTACCAGTAGGGCCCGTCCTTGCCGGGTAGCGACGCCGGCGCAGCGCCGCGCTTCAGTGCTCGCCGGCACTCGGCGCACAGCGGCAGGGTGACGGTCGTGCCATCCGCCTCCACCTGCGTGGCCTTCGCCAATGCCCGACCGTGCAACGGGTTGAAAGCACACAAATCCGGTACGGCGTTCGCGTTGCGCCCGGCCGCTGTCGCGACAGCCGCGTCGTACTCGCGCCGGGCCTTGTCCAGCAGGACCATTGCGCCGACCAGATCGACGAGCTCGGTCGACGAGTCCAGGACCTTGGACGCGGCGGCGTGGTCGTCGAGCGCGGCCTGCTGGTGTCGCAGCCCGGGCCCGTCGGTCGACGGCAGTGCGGCGAGCTCGGAGCCGAGTGTCGTGAGCTCCGCGGTGGTGTCGCGAGTGAGCCGGCGGCGCCGCTCGGCGGCCACGGTCGCGGCCACGTGCGGCGGGATGCGGAACGTCTTCGACGACGACGAACCCCGACGGCGCCCGATGACGAGCCCGAGCAGGATCAGTACGACCAGCCCGCCGACGATCGAGACCGCGACGACCGTCCCGTGCCCGCCCTCGTCGGAGTCGGAGCGGTCCGAACGGCCGGACGACACCGTGCCCGGACGTTTCGACGTCTTCGGGATCCCGGGCTGCGCGAGCAACTCGTACATCCGGGCGAGTACCTCGGTCGGCCCTGCGTCGTACCCCTCGTCGTCGAGTGCGCGCGACCGCGACGCGGACAGCTTGTCCTCGCTGACCTGCGGCAGGTCCCGCGTCTCGTACCAGGGGAAGCGGCTGCCGCCGTCCACCACGACGTACAGGCCGGGCTGCCGGAGCGCGTCCATGACGAGGGTGAGCACGGTGCTCTCCTCGCCCTGGAACTCGTCGCTCGGCGTCAGCGGCAGGATGATCGTGTACACCGGGTACCCGAGCGCCTTCGCCTTCGCGGACACGTCGGCGCGCAGCTTCTGCGGCAGGGCGGTCGCATACGCCGGGTCGATGTACAGCGGGTCCTTCTTCAACGCGGTCGCGATCGCCCGCGCCCGGTCCGCCGGGGTCGCCGCCTCGGCCGGGGCGACGACCAGCATCGTCAGGGCCGCCACCAGGCTGATCACAAGAAACCGGGCCTTCACGCCTGTCCTCCCCGTCGTCGGGCGGTCACTGCCGCCACCACCAGCACGAGTCCACCGAGGATCGCGCCGCCGAACATCCCGAACGCGACCCCACCGAGCCCGTTCCGGATCGCCTTGCCCGGGGTGAACTTCTCCTCGGGGTACGACCGTTCCGGCTCTTCCGGGATCGGCTCCGTCCGGGCCGGTTTCGCCGTGTAGCGGTCGTTGAGCTCCACCTCGTCGAGGTACGCCGCGAGCTGTTTGCTGAGCGTCTCGTCCTTGTCCGCCCAGGTGCTGTTCGGTGCGTACGCCGCGATGTTGTTCGCCTCACCGTGCGACGTGTACTCGTCCATCACGACGTACACGCCGGGCTTGCCGTTCGCGGCGGCCAGCCGGCCGGCGAGCAGCTCGGCGTCGTCCTTCTCCGGGAACCATTCGCCGGTCGGTACGACGGCGACGTACACCGGCAGCTTCGCGTCCGCGGCGACCCGTTCCATCTCGTTGCTGTCGGCAATCGAGGCGAAGTCCGGGTCGACGTACACGTGGCCGGTCTTCCAGGCCGCCACCGCGGCGGTGAGCCGGGGATCCGCCGGCGTGGCGGCCGACGCCGTCCCGGTCAGCAGGAAGGCGGTTGCCGTCAGCAAGAGCAGGAGCCGTTTCATCGGGCGTCCTCCTTCCGGGCCGCGATCCGCTCGGGCAGGTCGTCCGACAGCGCGCCGAAGCCGCTCGCGACCATCGGGTTCTCCTCCGGGTCGAGCGTCCAGTACGGCACCTGCTTACGGCCGCGCAACCCGGACTTGGACCACACCCGTAGACCGCGCGGCGTCCCCTTCCGGCGTACGACGCCCGCACACTGCTGACACGCGGGGACCTCGACGTCGTCCGACCACTCGACCTCGGCCGTGCCGGGGTTGTGGGTCGGGTCGAAGAAGCACGGCGGCTGCAGGGCCGCGCCGGACGCGACCCGCTCGGCCTGGCGGGCGAGTACGAGCGCCCCCGCCGACGCGAGCACGTCGTCCGGCTGGTCCGCGCGCAGGGTGCGCGCCGCGTCCAGCCGGCGGTACGCGTCGTCGCGCTGGTCCAGTTGCTCGGTCGACTTCTTCCGGCGCTTGTCGAGCCGTGCGAGCGCGCGCTCGGCCTGCTCGATCTTGCCGTCGGCCTTGAGTTGCACGTCCCACGCCTCGATCGGCGGCTCGTCACCGGACTGCTTCTTGGTGCGCTTCGCCGGCCGGCGCCGGCGCAGCCCGATCAGCAGCACCAGGAGGAACCCGAGCACCCCGCCGACGCCCATCCCGATGAACGCGGCCCGGTCCGACTTGTCCGTCACGGACATCCCCCGCTCCTCGCGCGGCGGGTCGAGGTCGGACTTCGGGATCGGCGGCAGCGCCCGACCGTCGTACGCCGTCGACGCCTGCTGGATCGTCCGCACGATCGACGGCGCCGGACGCTCGCTGACGATGTCGCGGTCCTGCGGGTCGTCGGAGCGGACGCTGTACAGGTCACGCCCGCGCAGCCCGGCCGGCCGGAACAGCTCTGCGCGGTCCGACCAGTAGTTGTCGGACACCACCGCGACGATGTACACCCCCGGCTGCCCGATCCGTGCGTGCAGCAACGTCGGCAGGTCGTACCCGTTCTTCTTCAGGTACGGCGACTGCGGGATGAGCGCGACGTACACCGGGAGGCCGGCGGTCTTGATCGCGGCGCGGATCCGGTCGGTCTCGGTCTTCGGCATCGACGCGCGCAGCCGCTCGTCGACGGACAGGTGGTCGGTGCGCCAGGCCGCGGCGATCCGGTCGGGCAGCTCGGGGGTCTCGGCCGGCGCGGCCTGGGCAGGAAGCGCCAGAAGGGACGCCGGAAGGAACGCCAGGGCGGCGAGCAGGGCGGTGCAGAGACGAGCGCGCATCGCGCACAGCGTACGACGACCGGGTTCGGGCACGTTCACATGGACGCGGCATCCTCTCGGCTGGTTCCGGCACCGGAATAGACGCGACCCTGGCTCGGACAGGGGAAACCAAGCCAGGGTCACGGTGTTGCAGGGCAGAAACGTTGCCGTACATCCCCGGTCCGCAACAGGGCAGATCGCGGGGCAACCCGGGGCAGATCAATCTGCCCCGCGGGGGTGAACCTCCGGCTCGAGCCGCGCAAGCGCCCGAGCCGGAGGAGCTCAGAACGCGGACTCGGGCAGGTCCATCACGTCGAGATCGGTGAGCTCGGCCTTGACCCGCTCGGCCCGCACCGACGGCATCGTGGAGCGCACGAACCACTGCGCCGCGGCCACCTTGCCGGTGTAGAAGTCCTGGTCAGCGGCCGAAAGCTCGCCGCCGAGCCGCTCCAGCGCGACGTCGGCCTGGCGGAGCATCAGCCACGAGCAGACCACGTCACCGAGCACGAACAGCAGCCGCGAGGTGTTCAGTCCGACCTTGTAGATGTTTCGCGGGTCGCCGTTCTCCGCCTGAGGGTTGCTGGCCATCAGGGCCTGCCCCATGATGCCCAGGATCTTCTGGGTGTCCTCGAGGCCCTTCGCGAGCAGCGCGCGCTCCTCCTTCAGCCGGCCGTTGCCCGCCTCGGAGGCGACGAACGCCTGCACCTGCTCGGCGAGATGGCCGAGGGCCTTGCCCTGGTCCTTGATGATCTTCCGGAAGAACAGGTCCTGGCCCTGGATCGCGGTCGTGCCCTCGTAGAGGGTGTCGATCTTCGCGTCCCGCACGTACTGCTCGATCGGGTAGTCCTGCAGGAAGCCGGACCCGCCGAACGTCTGCAGTGACTCGGTGCCGAGCAGCGTCCAGGACTTCTCCGAGCCGTAGCCCTTGACCAGCGGCAGCAGCAGGTCGTTGACCCGCTCGGCGAGATCGTCGTGCTCACCGGCGTACCGCGCCTGCTCGGCCCGGTCCTGGTACGTCGCGGTGAAGAGCACCAGTGCGCGCAGCGCCTCGGCGTACGCCTTCTGGGTCAGCAGCGACCGGCGGACGTCGGGGTGATGGGTGATCGTGACCCGCGGCGCGTCCTTGGCCGGCTGGGTCAGGTCGGCGCCCTGGACCCGCTCCTTCGCGTACTCGAGCGCGTTCAGGTAGCCGGTGGACAGTGTGGCGATGGCCTTGGTGCCGACCATCATCCGGGCGTACTCGATGACCTGGAACATCTGCGCGATGCCGTCGTGCACCTCGCCGAGCAGCCAGCCCTTCGCCGGGCCGCCGATGTTGCTGTCGCCGAAGGTGATCTCGCAGGTGGTCGAGACCTTGATACCCATCTTCTTCTCGACGTTCGTGACGAAGGCGCCGTTGCGCTCACCGGTCAGCTCACCGGTCTCGAGGTCGAAGTCGTACTTCGGGACCACGAACAGGCTGAGGCCCTTCGTCCCCGGACCGCCGACACCCTCGATGCCCTGCGGGCGGGCCAGCACCAGGTGCACGATGTTCTCGGTCATGTCGTGCTCGCCCGAGGTGATGAACCGCTTGACGCCCTCGATGTGCCAGCTGCCGTCCTCCTGCAGCGTGGCCTTCGTGCGGCCGGCGCCGACGTCGGAGCCGGCGTCCGGCTCGGTCAGCACCATGGTGGCGCCCCAGCCGCGCTCGATGATGTGGTGCGCGATCAACTTGTCCCGCTCGGTGCCGTTGCGCCAGAGCACGTGCGCGAAGTTCGGGCCGGCGGCGTACATGTGCACCGGCGGGTTGGAGCCCAGCACCAGCTCGGCGGCGGCCCAGCGCAGCGACGGCGGGGTCGGCTGGCCGCCCAGCTCGGCCGGCAGCTCGAGCTTGAACCACTCGGCGTCCATGTAGGCGTGGTAGCTCTTCTTGAACGCCTCGGGCATCCGGACCTCGTGGGCCTCGGCGTCGAACACCGGCGGGTTGCGGTCGGCGTCGGCGAAGGACGCGGCCAGCTCGTGCTTGGCCAGCCGGTCGACCTCCGCGAGCACCTCACGGGCGGTATCGACGTCCATCTCGGCGTACGGGCCCTGTCCGAGCACCTCGCCCCGGCCCAGCACCTCGAGCAGGTTGAACTCGATGTCGCGCAGATTCGACTTGTAGTGGCTCACACGGCTCCCCTAAGTATCGTACTCACGAGTAACTTAAGTATATACCCGCCGGTAACGAACACAAAGGGGGTTATCTGTGACCTGTGACCAGGCTGATATACGAGACGCACTCGATCACGGTGGACAACGAGCGGGAGATCGCCACGGGGTGGTTACCCGGGGAGCTGTCGGTGACCGGCCAGCAGTTGGCGCGGGAGCTGGGTGAGCGACGGCGCGATGTCGACGTCGTGTTCAGCTCGGACCTGCTGCGGGCGGTCGAGACGGTCGAACTGGCCGGGCTGACGGCACCGCATCTCCAGGACTGGCGATTGCGCGAATGCAACTACGGCGAGCTGAACGGGGCGCCGGTGGACGCGCTCAACCCTCGGGTCGAGCGCGTCAGCACACCGTTTCCAGGCGGCCAGTCGTACGACGACGTCGTCGAGCTGACCCGTTCGTTCCTCGCCGACGTCAAGACCTGGTACGCCGACGCGACGGTCCTCGTGGTCGCCCACTCCGCCAACAGGTGGGCCCTGGAACACCTGCTGGGGAGCGGGCAACCGATGGAAGACCTGATCGTTGCCCCCTTCAACTGGCAACCAGGCTGGGAGTACGAGTTCTAACCGCTGTAGACCGTCGCGCTGCCGTAGAGCTTCTGGGTGAAGACGGTCATGTAGGACGACGTGTCGGACTCGGTGAGGTTGTAGGTGAGGAAGACGCCGTATCCCTCGTTCACGGTGCGTTGGGCGAGCGAGGCCGCGGTGCTGGAGCTGGTGGCGGTGTACGAGATCGCTGCGGGGGAGAGCTTCGACTTGGAGGTCGGGCCGCTCGGGACGCCCCAGGTTCCGTAGTACGGGTTCCAGGCGTAGTCGAAGGTGTTGGCGATGCTCTGGCCGTTGTAGGTCAGGCGGTCCGCGGCCGGGCCGATGTCGTAGAGCGTGATCAGTTTGTTCGGCAGCTTCGCGCGCAGCGCCTGGACGAGGTAGACGAACGAGAAGTCGTTCGGCTGGCCGGTGCCGTTGTTGCCGTACTCCGCGTACTCGTCATCGAAATCGATGCCGTCCAGGCCGTACTGGTTGACCGTGTCGGCGAGCTGCTGCGCGAACGCGTCGGCCGCCGCCTGGGTCGGGAAGTTCGCGAAGCCGGCGCCCTGGTGGTTGCCGAGGATCGACAGCAGGACCTTGATGCCCTTCTGCTGCAGCGGGCGGACCTGGGTCGCGACGTTGTCGAGCACGTTCTGCACCTGCGGGTTGCAGGACAGGTACGCGTTCGTGCCGTCGTAGTTGATGTTCGCCGCGAAGATCACCGCGACGTCGATCACCTGCGCGCCGCCGTTCGCCAGCGTGTACTTGCCGGCGCTCAGCATGCTGTGGTCGTTGACCTCGACGTACGCGACGGTGACCGGTCCGGTCTTCCCGGCGCGCGGCTTGCGCTTGCTCGCGGCCGTGGCCGGAAGTACGGTCCCGGCGGTACCGGCAACGGTGGCGGCCGCGGCGGTGCCGGCGGCCAGGGCTGACAGCAGGGTCCTTCGCTTCATGAGCTCTGAACTCATCCGATCGACTCCTCGTCAAAGATGGGCGGTGTCTATATCGGTTAAGTAGCTCTCCCCCGCCTGACCGATCAACTCGGAGACGAGGAGAGATAAACCGGTATAGCGAGACCGATCATCGACCGGCGGAAATCGGGTGTCAAGGGTTCGCCCCAGCGGTACAGACTCCGGCGCCGCGCGGAAGGTTGCACGCGGGAGCGGTGGATGGAAGAAGATGGACGCTCCGACGGGCCGAGACGGGAACTGCGGGAGTGACATGCGAGTGATCGGGCTGATGTCCGGGACGTCGTACGACGCGATCGACGCCGCTGCCGCGGACCTGCGGCTGGACGGGGACGAGTTGGTCCTGACGCCGCTCGGGATGCTCAGCCAGCCGTACCCGGACGAGCTGCGGACGGCCGTCGCGGGTGCGTTGCCGCCGGCACCGACGACGATGGAGCAGGTCTGCCGGCTGGACACCGGGATCGGGCAGGCGTTCGCCGCGGTCGCCCGGCAGGCGGTCGAGCAGCTCTGCGGTGGGTACGCCGACCTGATCGTGTCGCACGGTCAGACGATGTTCCACTGGGTCGACGGTGACTCGGTCCGCGGGACACTGCAGCTCGGGCAGCCCGCCTGGATCGCGGAGGCGACCGGCGTACCGGTGGTGTCGGACCTGCGGTCGCGGGACGTGGCGGCGGGTGGTCAGGGGGCGCCGCTGGTGAGCATCATCGACGTGCTGTGGTTGCGCGGGCTGCCCGGCGTACCGGTGGCGCTGAACCTGGGTGGGATCGCGAACATCACCGTCGTCCAGGGTGAGCCGGTTGCCTTCGACACCGGTCCGGCGAACGCGCTGATCGACGCGGTGGTGACGGAGCTGACCGGGCAGCCGTTCGACGCGGACGGGGTGATGGCGGCCCGCGGTCAGGTCCACGAGGAGCTGCTCGCCCGGCTGCTGGCCGAGCCGTACTACGGGCGGCCGGCGCCGAAGTCGACGGGGAAGGAGCTCTTCAACCTCGCGTACGTGGCGCGGGCGATGGAGGGGCTACCGGAGATCCCGGCCGAGGACCTGGTCGCGACGGTGACCACGCTGACGGCCCGGACGGTCGCGGACGCGGTCCGCCGGTACGGCGGGACCGAGGTGGTCGCGTCGGGCGGCGGGATCCAGAACCCGGTGCTGATGCATCTGCTCGCGGACGAACTGGAGATTCCGGTCCGGACTACGGACGAGCTCGGGGTGCCGTCGGCTGCGAAGGAGGCGTACGCGTTCGCCGTTCTCGGGTTCCTCACCGTGCACGGCCTCGGCGGAACGGTCCCGAGCTGTACCGGCGCGCGGCACTCCAGCGTCCTCGGTTCAGTCACCCCCGGCCCCAGCGGCCTCCCGACAATTTCCGGCGAAGCCCGGCCTCCCAGACGTCTCTCAGTCCAATGACCGCACACTAGAGCTGTGACGAGGTTGTTCGTGGTGACGGGGGCGCCCGGGGCGGGGAAGTCCACGGTTGTGCCGGAGCTGGTGCGGCTCAGTCCGGGAAACCTGGTGGTGATGGACATGGACGAGCTGCTGGACGACAACGGCCGGCTGCTCGGGATCTCCATCGCGAGTCCGACGGCGGCGCCGATCTGGCCGGCGTACAACGCGCTGTGGCTGCGGATCACCGAACTGATCCGGCGGTCCGGGATCCCGGTGCTGCTGCTGTCGCCGCTGCTGCCGACCGAGCTGCCGGAGGGCCGGTGGCTGCACCTGGACTGCCCGGACGCGGTACGCCGCAAGCGCCTGGCCGGGCGTGGTTGGCCCGAGGCGCAGATCGAGGAGGCGCTCGCGGACGCGGCGGAGATCCGCAAGCACGTACCGCGGTCGGTACGCGGTGACGTGGCGCCTGAGCGGTCCGCGAAGAGCATCCTGGACTGGATCCGCGGCGAACGCTTCGGCAAGACCCTCAACCTGTGGGGCCGGCTCCGGAGTTGACCTTCGAGTTGGTACAGGGGTGAGGGTCGGGCCCATGAGGTTGACGATCAGTGAGTTCGCGCGCCTGGTTGGGCTCGCGCCGAGTGCCCTGCGGTTCTACGACGACTGCGGTCTGCTGCCGCCGGCGGAAGTCGACGCGACGAACGGCTACCGGTACTACGACAAGTCGCAGCAACCCCGCGCCCGCCTGCTCCGGGACCTCCGCGAGATCGACCTGCCCCTCCCCGACGTCCGCCTGGCCCTCGACGCCGATCCCGCCGACGTCGCCGAGCTGGTCCGAGCGCATCTGTGCACCCTCGAAGCCAAGTCCACCGCCACCCGCGCCGCCGCGACCCGTCTGCTCACTCAGCTCGTAGCCCACCGAACCACGACGGTTCTCGGCGGTCCCGAGTTCGCCAGCGCGATCCGGCAGGTGGCGCCGGCCGCCTCCTCGGCCAGTACTGAGGACGAGCTCCAGGTCGTGCTGGGGTGCGTGTTGCTCGAGGTCGCGCCCGAGGAGATCACGTTCGTCGCCACGGACCGGTACCGGCTGGCGGTGCGAACGGTGCGGCCGCAGGAGTTCGTCGGGGCGCCGGGGCGCGTGCTGGTTCGCGCGGAGGAGTTGGCGGGCGTGAGCCGGTGGGCCGCGGCGGGGGACGTCGTGCGGGTCGAGGTGGAGCCTGGTGCTCCGCTCAGGCTCGTGCGGGGTGACGACGCGCGCGAGTTGGCGGTGGTCGAGGCGGAGTTTCCGGCGTACCAGCAGATCCTCGACGGGTTGACGCCGCCGGCGTGCCGGGTCGCAGTGGATCGCGCGGGGTTGCTGGACGCGCTGGCCGGGCGGGACGTCGTTGCCTTCGACATCGACACCGACGCGCTGCGGATCGGTGACGAGGTGAAGCTCGACGCGGTCGGGTCGGCGCCGGTGCGGATCGGGTTCACCGCGAGTCTGCTCGCCGCCGCGCTGGAGGCGAGTGTCGGTCCGGACGTGCTGCTCGAGATCTGCGCGCAGGACCGTCCGGTCGTGGTGCGGTCGGCCGACCAAGGTACGTTCACCACGCTCGTCATGCCTGTCCGGCTGGACGGGTGAACCGGTCGTACTACGGCTGGCTCGCAGGCTCCACACTCTCGGTACTCGGCGACACCGCGCTGTTCTTCGCGCTCGGTTGGGCGGCGACGGGCATCGGCCCGCACGTCGCCGCGCTGGTACTGACCGGGTTCACCCTGCCGCGCGCCGTACTCCTGGTGCTCGGCGGCGTCCTGGGCGACCGCATCGGGCCGCGCCGTCTACTCCTTGCCTGTACCGCGATCGTCGGCACCTGCTGCTTCATGCTCGCCGCGGCCGTCGGTGTCCGCGGCGTCTCGGCCGGTCTGTTGCTGACGACGTCGGTCGTGGTCGGGACCGTCGACGCGTTCGCCCTGCCCGCCGCCGGGGCCCTGCCGCGCCTGTTCGTCACGGACGATCAGTTGCCCCGGGCAATGGCTATCCGTACGTCGGCCACTCAGGTCATCACGCTCGCCGGCGGACCGCTCAGCGGGCTGCTCGTCGCGACGGTGGGGCTGGTCGGCGCGCTCACACTCGACGGCCTGACCTTCGCCGTCCAGTTCGTCGTGCTGCTCATGCTCAAACCGCCGTACGACGTGACTCCGCAACCTGCCGCCCCGGTACTGCGTTCCGCCCTGGACGGACTGCGCCTCGCCGTTGGCGATCCCGTGCTTCGGGTGATCCTCGCGGTCGTCGCACTCGTCGCTGCCTTTGTCCTCCCGGTTACGTCGTTGTGCGTCCCGCTGCTGGCTCGGTCGCACGACTGGACGGCCGGTCAGGCGGGGTTCGTTGTCGCCGGCAACGTGTGCGGCGGGTTGCTCGTGACGGTTCTCGTCGCTCGCTTCGGGACGTTCGACCGTCCTGGTGTCGCGGGCGGTCTCGGCTGCGTCCTCGCCGCGGCAGGCATCGGCGCCCTCACGCTCGCCCCATCGATCCCGTTCGCAGTCACCGCAACTGTCGTCCAAGGCCTCGGCGTCGGCCTCTTCACCTCACACCTCGCGCCGGTGTTCGTCCGCGGTACGCCGCGATCACACCTCACCCGCCTGCAGTCCCTCCTGTCCCTCGCGCAAACCGTCCCCCTGATCGCCTCCACCAACCTGCTCGCGACCCTCGACATCCACCACGCCCTGACCCTCGCCGCCGGCGCCACCGCCCTCGCCGGCCTCTCCCTGCTCCGGCTGGACAGGAACTACCTGGGGAACTCGATGTCGAAGGTGGGGTAGTCGGGTGCCCGCCCCACCCCGGTACGCCGTCGCTCGGGCAGCACGTACAAGTCATGCAACCGACCTTGATGCCGTCGACCCGCGCGCAGGTGCGTCCCGTAGTCCTGCACAGCGGCGTACCCGATCAGCTCGCCACCGTCGTCGTACCCGAGGGCCACCCACCGCGGATCACCCACCAACTCCTCGAAGTACCCCCGCGACTCGCCCTCTCCGAACTCAATCCCAAACCCCTCCAACAACGGCCACAACCGCCCCCAGTCACCCAACGTCAGCTCACGCACACCCATCTCGCCACCTTCCCAGCGGACCGCCCACGCGCGCAGGTGATTTTCGGTGGAGCCTTGGGGTGTAAGACAAAGTGTCTTACGATGGTTCCATGGCAGACACGATCACGATCCGCTCGGATGCGGAGACAGAGCATGCGCTGGCGGTGCTGACCCATGGCGGTGGCTCGCGGTCGGCGGTCATCAGGCGGGCGGTGCTCGAGGCCGCCATGCGCCGCGAGCGTGCCGCCGAGTTGCGGCGCGCGGTCCTTCGGATGCCGCTCGGGGAGCCGGACGGCGTCGACGTCGCGGCCGAGCTCTCCCGGGATCGCGACGGCGAGCGCTGATGATCTACCTCGACTCGGCGGCGATCGTGAAGCTGGTGCACGCCGAGGCCGAGTCGGACGCCTTGCGCCACTGGCTCGATGAGCGGGCGGAGATCGATTGGGTGAGTTCGGTTCTTGCGGAGATCGAGTCCACGCGGGCGCTCGCACGGCATGCTCCGCAAGCGGTGACGCGGCTGGCGAGAGTCCTGGACCTGACTGACCTGCTGGAGCTGGACTCGGGGACTCGGATTCTCGCGCAGACTGTGCGGCCGGCGACCGTGCGAAGCCTCGACGCCATCCACCTGGCGACCGCTCTGCGGATCCAGCCGCTGACCTCGTTCGTCACCTACGACAAGCGCCTCGCGGATGCCGCCCGAACGGCCGGACTGGCTGTCGACGCGCCCGCCTGACCCCCCCTGGGTTATTGACAGTATGTTGTCGGGATGACAGTATGTTGTCTATGAGGACAGCGTATGTGGCGGTGTACGAGACGTGGGCGGACTGGGAGATCGGGCATCTTCTGGTGGAGTTGCGGACCGGGCGGTTCACCGGGGTGCCGTGGACTGTGGTGACGGTGGGGGAGTCGCTCGAGTCGGTGGTGAGCATGGGTGGGATGCGGATCGTGCCGGACGTCACGGTCGCGGATGTCGCGCCGGATGCGGGGGATCTGCTGGTGCTCGCGGGGTCGGGGCAATGGGACAACGGTGGCAGCGAGGTGTTCGCGAAGCTGGCGGGGCAGTTCCTGGACGCGGGCGTGCCGGTCGCGGCGATCTGTGGCGCAACGGCGGGGCTGGCGCAGGCCGGACTGCTGGACGATCGGGACCACACGAGTGCGGCCAAGGAGTACCTGCAGGCGACCGGGTACCAGGGCTCCGGCCGGTACGTCGAGGCGCGCGCGGTCGTCGGCGGCGATCTGATCACGGCCGGTCCGGACTCGCCGGTGCAGTTCGCGCGGGCGGTGCTGCAGCGGCTCGAGCTCGCGGACGAGGCGAAGCTGGAGGCGTACGAGGGCGTGTTCCATCGCGCCGACCCAGCCGCTTACGCCACGCTGGTCGGATGACTGATCCCGCCGAGCCCGTCCCACCGCGGGAGGACTGGCCGAAGCCCGGCAAACAGTCGGAGGGTGGCGCGCTGCTGACGGACGTCGTGCTCGCCACCTTCCGGCTGAACGCGCGGCTGATGGAGGCCGCGCAGGGTTTGGCGGCGAACGGTGGAATCACCGCGGCGTGGTGGCAGGTGCTCGGCGGCGTACTGGACGAACCGCGGTCGGTCGCCGACGTCGGCCGGATCATGGGCGTCAGCCGGCAGGGGGTGCAGCGGATCGCGGACCTGCTGGTGGAGCGCGGCCTCGCGGAGTACCGGCCGAACCCGGCGCACCGGCGCGCGAAGCTGCTCGCCTGTACCGAGGCCGGTTACTGGGCGATCCGCAAGATCGCGGTCGCCCAGCACCCGTGGACCTCCGAGCTCGCCACGTCGGTCGACCTCGACGACCTTCAGACGACGCTCGCGACGATGCAGACCCTGATCACCACGCTGGAAGAAGCGTGATCGCCAGACTCCTCCCGTAGGTGTGCCGCGTGCTGAACTCCAGCCGCGTACCGGTCGCCGTCCGCGTCACCTGCACGCCAGGTGTCGGCGTCGCCGGCTTCAGGTACTGCGCCCACAGGTTGACCGTGACCGTGTCCCGACTCGTGGTGGGATCGGAGACCGCGACCTGCACACTCGACTTCTCGCGCCGGACGAGCACCGAAGCCGGTCCGTCGATCGCGAGACTGGGCAGGTGGTGCGTGCCTGCGGTGAACGTGTTCGCCGCCGTCAGACGCAGGCCGAGATGCTGGATCGCCTGCATTTTCACGGTGTTCGAGAGCAGTTTGATCCGTCCGTGCGCGTAGGAACGCAGCGCAGATTCCGTTGCGTTGGGCACCAAGGTGTAGGCCAGTGACCCCGTCGTACCCGCTGGTTGGGTGACGGTCAGGCCGAAGACCTGCTTGGTCACCGCGGTGTCCGGGTTGGACGCGCGGATCACCCGTCGGCTCCGGGTGACCGTCTGCAGATCGGCCGAGACCTGTGTCGGCTGCAGGAGGTAGTACCCCATCGACAGCGCGCCGTTGGTGTACCGAACCCACCGCTTGTCCTGCTGTACGTCGACCGCATCCGAAGCCGCGGCGATCCGCGTATCGAGCGTCGTCGTCACGGCCCGCGTCGCATCGCCGACACCGGCCGCCATGACCACGATCTCGTCGTCGAGCAGGAACCAGGACTTGGTGGACGACGCGTTCTTGTAGACCACGAAGTTGTCCGGCAGTTCGGCGCGCGACGCGTAGGCGAAGTCGTCCGACTGCACCCACCCGACCGCGCCGTACGCGTCCAGCGTCGCGCCACCGGAGTACGCATTCGTCCCGGTCGGGAAGTAGACGTACGTGTTCTGCGACTCCGACGAGGCCGTGAAGCCCAGCGCCGCGTTGTCGTAGTACTGCGTCCCGTACAGCTCCGGGATCGACTTGCGCGTCTCGACCGGCGCCGTCACCCCGGCCAGCGCGTACGGCGAGACCGTGGTGAAGTAGTCGACGCCGAACGACTGCGTCTGGTCCTGGCCGGCGAGGTAGAGGTAGTGCGCGCCGTCGCCCTGGAACCACGGCATCAGGTTCTCGCCGCTCATGTACTCGTATTTGCTGATCCGCGACGAGTTCCGCGCGAGTGCGAACGCGTAGCCGGGCCGTCGGTGCACGGTGCGGTCCATCGCGTTGAACGCCGTACTGGCAGCGGCCGGGTTCAGGTCGGCCGGGACGATCGAGGCGTCGGCCTTCAGGTCCGCGAACCTACCGATGCTGACCGGCGACGCGAAGCTGTTCACGTTGATCGTCGGCCGGGCGGTGAACTTCGCGAACGCCTTCAACCGCGTCGCGTCCGCGCCGGTCGCGTAGTCGGCGAGGTCGACGACCGCCTCCACGATCACCGCGACATCGTCGTACCCGGTGGCCGTCCGGGAGACCGCGCGGCCCTTGACGATCTCCATCATCCAGCCCTCGAAGATCAGCGGCGCGAACCCGTGCTCGACCCAGCCCTGCACCACGCCGACCAGGTCGTCGCTCTGCGCGTACTCCGTCCCGTCGAGCACCTTGATGGTCTGGACGACCCGGCTGAGCAGGCCTTTCCCGTAGGAGCCGGTGTACGCGACCGACGCGTGCTGGATGAACGAGCCGTCGGCGTAGTACCCGTCGGTGACGCCGTGTTGCAGGTTGTACGGGTCGACGGTCGCGAAGACGGTGAACTGGTCCTGCAGCGCCTTGCGGATCCGCGCGTCGTCGTTCAGCAGTGCGCCCTGCAGGACCCGGTTCGCGGTGATGTCGACCAGGTTGGCGCCGGTGTGGAAGCGCGAGTCGAGGTCGACGTCGCCGTCCTTCCCGTTGCGCAGGTACGCGTCCATCGAGGCGACGTACCGCGTGATCAGGTCGGTGCCGGTGTCGGTGCCAGGGGTGATCAGGGCGAGCGTCTTCGACACGTACGTCGAGATGCCGATCTCCCAGGTGAACCAGTTGCCGTAGTACCCCTTGGACTGGTCGCCGTAGTAGTTGTCGTGCAACCAGACCAGCTTCTCGGCGATCCGCGTTCGCACCTGCTCGTTGCCCTGCAAGTCGGACGCGGGCCCCGGCCGGCGGTAGGCCAGGGCGATCTCGTAGAGGTGCTGGTACGACGAGCTCAGATTCGGATCGCTGGTTCCGAGCGGCAGGCCGGCGAAGAGTTCGCCGGTGCCCGCGCGGTCGAGTGCGGCCAGCCAGGTGCGGGCCGTGTTGTCGATCGCGGTGACCTTCGCGGCGACTTCGGGGCGCGCGTTCGACTCCGCCGTACCGGCGTAGATCGCGATCGTGTTGGCGAGTAGCTGACCGGGGCCTGCGGCCGTGGCGACTGAGGCGGCACCTGAGGCGGCGCGTGCAGCGGGGGCCGGGTTGACCGCGGTCAGCAGGGCGGTGGCGGGGACGAAGGACAGCAGACGGCGACGTGACAGTTCCACAGCGGGCTCCCGGGCGGATGGGAAAAACCTAACTGTGGAAGTCAATCAGCCGGAACTATCCTTCGACAAGCGCTTACCGCCGACTTCTGAGCCGCCCGGTGGCCGGGCGGCTCCGGTCCCGCAGGCCGTTCAGGCGCCGCCGGCGCCGACGAGCTGGGGGTCGATCGAGAGGACGCGGACCGGGCCGCTGCTCGACTTCGCCGGGATGACCACGGCGGCCTGATGGAGGTAGTCCTGGTGCAGGGTCTGGGTGTACTTGACCATGTTGCTGAACGCGGTCGCCTCGCCGCTCGTCCAGAATGCGTTCGAGCCCGGCTCGACGCGCTGCAGGTACTGCTCGGTGAGCGACAGGAAGACCAGCGCGTCGCCGTTCGACGTGATGAAGATCAGCGGGGCGCCGCTCGTCGCGAAGGTGTCGGTCACGCTCGCGATGTACGGCTCCGCGGTGTCGTTCGCCTTCGACGCGGCGCGCACCTGGAGCAGCTTCGACACGCTGGGGGACGGCGTGAACAGCTTCGCCTGCGCCGCCTGCGCACCACCGCTCAGGTACGTCGCCAGGTCCTTCGCGACCGCCTCGGGCCGCAGCTGGAGGTTGTCCAGGTCGGCGGCGTCGGGCGTACGCAGGCCGTCCACGGACGGGAGCTGGACCGACTTCGACGGGTAGACCGAGTGCGTCAGCAGCCACGGGCTGCCCGCGTTCTCGCGCTGCCAGACGCCGAGCTGACGGCTGCCCGGCGCGTTCGAGATGCCCGAGCTGACCACGAACCGCATCGGGTACGACGCGAACTGCGGCGCACCGATCTCCGGGTCGGTGTAGGTGAACGGCTTCGAGACGTCTTTGCCGGCCACGTCGAGCTTCCGCCCGATCGCGAAACCGGCCTGGGTCTGCGCGAGGGTCGGGTTGCCCTCGACCGTCTGCGCGAGGTTGCCGTCGCGGGTTTTGTTCGCCTGGTTGTTGACCTGGTTGTACCGCTGGACGACGGACTGGGCGTCTGCCAAGGTCACCGCCGGGCGGCTGTCCGCTGCGGTCAGGGTGTTCTTCGGCGGGACCAGTCCGCAGCTCGTGGCCGTCAGCAACAGTGCGCCACTGGCGAGCAGGGCGGCGGTCCGGCGTACGGCCTCGTCGCTCTTCTCGAACTCCGGCGAGGCCGCGAGCGGGACAGTCGCCTCGTCGGCGGGCTTGTTGACGGCCGGCGCGGGGTTCTCGGCGGCGGGCGTGGGGTTCTGGGCGGTCGGCGTGGGGTTCTGGGGGGTCGGCGTCCGCGTGGGCTTCTGGGTGGTCGGTTCGTTGCGGGTCGGCCGGGGGGTGGCGGCGCGGTCGTGCAGCGGGGCCGGGCGGGTGGGTTCGTCGTGGTGGTGGGCGGCGCCGGCGCCGATGAGGACCCGGGACTTGGACTTGGCCCGGGCGACGGCGGCGGCCGACATGAACATCGGCGCCGCGGGGAGAGCCGTCGGCGTCGGCCGGACGAGAGGCGTGGGCCGGGCCGTCGCCGGGCGGGCGGTGCCGGGACGGGCTGTTGTGGGCTGGGCGGTGGCGGGCCGGGCGGGCTCGACCTGAGCAGCTTGGGCAGGCGTCGATTCGGCAGGCGTCGATTCGGCAGGCGTCGGCTCGGTCGCGGCCGCCGTAGCCGGCGTGAGCTCGGGCGCGGCTGCCGCAGCCGACGTGGACTCGGTCGCAGCTGCCGCCTGCGCGGGCTCGGTTGCGATTGCTGCAGCCGGCGTGGACTCGGGCGCGGTCTCAGCCGGCGTCGGCTCGGCGCGCTCCGGGGCGAACGCGCCGACCCGGTCCGGGGCGAAGGGGCTGACGCGGTCGGGGGCGAACGGGCTCACGCGGTCCGGGGCGAAGGCGGAGGCGTCGTACGCCGGTGCGCGGTCCTCGGCGGCGACCAGGACCGGGATGCGGGAGGTCGCGGCGACCGGGATCTCGAGGGTGTCGGGCTCGTCGGCGGTGGCGGTCGCTCGAGTGCGGCGGCGGAACATCAGCGCGAGGCCGAGGGCGAGGATCAGCACGCCGGCGCCCAGCACCAGCAGGCAGATGCCGAACAGGCGGTGGACCTGGATCCCGAAACTGACCTGCGCGCCGACGGCCGGCGTACCGTCGGCGTTCATCACGACGACGGAGTACGGCCCGTCCTGCAGCGGCCAGCTGATCGACTGCGAGCCAGGCGCGGACTGCGCGACCCACCAGTCGAGCTGGCCGGGCGGCGTCAGCTTGCGGTTGCCGCCGCGCATGTCCTGGGTGCCGAACGCGTCCGGCGGATCGAAACGGATCACGCGGGTGTGCGCGGCTCCCGAGAGGTAGTCGCGGACGTCCAGGTCCTGCCCGACGCCGATGAACAGCGGCTTGTCGCCGGACGCGGTGACGTGCAGCGTCGGGCCGTGCCGGTCGAGCAGCGTCGGGGCGGTGACGACCGCGAGACCGTCGCTCGCGAGCTCACGGCTGGGGGTCGTGACGGTGTTGTCCGGGCCGACGATCCAGAAGGCGGCGACTGCTCCGGCCACGGTGGCCACCAGGCCGGCCAGGGCGAGCAGCAGGCCCAGGGTGATGCGGGCGAAACGCATGAAGAGGCTCCCGTTGTACGACGAGCCCGGCGACGGACGGGTGCACCGGACAGGCGGGCGCTGCAGTCCGGACCCCTCTTCAGTGCCGAAACGGTGTCCGGATGCTTACCCGTTGTCACTGAATAACTGACCCAACAAGGATCTGTTACGGCCCCGTCGCCCCTTACCTCACCCAGGAGCGACTGCGGTGCGGCTCAGTGGAGGTACGACGCGCCGTTGAAGTCGAGGACGGCGCCGCTCGCCCAGTTCGCCTCGGGTGAGGCCAGCCAGTAGATCGCGTTTCCGACCTCCTCGGCGGTGGCGACCCGGTCGAACGGGCTCTGGGCGCGGATCGCGTCGCCGTCGGGGCCGTCGAGGAACGCTTCGGTCATGTCGGTGGCGATGAACCCGGGAGCGATTGACGTCACCGTGATGTCATGAGGCGCCAGCGATGCCGCCAGCGACTGCCCGAGCGAGTGCAGCCCCGCCTTCGAGGCGCCGTACGCCGGGACGTCGGGCTCACCACGGAACGCTCCCCGCGACCCCACGTTGACGATCGCGCCCCGCCGTACGCCGTCCGCGGGCTCCCGGTCGAGCATCTGCCGCGCGACGCACCAGGTGACGTGCGCGGCCCCTTCGAGATTGACGGCCAGCGTACGGCGCCACGTCGCGACCCATTCGTCGTACGCCGTCTCCGCCAGCGGGTGACCGACGCGACGGGAACCCGCGACCGGCTCGTCGACGAACATCGCGGCGTTGTTCACCAGGACGTCGATGCGCCCCAGCGCGGCGGCCGATTCGTCAACCAGGGCAGGGATTGCGGCCGAATCGCCGAGGTCCGCCGCGACCACCGCGTGGCCGTCTCCCGGTAGCTCGGCGCGGATCTGTTCGGCGCGGTCGACGGCGCCGCGGCAGTGCAGTACGACCCGGTCGCCGGCCCGCGCGAACGCCCGCGCCGCGGCCGCCCCGACCCCACGGGACGCGCCGGTGACAAGTACTCCTCGGGACATCGTTCCTCCTGTCGATCCTGCTGGTGTGACTGCACCTCATTGTGCCTTTGCCGCCACCATGACATCAGCAGGGGTTGACAGTGACGTCATCATGACGTCATGCTTGTTGTCATGGAACTTGACCACTACCTCGAGTCGGTGCGGCGGAGCGTCGAGAACGCCACCGCCCTGGCCGACGAGCAGACTCGCTCCGTGGCCCAGCGCCTCGGGGCCACGCTGGATGACGCGGGCCGCCTGGCCCTCATCTCAGCCCTGTCCGACGCCGCCGGGGAGATCAGCCGCGAGCTGTCCCCGGGCTCGGTCGAGCTCCGGATGGCCGGTGGCCGCCCGGAGTTCGTGGTCACGCCGGCACCCAGCCAGCTGACCGGTCCGGACGACATCGACGACGACATCGACGACGAGGACGAGGCGGAGGTGGCCGCGGAGTTCGTGCTGGACGCCGACGAGCCGACCGCCCGGATCACGCTGCGGCTGCCGATGTCGATCAAGAACAAGGTGGACGAGGCCGCGAACGCCGAGGGCATCTCCTCGAACGCCTGGCTGATGCGCACCGTGATGACCGAGCTCAGCGAGCGCGGCCGCCGGGGTGGCCCGCGCCCGCCGCGGCCCCCGCGCCCACCGCGCGGACCGGTGTTCGGTCCGGAGGGCCCGCTGGGTCCGAACGGCCCGCTCGGCCCCGACGGCGTCTTCGGCCCGAACGGCGTGTTCGGTCCGAACGGCCCGTTCGGCGAGGAGGGCGTCTTCGGGCCGGACCGCGGCCGCTGGGAGCGCGACCGGCGCCGTGAGGACAAGGACCGCCGCCGCGAGGACAAGGACCGCAAGCGCGAAGACAAGGACCGGCGACGGGGCGGCCACGGCCCAGGCCAGCGAGTGACGGGATGGGCGGAATGAGCGAGCGCAGCGCGACCCAGTTCAACGACGACGAGAACGAGCGGATCGACCGGGTCCGGATCGAGATCGGGTCGGGCCTGGTCGTGATCGGGCCGAGCCCCGATCACGAGGGCACGGCGGTCGCCATGGAGGTCGAGGGCGACGACGAGGGCGTGATCTTCGAGGTCGTCGACGGCGAGCTCGTCATCGAGAGCCCGCGGAACGTCCGCCGCGGCCCGGAGATCCAGGTGCGGATCGCGACCTCCGCGGTGCTCGACGCCCGGATCAAGACCGGGTCCGGCGACATCACCTCCGACGTACCGCTGGGGGCGGCCCGGCTGTCCACCGGTTCCGGCGACGTCCGGCTGTCCCGGGTCGAGCGCGAGCTCGGCGTCAACACCGGCAGCGGGGACGTCAAGGTGGAGGCGGCCGAGGGCGCGGTCCGGGCCAGCACCGGCTCCGGCTCGATCGACATCGAGGAGGCCGGCGACGCGCTCGGCCTGAGCACCGGCTCGGGTGACGTCACGATCGGCGACGCCGCCGGTCCCACCTCGGTCAAAGTCGGCTCGGGGGACATCACCATCGAGCGGATCCGCGACCACTCGGTCGCCACCTCCGGTTCCGGCGACGTCAAGGTCGAGATCGCCGACGGACCGAGCGTCCAGGCCGAGACGGCCCGCGGCGACGTCCAGGTCGGGGTGCCCGACGGACTGCCGACGTACCTCGACCTGAAGACGGTCACCGGGCGGATCCGGTGCGACCTCGAGCCCGGGCAGAAGCCGGACGAGGGTGAGCGCGCCCTGATGCTGCGGGCCCGGACCGTGTCCGGTGACATCACCGTCGTCAAGGTCTGACGCAACAACCCACACCACGCACGACCTGCACCAAGGTCCCGCCACTGGCGGGCGGGACCTGGGCGAAGCATTGCCGAAAACCACCACACCACGGGGATTACGCGAGGGGAAACGACCATGATCACCGAACACCAGGAAATCGCCCGCTACCGCGTCGCCGAGCAGCTGCGCGCCGCCGAGGCCAGGGCCCAGCGGCACGACCGCTCTACCCGGAACAGTCCGCGCGAGGGGCTGGCGAGCGCGCTGCGCCGGCTGGCCGACCGGCTGGAGCCGGCCTCCCGCCGGCTGGCCGAGCCCGCCACCCGGGCCTTGACCGAGCCGCAGCCGCGTCATCGCGGTACCGGGCTCTCGATCGTCCGATGAACGGCGTACTGACCGGCGTACCGATGAACGGCGCGGCCGCCGCGCTCTGTGCAGTGCTGCAGCGTCTCGGTCTGGTCGATCTGGGGACCAGGACCCGCTGACCGATTCCCCGGTCGCTGCAGCTTCGTGCAATGCCTGTGGATAACTGCCGGGCGGACCCATGGACACTGCTAGCGTTCAGTCGATCATTCTCGGTCGACTTGGGGAGAGAAACCAACGATGTTGCGCCCGATGGTGGCAACCACAGCCGTCACCGCCGCCCTGATCCTGGTGGCCGGCTGCGGCGGCGGCGACAAGAAGTCCGATTCGGGCTCCGACAACAACGGCGGCAGTTCCAACAGTTCGCCCACGCCGACCGCACCGAGCGTCCCGTCCTTCGACCCGCCCAAGGCCTTCACCGCCGCGGCGGCGTTCCCGGTGGAGAAGATCAAGACCCGGGAGATGTACGACGAGGCGAAGCTGGGCATGGTCGGCCCGGTGGCCCTGATCGGCCACTACGACGGGCTGATCGGCAACAACGTCGCCGACCCGAGCAAGTCCTGGACGATGAAGTCGACCGCGGCGGAGACCACGACCGTCAGCGACGCGACCGAGCCGGTCGGCGTCAAGCTCGACGGCAAGGACGTCGCGATCGTCGCCTACGGCCAGTCCGACAAGGGCAACGGCACGCAGAAGCCGCAGGGCCTGGTGCTGGTCCAATGGATCGACGTGGACTCCGGGCAGAAGGTCGCCGAGGTCTCCGCACCGGTGAGCACCGTGGACGGGACCGGTGCGGTCGCGGCCGGTACGCCGAGCCTGCGGAATCTGCGGTTCGACCCGGAGACCGGCCAGGTCGCGATCGGCGTCAGCGCGAGTGGCGGCAAGACGGTGTTCGCAGACCCCAAGACGAAGAAGGCGACGGTCATCCCGGGCGTCCTCGCGGCTGCTGTGCACGGCGGTGTCGTCGCCGGTGCCAAGTCGACGGACGGCCGGTCGAGCGACGACGGGACGGTCCTGATCGCGGACGGTGCGAGCGGCAAGATCACCAAGCAGATCCCGCTGAAAGGCGTCTCCCTGAGCGAGATCGCCGGCGGCACGAAGCACGCCTACTTCTATGGCACGGTGACCAAGGAAGGCACCTACGGGTCCGAGGAGGTCGGTTCGTTCTACTCGGTCGACCTGGCGACCGGCGCCGTGGTGAAGTCGGCGCCCGGACTGACCGCGCGCGATTCCGGTGGCTACAGCTGCGTCTGGGACCAGGTGAGCTCGATCGCCTGCCGGGAGGCCCAGCCCACCGGCCCGCAGGAGATCGTCGGGTTCGACGACACCACCGGCAAGAAGGCCTGGGGCTGGACCAGTCTGACCGGCGGGCGCGTCGTACCGAGCGTGACCGCTGCGTTCCACGGGGTCGTGTACGTCCAGACCGAGAAGCAGGGCGTGCTGCTGGACGGCAAGACCGGCCAGGACCTGCCGGGCGCGAGCCCGTCCGGTGGCCCGAGCGAGAGCAGCCCGTCCGCCGGCAGCACGCCCTCGGACAGCGACTCCCCGAGTTCCGGTGACACGCCGTCCGACAGCGACTCGCCGTCGGACGGTTCGACCCCGGGCGGCAGCGACATGAGCGAGTACAACGGCACGCAGGGGTCGCCGGACGCGGTGTCGCCGTACGGCGGTGTCTACTCGCAGGCTCCGACGGGCGCCACCGGCAGCACGTTGAGCGTCGAGACCATCTGCGTCTACCTGAAGCCGACTGCCTGAGTGTGAGCAGCAGAAAGGCCCCCGCCATTCGGCGGGTTCATGCGGTCCTCGCAACACCTCGATTTGAGGAGTTGCGGGGACCGTGTCGTTTTCGGAGGAGTTGGCCGGCCTGTTGAGGTTGGTGG
>NZ_JBSHBJ010000042.1:66457-72112 GCF_053611945.1 Kribbella sp. NPDC054772 | reverse complement strand
GTTGTCCAGTAGCGTGGGCTCGTTTTTGTTTAAAAGAGACCGCGGTAACGGATCCGGCGGCGCCGCGCACTAGGGCGCCTCTGCGTTTGGTGTGCGACGTCCGTGCGGTCTAGCTCGGTGGGCAAGACCGTCCGGTGCGCCGCCTGGATCCGTTCGTCCGGTGGCGCCTTTACTGCTCGGCGGCGGCGTCGCTCCGGTCGTCAGTGGTCTGGGGGAGGTCGACGGCCAGCAGGTCCTCGAGCTGGCGAACCTGCTCGGTGGCCATCGTGCTCATCAGTCGGTGGATCGTCATGCCAGTGAGACGGCGCCGGTCCCCAGGTATGACGGGAATCCGGAATGTGACCTGAGTCACTACTTCTCGTCGAGTCCATCCAGACGCAGTGGGACCAGTTTGCGGGCGTCGTCGTACGACGTGCCGGTGAGTTCGAGGAGGTCGACGATCGTGGAGCGGAGCTGCCCGAGGACGACGACCGCGGACAGCCCGACCGGTAGCGGCATCTCCGCGGTCCGGCGGCCGAGCTCGCCGAGTACGCGGTGCGCGGCGACGTCCGCGGCCGGCTCGAACAGGGACTCGCCGATCAGCCGGGTGCCGTCGGCGAGCCGGTCGAGAAGCATCGGGTACTCCGACGGCATCTTCTCGTCCCGCCAGACCGACACCGCGCAGCGGCGTACCAGGACCCGGATGTTCCGGATCGCGCGGTCCAGCGGTACGACGAGATCGGCGATCTCCTGGACCCGCCCCCGGTGCCGGCGGCGGAACGGGGACAGCCGGACGACCGCGACCCCCTCGTCGGCGGCGCTGCGCAGGTCGTCGAGCTGGGACTCGCTGGCCCGGGCGCGGCGGAGCGCGTCGGTGACCGCCTCCTCGTCGCGGGAACGCAGCCCGTCGGCGGTCTCGATCAGGATCTCGGCCAGCTCGTTCAGTACGCCGGACGCTTGTTGCCGCGGGCGACGGATCGCGGCGGCCGGGGCGATCGTGGCGGCGGCCAGCGCGACGACCCCACCGAGCACCGCGTCCAGCCAGCGGCTGAAACCGGCGCCCGGGTCCGGCAGCAGGGTGGTGACGATCGCGGCCTGGACACCCGCCTGCGTGGTCATCAACGTGCCGGCCCCGAGCAGTACGGCGACACTCATCGCGAGCGCGATCACGAAGATGATCTGCGGGATACCGGTGCCGAAGACGCGCACGAACAGGTCACCGACGCCGACCCCGACCGCCACGCCGACCATCACCTCGGCGACCCGGCGCAGCCGCTGCCCGAAGCTGAACCCGAGACAGACCATCGCCGCGACCGGCGCGAAGAACGGCTGCTTGTGACCGACGACGTACCGGCCGATCGCCCAGGCGACGCCGGCCGCGAGCGCGCACTGGGCGATGAAGAAGGCCCGGCTGCGCCAGCGCTCGGTCCGGCGGCGGAACGAGGCGCGTGACCGCCGCGCGGCCCGCGGCGCGATGTCGTCGCGCAGCTCCCGCAGTTGGTCCAACGTCAGCCTGACCGGATCCACGGGCCCCATTCTCCGTCGAGCTTGATTCCACCGCTCGCGACGCGCCAAGGTTGGCTCATGACCGACAACAACCGCGAGGACTACGGCAGCTACAGCGTCGACGACGAGGACCAGCTGCAGGCGGAGGACACCCTGAACGACCGGGGTGTCGAGGATCTGCTCGACGAGGGGTACTCGCCGCCGGAGAAGTGGTCCGCGGGCGAAGGATTCGGGACGACCGCCGACGAGGCCCTGCAGGGGGAGTCGCTGGACCAGCGGGTCTCCCAGGAGGTCCCGGACGTCGACCCCTACGCGGAGCAGGGGGAGGACGTCGGCGGGCCGCAGGTCGGCGCCGAACGCTCCGGCCGCCTGGTCGCCTCCGACGAGGGTGCGCACAGTGACGACGACAGCGAGCTGTACGCGGAGGACGTCGGCATCGACGGTGCCGCCGCGGGCGCGGAGGAGGCGGCGGTGCACGTCGTCGACGACGACGAGAACTTCGAGCTCGAGGACGACGACGAGGAGAACCTCGAGAGCTACGAGAACGTCGACCTGGGCGACGTCGGCGACGCGGAGGACTGAGCTTTTCGGCAGGGGTGAGCCACGCTCACCCCTGCGGTCTATACCGGCCGTGTCCCCTACCGTTTGGTGACGGTGATTTCCGCGCCGTGCCGTGGGACCAGCGTGACGTTCTTGGCCTGCGGAGGCTCCGGCTTCGGGTGCGGCGCCTGGACGTCGTACTCGGCCAGCGCGGCCCGAAGGATCTCGGTGCCCTCCATCAGCGAGAAGCCCGCGCCGATGCACCGCCGGGCGCCACCGCCGAACGGCATCCACGTGCCGGGGGCCGGCGGATCGTCGGACAGGAACCGCTGCGGGCGGAACTCCGTCGGCAGCGGGAAGTGCTCACCGTCGCGATGGACGAGTCCGATCGCCGCCATGATCGTCGTACCGCGCGGCAGGCGATACCCGGCGACGTCGGCCGTCTCGGTCAGCCGACGACCGACCTGGTACACGACCGGGTGCAGGCGCAGCGCCTCCTTGACGATCGCCTCAAGCTCCTCGTCCGCCCCGGCGTCCGCCGCACGCTGCCCGAACTCCAGGTCCGCCGGCCGTCGCGCCAGCTCGTGGAACGCCCACGCCAGCCCCGTCGCCGTCGTCTCGTGGCCCGCCAGCAGCAACGTGACCAGCTGGTCCCGTAGCTCCACGTCTGACCAGTTGCCAGCAGCAAGCAGTCGCGACAGTACGTCGTTGCGTCCGGCAAACGTCTCGCGGCGCTGCGCGATCTCGTCGTACAGGATCTCGTCGACCTTGCGCTGGGTGTCCAGGTACGTCTTCCACGGCCGGACCCGGAGCAGCGCCGGGTAGAAGCCGCCGAGCATGATCACCGGTGACACCGAGACGATCTTGTCCAGCAGCGGGCGCAGGGTGTTCAGCCGGTCGGCGTCGGTGACGCCGAAGATCACCTGCAGGATGATCTCCAGCGTCAGGTTCCGCATCCGCTCGTGCACCTTGAACGGTTCGTTGACCGGCCACTTCGCCACCTCGGCGCGGGCGAGCTCGTGCACCATCCCGGCGTACCCACGCAGGGCCGCGCCGGAGAACGCCGGCATCAGCTGCTTGCGCATCCGGACGTGGTCCTCGTCGTCGAGCAGCAGCAACGAGTGCGAGCCCATGATCGGCTCCAGCACCGTGTTGCCCTCACCGGCGTGCATCACCGCCGGCGGGCTGCCGAACACCTCGCGGATGTGGTCCGGCCGGCTCAGCACGACGCACACGCGACTCGACGGCACCAGACGGATCGTGAACACGTCGCCGTACTTCTCCCGCATCCGGGGGAAGAACGTCCGGCGGTGACTCGCGAACAGCACCGTCTGGGCGAGCGTCGGGAGCTTCGGCCCGGGCGGCAGCGTGCGCGCCGTCTGCCGGTCCAGCGTCCGGGAACCGAGCAAAGGTGTCGGAGCCATGTCCGCACGCTACGTCAGCCGGGTGAACACCGGGCATCGAACGCGACAAGGGCCGCGACGATCCGCGGCAGCTGGTCATCGCGCACCGGATCGAGCCCGGTCAGCCGGCCGACCTGACGGAGCCGGTAGTCGACGGTGTTGGTGTGGACGTGCAGGTCGGCGGCAGTCTGCCGGCGGTTGCGTGCGTTCCCGAGGTAGCACCGCAGCGTGGCCATCAGGTCCTGGCGATCCGCGAGCGGCGCGAGCATGGTCGCCAACCGGTCGCGCGCCGGGCCGGGGCGGCTCAGTTGGTACTCCAGCAAGAGATCGTCCAGCTCGTACACCCCAGGCGGGCGTCGATGCGTCCGTACGACGTCCAGCAGTTCACGCACCAGCCCGACGCCTGCAGGCACCTCGCGAGGTACGACGTTCGTCGCGGCGACCGTGATGTCGACACCGGCCACCCGACTCAACCGCCCACGCAGATCGTCCAGGTTTGCAGAGGTTGTCGGTAGCAGCGCCACACCACCGTCGGGAGACAGCGTCGACAGGGCGCCGGCGAGGCGGTCCAGTTCCATCCGGATCCGCCGGAGCTTGCGGCGGGCAACGATCTGAGGGTCGACGCCGGGGCGGCTCTCATCGGGATGCGGCCCGATCGCGAAACCGAGGACGACGTACTCCGGTGGTAGTCGCACGCCCGCGAGCCCGGCGGACTCGTCGATCGGGCGACCGTCGAGCAACGCCGCGAGCACTGACTGGCGGGTGGCCTGGTCCTCGCCCGCGATCGACTGGCGTTCCTCGAAATAGCTGGCCGACACCACGGCGGTGACGCGCTGCAGGAAGTCCAGGATCAGCCGGTTGAGTGCGATCGCGTCCGCCAGTTCGTCCGGCCGGAACGTCGTCGCCACGTGATCCGCGCAGACCCGCCCGCCCAGGTGGTACGCCGCGAGCAACGCCTCCAGCGGAACGCCTTCCTCGGCCCGCCGCGTCGCCGACTCCCGCAACGGATCAAGCGCGTCTCCGGTCGGAACCACACCGGTCCGGAAGGTCTCTCCGAACGCGCGCAGCGTCCGCTCGGTGATCCGCCGGATGTCGCCCTGCAGCTCTTCGTCGGGCAGTTGCGCGTAGAGCCGGATGTCCGTGACCAGCCGGCGCAGTACGGCGTCGACCAGCGGACCGAGGTCGGCGCGCAGGATCTGGTGCACCGGGACGCCGCCGGATCGCAGCTCCTTGTGATCCGGCACAACGATCACCCCTCGAAGTCTGGGCCTCGCCCTAGCGACCAGCAGGTGCTTTGGGGCCGAACATTACTACTCGAAGGTAGTGACCGATCGGCAGCGAAGGGTGATGACGGATGAGACGAGGTGTCCTGCTGGCATTAGGGGTGCTCTTGACAGGGTTGGTGAGCGGCCCGGCCACGGCGCAGGCAGACGGGCCGTTGGAGTACGTCGCACTCGGCGACTCGTCCGCGGCCGGGCCACTGATCCCGCCGCAGGTCGACGTGCCGTGCCTGCGTTCCGGCGTGAACTACCCACACATCGCGGCCGCGCAGCTCGGTGCCCGGCTCTCGGACGTGACCTGCTCCGGTGCGGTCATCCCGGACTTCACCGGGAAGCAGTTCGGGTTCGAGCCACCGCAGTACGACGCTCTGAAGCCGACGACCGACCTGGTGACGGTCGCCATCGGCGGGAACGACACCGGGCTGGTGTCCGCGGCGCTGAGCTGTCTCAACCTGCTCCCGCCACCGGCCGGCACGTCCTGCAAGGCACGGTACACGGCCGGCGGGCAGGACCAGTTGGCTGCTCGCATCGACGCGACCGCCGCGCCGTTCGGTCAGGCGCTGGACCGGATCCGCGAACTGGCGCCGCATGCGCGCGTCCTGGTGACCGGCTACGGCACCTACATCCGCCCGAACGGCTGCTACCCGCAGATCCCCGTCTGGCCGGTCGACGCCAACTACCTGCAGTCCACCATCGACCGCCTCAACACCATGCTCGCCACCCAGGCGGCCGCACACGGTGCGCAGTACGTCGACCTTCGCTCCCCGAGCGTCGGCCATGACGCCTGCGCCCCGATCAGCCAACGCTGGCTGGAAGGTCTGGTCCCCACCTCGGCCGCCGCGCCACTCCACCCCAGCGCCCGCGGCATGCAGGCCTTCGGCGCCCTCGTGGCCTCCGCAGCTCGCTGACCCCTAACAACAGACGAGGACCTCGGACAGGCAATTGCC
>NZ_JBSHBJ010000042.1:39742-66447 GCF_053611945.1 Kribbella sp. NPDC054772 | reverse complement strand
CAAGCCCGCCCCCCCCCCCCCCCGGCCCCCCCCCCCCCGCGCCCCCCAAACCCCCCCCCCCGCCCCGCCCCCTCCAAATTCCGTCGCCCGGCTCCTCGGTGGGTGTATCAGGAGCGCTTGAACCGCAGCGTCAGGATCTGGAACGGCCGGAGCTCGAAGCTCACACCGTTGTCCGTCAGCTCACGGTCGGCCAGCTGCCGCTCGAGCAGGTCGACCTCGGTCACCGACGCCGCCTGGAAGGACGGCGTGACGGTGGCGCGGGAGCGGCCGCCGCTCGACTCGTACAGGCGGACGACGACGTCACCCGACTGGTCGTCGGCCAGCTTCAGCGCCTCGACGATCACGTTGTCGTTGTCGACAGCAACGATCGGCGCGACGCCCTCGGCACCGGTGACGAGGCGCTCCGGCAGGTTGATCCGGTAGCCCTCCTCGATCGCCTCGCCGATCCCGGCACCGACGACGAGCGCGTGGTTCACCACGTGCACGCCCTGGTCGGTCTGCGGGTCGGGGAACCGCGGCGCCCGGATCAGCGACGTGCGGATGGTGGTCGTGGTGCCGCCGTCCTCGCGCGCTGTCCGGTTGATGTCGTGCCCGTACGTCGAGTCGTTGACCACGGCCACGCCGTACCCCGCCTCGGCGACGTGCACCCAGCGGTGCGCCGCGATCTCGAACTTCGCCGCGTCCCACGAGGTGTTCTGGTGGGTCGGCCGGAAGATGTGCCCGAACTGCGTCTCGGACGCCGAACGGTCCGCGTGCACGTCGACCGGGTACGCCGCCTTGAGGAACTTCTCGGTCTCGTGCCAGTCCATCTCGGTCTCGATGTCGACCCGCTTGGTGCCCGGAAGCACCCGCAGCGTCTGCGTGACGGTGGACCGGCCGAAGGACCGCTTCACCACCACGACCGCCTCGTCGTCAGCGGTGCTGAAGTCGACGCTGTCGACCTCGGTGACGTCGCGGACGTTGTTCTTGTAGAACGAGTCGACGTCCCACGCGTCCCAGTGGTTCGGGGTGTCCACGTGCAGCTGCAGAAGGTTGCCCGCGGCACCTGGTGCGATGACCTCGCGCTGCGCCTCGACGTCGTACAGCGAGGTGATCAGACCGCGCTCGTCGATGGTGACCCGGATCAGGCCGTTGTCGATGACGCCGTTCTCGACGGTGACCGCCTGGCCCGCGGTGGTCGCGACGCCCGCGCCGAGACCGGCGATGCCGTTGCGGCCGTGCGGCGCGGCGTTGAAGACGATCTGCTCCGAGCCCTCGCCGGCCAGCGCCTGCTGTGCGCGGGAGATGATCGCGTCCAGTTCGTCGGCGATCTTCGCGTACGTCCGCTCCGCCTCGCGGTGCACCCACGAGATCGAGGAGCCCGGCAGGATGTCGTGGAACTGGTGCAGCAGCGCCACCTTCCACAGCCGGTCCAGGTCCTCGTACGGGTAGTTGTCGAGCTTGCCCGCGACGACCGCCGCGGCGCTCCACAGCTCGGCCTCGCGGAGCAGGTGCTCGGTGCGCCGGTTGCCCTGCTTGGTCTTGGCCTGCGAGGTGTACGTCGCCCGGTGGATCTCCAGGTACAGCTCACCGGACCAGACCGGCGCGTGCTCGCTGTACTCCTCCTCGGCGGCGCTGAAGAACTCGGTCGGGGACTCGATGGTCACCTTCGGCGAGGACTCCAGGTTCGCCACTCGGCGGGCGGTCGCGACGAACTCGCGGGTGGGGCCGCCACCGCCGTCGCCGTACCCGAACGGGACCAGCGAGCGGGTCGCGGCGCCGTTCTCCTGGAAGTTCCGCTGCGCGTGCGCCAGCTCACGACCCGACAGGTCGGAGTTGTAGGTGTCGATCGGCGGGAAGTGCGTGAACACCCGGGTGCCGTCGAGACCCTCCCACCAGAACGTGTGGTGCGGGAACTTGTTCTCCTTGTTCCAGGAGATCTTCTGGGTCAGGAACCACTTCGAGCCGGACAGCTTCACCAGCTGCGGCAGCGCCGCGGTGTAGCCGAACGAGTCCGGCAGCCAGACTTCCTGGGTGTCGATCCCGTACTCGTCCAGGAAGAACTTCTTGCCGTGCACGAACTGCCGGGCCAGCGCCTCGCTGCCGGGCAGGTTGGTGTCGGACTCGACCCACATGCCGCCCACCGGGACGATGGTGCCCTCGGCGACGGCCTTCTTCAGCCGCTCCCAGACCTCCGGGTAGTTGTCCTTCACCCAGGCGTGCTGCTGGGCCTGCGAGAACGCGAAGACCAGCTCCGGGTACTCCTCGGCCAGGGTGGCGACGTTCGACACCGTGCGGGCCACCTTGCGGCGGGTCTCGCGCAGCGGCCACAGCCACGCCGAGTCGATGTGCGCGTGCCCGACCGCGGACAGCTGGTGCGCGCTGGCGTGCGCCGGCCGGCTGAGTACGTCGGTCAGCTGCGCGCGGGCGTCCGCGGCGGTGCCGGCCACGTTCTCGTAGTCCAGGGCGTCCAGCGCGCGGCTCAGCGCGCGGAGGATCTCGCGGCGGCGCGGCTCCTGCGGGGACAGCTCCTTCTGCAGGCCGTCGAGCGACTCGAGGTCCAGGATCAGGTCCCACACCTCGGCGTTGAAGACCGCCAGGTCGGCGCGGGTGAGCTGGTAGATCGGGGTCTCACCGAGCTTGGCGCCGATGTCGACCTTGGCGTAGGCGTTGTCGAGCGGGATCTCCGGGTTCGCCGCGCCCTCGACGTAGAACTCGACCCGGTCGCCCGGCGTGGCCGCCGTACCGTCCGGGCCGAGGATCGACAGCGGGGCGTAGGTCTGCCGCGGGTGCAGGCCCTTCAGCGGCTTGCCGGAGGTGGTGTGCACCAGGCCCTCGGCGGAGAAGCCCGGGCCGCCGCTGAAGCCGAGGTCGATGACGGCCTCGATCTCGCGACCTGCCCACTCGGCCGGCACCTGGCCGCTGAACTTGAACCACGCGGTACCCCAGGCCGGACCCCACGGCAGGCCGATCTCGGCCTTCTCGAAGGTTTGGGACAGGGCCTCGGCGGGGGACACCGGCTCACCGGGTGCGTGCCACACCTCGATGTCCAGCGGGACGGCCGCGCCGTAGATCGCGGGGCGGAGCCGCTCCCGCAGGGCGCGCTTGAGCCGCTCCTCGATGAGTTGACGGTCGTCGTGCACGAAATCATCCTCCGGGAAAGGTTCCTCACGCGGCCGCTACGGCCGCACGGATGACAACGCTGTCACACCGACCCCACACCCGTCCAGACGCAGTTTCACCATGATCCCGGGCCTTACCTGTGGGTAGCGGTTCGATTGCGGGCTGCCCGCGCGGCTACCCCCGAGGCCCGGTTGTTGTCTAGGTTGTCCTGCATGGAACGCCCCCGCCTGCTGACCCCTGCCCGGACGACCGGGATGACGCGGCGCAGCATCCTCGGTCTCGGTGCCGCCGCGACGTCCGGCCTGCTGCTGCCCGGCTGCTCCCGTGGCCGCGCCGACGAGCCCGCTCCGGCCGCCGCCGGCACCTTCGTGACCGGCAACCTGAACGGCGTCTACGACGAGTTCGGTACGGCGCTGTGCGGGCTGGTGAGCGAAGTCACGGGCATGGAGCTGAAGCCGGTGGCCAGCAACGGCTCGGTGGACAACCTGGTGAAGGTCGCCGCCGGCGCCGCGGACCTCGGCTTCTGTACGTCGGACACCGCGCTGGCGGCGTACGAGGGCAGCGGCGCGTTCAGCAACGGACCGCGGAAGTTCACCGCGCTGGCCCGGGTGTACGACAACTACGTGCACGTCGTGGTCCCGATGGCGTCGAAGGCGAAGAGCCTCTCGGACCTGAACCCGGACCCGAAGGACCCGACCGGCCAGAAGATGGTCGTCAGCGTCGGACCGCCGCACTCCGGGACGCAGGTCGTCGCGGACCGGATCCTGGACACCGCCGGGGTGGACGTGAAACGCGTCAACCTGACGCTGGAGCAGTCGGTGGCCGCGCTGATCCCCAAGGAAGGCGCCACCCGTGGCGCGATCGACGCGTTCATCTGGAGCGGCGGCATCCCGACCAAGCCGATCGCCGCGCTGCAGAGCACGATCGGGTTCCGGTTGCTGGACATCGGGAACGTGGCCCAGGAGATCGCGCTGAAGGAGTTCGGCGGGTTCGTGGTGTCGTCGATCCCGCCGTCGCAGTACGGGCTGGCCAGCTCGGTGCCGACGCTGGCGGTGCCGAACTACCTGATCGCGACGCCGAAGTTGTCGGACTCGTGGGCCTGGTGGACGGTCAACACCCTGTTCCGCCGGCAGAACGACCTGATCAAGGACCACCCGGAAGCGGGTGCGCTGGACCCGCGGTCGGCGATCGCCACGATGCCGGTCCCGCTGCACCCCGCGGCGGCACGCTGGTACCGCCAGAACCACATCTGAAGCGGGTCCGGGGACCCGCTGCTCAGACGTCGTAGTCGTCGATCAGCGGGACGCGGACCTCGATCACCAGGCCGCCACCGATCGGTGGGCGGGCCACCACCCGGCCGCCGACCCGCGCGGCCTCCGAGCGGACGATCGCGAGCCCGAGACCGGTGCCCGGCATCTCCCGGTGGTGCGCGCTGCGCCAGAACCGCTCGCCGACCTTCTTCAGGTCCCGCGAGCCGAGTCCCAGACCGTGGTCGCGCACCGACATCACCACTTCGGTGCCGTCCCGGGTGACCGAGACCTCCACCGGCGGCGCGCCGTACTTGGACGCGTTGTCGAGCAGTACGTCGAGGATGTCGTCGACCTCGAGCTCGGGCGCGACCCCACCCGGGACCATCTCGCCGATGATCAGCTCCAGGTCGTCGGCGGCGTACACGGCCTTCCAGCCGACCAGCCGTTCCTTGACCGCCTGCGCGAGGTCCAGCGGCGCTTCGTTGCCTTCGGCATCGGCCGACGGGCGGTCCGAGCCGGCCAGCCGGGACAGCCGCTGGACGATCCGGCCCAGCCGGTCGATGTCGCTGAGCGCGAACCGCGCGGTCGGCGACAGCCGGGACAGGCCCTCGATGTGGATCCGGGCCGAGGTCAGCGGCGTCCGCAGCTGGTGCGACGCGTCCGCGACGAACTCCCGCTCACGCTGCCGGGCCTGGTGCAGGCTGAGCGCCATCGAGTTGAAGCTGTCGCCGAGCCGGCGCAGCTCCGGCGCGCGGCCGTCGGTCGACACCCGGGTGTCGAGGGCGCCGCGGGTGATCTGGTGGGTGGCGTTGTCGAGGTCCTGCAGCGGCCGCAGTACCCAGCGGGTGATCGGCCGGACGATACCGACGATGATCGCGCCGATGCTGATCAGCAGGCCGCCCAGCAGGCCGCCCAGCAGCAGCAGCAGGCCCCGCTGCACCTGGTCGCGGGCGCTGTCCGTCGGCACCCGCAGTACGGCGGCACCGAGCACGCTGCCGTTGTTCACGACCGGGCGGGAGACGATCATCTCGCCGGAGCGCCACGGCCACAGCGCCGGCGGCTCGGGTGGCAGCCGGCCGGCCAGCGTGCTGTGCAGGGCCGCGGCGATGTCCTCTTCCTTGACGTCGACACCGGACACCGAGGTGGCGATGACGCGGGAGTCGACGTCGACGACGAAGACAGGGGTGTTGTAGAGCTCCTGGTACCGGACCGCGAGCTCACGCAGGTTCGCGATGTCGCCGGTCTGCAACGGGGACTCCGCCATCGTGGCGAACCAGTCCGCGTCGTTGCTGCGGGACAGGAAGAGGGTTCGCGACGTACTCGTGGCGATGAAGTTCGCCAGCGGGATCACGGCGACGATCGCCAGGGCGACGACCATCGGGACGAGGGACTGCAGTAGTCGACGGCGCAACGGTCAGTCCGAACCGAGGCGGTAGCCGACGCCGCGGATGGTCTGCACCAGTTCGGGGCGGCCGAGCTTGGCCCGCAGGCTGGCGACGTGGACGTCCATGGTGCGCGAGGACGCCTCGAAGACCGACTGCCAGGCGTACAGCGCGACCTGTTCACGGGGGACCACCCGGCCGTGGTGAGCGGCCAGCACTGCGAGCACGTCGAACTCCTTGCGGGTCAGGCTGATGGGCTTGTCCGCCACCTGCACCGTCCGGGCCTCGATATCGACGGTCAGGTCGCCGACAGTCACCCGGGGGCGGGGTTGGAGGAGACCGGTACGACGAAGTACAGCATCGATGCGGGCCAGCAGCTCGGAAATCGCGAACGGTTTCACCACGTAGTCGTCGGCGCCGCTGCGCAGCCCGCGCACCCGGTCGGCCGCCTCGCCCCGCGCGGTCACCGCGATCACCGGGACGTCGGACACCGTACGGATCTGCCGGCACACGTTGATGCCGTCCCCGTCCGGCAGCCCGAGGTCCAGCAGGACCAGGTCGCCGGGGTCCGCCGCCAGGGCGTCCGCGGCCGTCCTGACGTGCGTGACCATCAGGCCGTAGCGCCGCAAGGCGGGTATCAGGGCATTGGCGATATCGAGATCGTCCTCGACCAGCAGAATCCGCACCGCGCCACTCATGCGGTGATCGTAGGCCAGGTCACGACCAGATGTGTCAGATCTTGGTAAAGACGTAATCACACGACTCCACCCAGTGTTCGGCATCATTAGCCTTCCGGACACAGGAGGGAACCGCTAGATGACTGTGGGTGTTGATGGCGGGGGTGGTGCAGCCGCGCCCTCCGAGGAAGAGCTGGCCGAGTACGAGCAGGAACGGCCCGCTCGGCGGCTTCGGCCTGCCCTGGACCTGGTGATTTCGGTCTGGTGCGCAATCATCAGCGTCGGCGTCCTCGCGCAGGTGTTTTTCCCATTACCACAAGGCACCCAGTTCTACCTGGTGATCTTTCTCGCAGCGGTTCTGCCGATCACCTTGCTGTGCTATCGCGGTATCCCGGGCCGCCGGCGCGCCCATGACGATCCGGGCGTCCTCGACTGGGTCCTCGCCGCGCTCGCGCTGGCGGTGTGCGTCTACCCGCTGTTCGACTTCGACGGCTTTCTCGAGCGCCGGCAGGCCCCGACCGCGTTGGACGTCGTCGCGGGGGCGATCCTGCTCGTCCTGCTGCTCGAGGCATGCCGTCGCACCACTGGCTGGGTCTTGCCGGTGTTCAGCCTGGTGTTCATCGCGTACGCGTACTACGGCGGCTACCTGCCCTACACCTGGTCGCTGGCCCACCAAGGGTTCAACTTCGACGCGATCATCGCCCAGTTCACGATGGGTACGGCGGGGTTCTACGGGACACCGTTGAGCGTCGCGGCGTCGTACATCGTGCTGTTCACCATCTACGGCGCGGTGCTCGACTACTCGGGCGCCGGCAAGTTCTTCATCGAACTGTCGTTCGCGGCCTTCAAACGCAGCCGTACGGCGCCCGGCCGGACGGTCACGCTGGCGGGCTTCCTGCTCGGCAGCGTGTCGGGATCCGGTACGGCGACCGCGGTGTCGCTCGGCACCGTGTCGTGGCCGATCCTGCGCCGCGCAGGCTATCCGCCCGAACCGGCAGGCGGAATGCTTGCCGCGTCCGGGATCGGGGCGATCCTGTCGCCGCCGACGCTCGGCGCGGCTGCGTTCATCATCGCGGAGTTCCTGCAGGTGTCGTACCTGAAGGTCCTCGGGTTCGCGGTGATCCCGACGATCCTCTACTACCTCGGGATCCTGCTCGCGATCGAGATCGACGCCCGCAAGCACGGGACGACGTCGGCGGAGACCTCGCAGCAGTCCGCGTGGCGGTTGTTCGTGCGGTTCGGGTACCACTTCCTCTCGCTGTTCGTGATCATCGCGTTCATGGCGGTCGACGTACCGCCGTTCAAGGCCGTCGTCTACGCGGTGATCATCCAGTTCGGTCTGTCGTTCCTGGACAAGGAGCACCGGCTGACCGGCCGGCCGCTGTTCAAGGCGCTTGCCCAGGGCACCCGTTCGGTGCTGCCGGTGGCCGCGACCTGCGCGACCGCGGGCGTGATCGTCGCGGTCACCACGCAGACCGGGCTCGGGCTGAACCTCGCCGAGATCATCGTCAACGCGGCGAAGGGGCTGACCGACAACCACACCGTGGTGCTGATCCTGACCGTGGTGCTGTCCGCGCTCGCGGTGCTGATCCTCGGACTCGCGGTGCCGGTGACCGCTTCGTTCATCATCGCGGCGGTGATCATCTCGCCGGCGCTGGTGAACCTCGGGGTCACGCAGCCCGAGGCGTACATGTTCATCTTCTACTACGCCGTGCTGTCCGAGGTGTCGCCGCCGACCGCGCTGGCCGCGGTCGCGACTGCCGCGATCACTGGTGGCAAGGTGATGCCGACGATGTGGCAAGCGTGGAAGTACACGCTGCCCGCGTTCCTGGTGCCGTTCGCGTTCGTGCTCACCGACAACGGGTCGCACCTGCTTGGTCAGGGATCGTTCGTCGGGATGGTGTGGACGACGCTGGTGTCGATGCTGGCCGTCGCCGCGCTCGCCGTGGTGACCGGTGGCTGGGTCTTCGTCCGGGCGACCTGGGTCGAACGCGCGGTCTGCGTACCGGCCGCCGCGTTGCTGCTCTACCTCGCGCCCGTAACCATCACGGCCGGAATCTGTTTGCTACTTGTCGCCGTCGTCATCAACCTGGTCCGGCGGCAACGCCAGACCGTTGCCGAGGAAGGAACCGCTGGATGAGATTCCGTCGCCTCCCGACCGCCGCGGTGGCGCTCGTTGCCGTCGCCGCCCTGACCGCCTGCGGTGGTCAGCGCGAACCGTCCGGATCCGGATCGGCCTCCGGTGGCCGGCTGACGATCGCCACCGGCAACACGACCGGCGTGTACTACCAGCTCGGCGGCGCGCTGGCCTCGGTGATCTCGCAGAAGGTCTCCGGGTACCGCGCGACGGCCAGCGAGACCGGTGCCTCGGTGCAGAACATCCAAGGACTGGTCGCGGGCAACTACGACATCGCGTTCTCGCTCGGCGACTCGGCCTCGGACGCGGTCAAGGGTGAGAACAGCTTCAAGGCGAAGCAGGACGTGGTGGCGCTGACCCGGCTGTACAACAACTACACGCAGGTCGCGGTCCGGACGTCCGCCGGGATCAACTCGATCGCGGACCTGAAGGGCAAACGGGTCTCGACCGGTTCGCCGAACTCCGGCACCGAGGTGATCGCGCACCGGCTGCTCGAGTCGGCGGGACTGGACCCGGCGAAGGACGTGACGGCGCAGCGGCTCGGGCTGCCGGAGTCGGTGGACGCGATGAAGTCCGGCTCGATCGACGCGCTGGTCTGGTCCGGCGGGCTGCCGACCGGCGGCATCACCGACCTGGTCACCAGCATGGGCAAGGGCGTGAAACTCTTGCCGCTCGCCGATCTGCTGCCCAAAATGCAGGAGAAGTACGGCACGATCTATGCCCAGGCACCGATCCCGGCGGCGACGTACAAGCAGCCGGCCGATGTCGCGACGATCGTCGTGCCGAACGTCCTGCTGGTCCGCAAGGACATGAAGGACGAGCTGGCGGAGCAGTTGACGAAGACCATCTACGACAACAAGGACGCTCTGGTCGCGGTGAACGCGGCCGCGAAGGGCATCACGCTGGAGAATGCCGACCAGACCGATCCGGTGCCGTTGCACCCGGGCGCGAAGAAGGCGATCGACGGCTTGCGCTGATCGACAGGGTTATCGCATGGGTACCGGGTAAACGGGCCGATCGGTGACCAGCACCCAGACCGTCCTCTCTCGCACACCAGGCGCAGCGGGGGAGGACGAAGGGCCCGCCTCCGCACACCAGGCGCAGCGGCGGCGGGACCCACGCCGGCCCCACATCCAGGCGCAGTGAGAGCCGGCAGAACGGGCTCGGCCCCGGCGGAGGCATCCGCCGGGGCCGAGTCCTTGTCTAGTGCGGTTCCTCCTCGCGCGGCATCGGGGTGCCGTACAGGTAGTGCGACAGTGCGGAGTCCCGCTTCGGGTGCGCGTGGTACTTGATCGGTACGACGCGTCCCTCGGCGCTGTCCCAGGCGTTGTCGGCCATCCGCCACATCCGGTGCGCCATCCGACCGGCCATGCCGGTGTGCGGCGAGGACGGGTGCGTGCGGGTCGGCGCGATCTCCTCGGCCTCCAGCAGGTCCTCGGTCAGCGCGTTCACGTCGGAGCCGTCGAGCTGCTCGGAGATGTCCCGGCTGTACGCCGCTTCCATCGTCTCGTGCTCGGCGAGCAGCTTGTCGATGTGCTGCCACAGGTCGGCGTGGTGGAGATGCAGGAACCTGCTGTCGCCGTACTGCCGTCCCTTGAGGTAGCGCAGCAGGCGTTCCAGTTCCTTGGCGTTGCCGACGTACCTGGTGACCAGGAACTCGCCGTCGGGGAGGTGCCGGACGTGCGGGAGGAGCACGTCTTCCGCGGCGGCCAGGTGCTGCGCGGCGATGGCGTAGAACCAGTCGGTCTGATGCCGCTGAGCGGGATGCACGGCATCCGGGTGGTGCGCCGGCCCGGCCAGCTCGCGGATCCGGGCGTGTTCGTAAGTCAGGGCCAGTTCGAGCGTCGAAGCGGTCATGGCAACCACCTCCTGGGGTTATTCCCAGCGTGTGCCCATCCCGGGCGGTCCGCAACCACCTCACCGCGCTCCGTAATCCTCCGGTCATAGCCCGCAGACGGTCATGGCCCCGCAGGCGGTCATGGCCCCGCAGACGCGGAGGCGCCCGCCACAGGTCGTGGCGGGCGCCTCAGAACGGCGGGTGCGTGCGGGTCAGCTGTCCGAGCTCTTCTTCCAGAGGTTGATCCCGGCCTCGACCGCGTCGGCGTCGATGGCCTCGAGCTCCTCCTCGGAGAACTTCAGGTTCCGGACCGTGGCCAGGTTGTCCTCGAGCTGGGCGACGCTGGAGGCGCCGATCAGCGCGCTGGTCACGCGGTCGTCGCGCAGCGTCCAGGCGAGCGCAAGCTGCGCCACGGACTGGCCGCGCTGCTTCGCGATCTCGGCCAGCGCGCGGACGTGCTTGAGGGTGTCCTCGGTGAGCGAGTCCGGGTTCAGCGACTTGCCCTGCGCGGCCCGCGAGTCGGCCGGGATGCTGCCGTCCAGGTACCGGTTGGTGAGCACGCCCTGCGCCAGCGGCGAGAACGCGATCACGCCGACGCCGAGGTCACCGACGGCGTCCAGCAGGTCCTCCTCGATCCACCGGTTCAGCATCGAGTACGACGGCTGGTGGATGAGCAGCGGCGTACCCATCTCCGCCAGGATCCGCGCCGCCTCCCGGGTCCGATCTGCGGAGTACGACGAGATGCCGGCGTACAGCGCCTTGCCCGAGCGGACCGCCGTGTCGAGCGCACCCATCGTCTCCTCGAGCGGGGTGTCGGGGTCGAACCGGTGCGAGTAGAAGATGTCGACGTAGTCCAGGTCCATCCGGCTCAGCGACTGGTCGAGCGAGGCGAGCACGTACTTCCGCGAGCCGCCGCCCTGACCGTACGGGCCCGGCCACATGTCGTACCCGGCCTTGCTCGAGATGATCAGCTCGTCGCGGTACGGCTTGAAATCGCGCGCGAAGTGCGTCCCGAAGTTCGTCTCGGCCGACCCGTACGGCGGGCCGTAGTTGTTCGCCAGGTCGAAGTGCGTGACGCCGAGGTCGAACGCCCGCCGCAGGATGTCGCGCTGCGTCGCGAACGGCTTGTCGTCGCCGAAGTTGTGCCACAGCCCGAGCGAGATCGCCGGCAGTTTCAGCCCGCTCCGCCCGGTCCGCCGGTAGCTCATCTGGTCGTCGTACCGGTTCTCAGCCGCCACATAATCAGTCACGGAACCCCAGTCTGCCGCATGTCACAACAAGTGCAAACCCCCTTGTTTTCCAGCAGAAACCCCAGCACTGACACCAAGAGCCTGACCTTCTTGATCCGGGGCGCGGTCGGCATCCCCGGCCCGAGCGAGGTTCCCGGCTCGGGCGAGGTTCCCGGCTCGGGTGAGATGCCCGGCCCGGGGCGAGATCACCCGGCCCCGGGTGAGATCCCCAGCTCGAGCGAGATCCCGGCTTGGGCGAGATCCCGGCTCGGGTGCGGTCCCCGGCTCGAGCGTGATCCCCGGTTCGGGTGAGATCGCCGGCTCGCTAGGTGAGGCCGGACCAGGGCGCCGGCGGGTTGGTGGTGAAGAAGTGCAGGATGCTGAGCAGCCGGCTGGCGGGCGGGGCCGTCCAGTGCCGCTGACCGGGCCACGGGTCGGCGGTGACCTTCCCGACGGCCCAGGCGAGGTGGAACCAGAGGACAGCGGCGCACAGCTGCTCCTCCGACTCGCGTGACGCTGCGTGCCCGACGTACTCCGGGACGAGCCCGGCGACCTGGATCAGCGGCAGCTTGGCGAACTCCATCGCGCGCGGCGCCCACGCGGCGTCACCCCAGTCGATCAACGCGCGGAGCTCGTTCGCCGGTCCGGCGAGAAGGTTGTGGCCGGCAACGTCCCCGTGGATCAGCACCTTCGGCTCGCTGTCGTCGATCCGCTCCGCGAGCCGACTGAACCATCCGCTCAGCCACTTCGCCGTCCCCGCATCCACATACCCACCGGTCGCCAGCTCGTCGACCGTCCGCCAAGGATCACCCCAGCCGTCCTCCGGCACCCCCGGGATCTCCGCCGCGAGCCGGGCACCGCCGTCTGCTGCCGGTCCTGGGATCTCCGCTGGGCGCCGAGCCCTGCCGTCCGCTGCCGGCTTCCGCTCGATCTGGTGCAGTCGGGCGAGTTGTTCGGCCAGCCCGGTTGGTGCGTCGGTGGGCTCGGTGCCGTGTACGCGCTCCATCACCACGTATCGCGAGTCGACGAGGCGCCTGCTGTCGTCGTACTCGATGATCGCCGGGGTCAGTACCCCGACGGAACGGGCGGCTGGTACGACGTGGGTCTCCTTCAGCAGATCGGCCTCGTATCCCGGCCGCGACACCCGCAGGAACAGCTCCTCGCCGAGCACGAACGCGCGGTTGGCGACCCCGCCGGCGACCTCGCTCACCTGCCCGGGATCGACGCCGTGCCGCTTGGCCACAGCGATCGCCTGGTCCAGGAAGTCGTACTGCTCGCCCAAACCATCTCTCCGTCGAACGCTGGGTACGTAGGAAACGCCGGCCGGATCCGCGAGGCGGCTGATGGCGGCGCTCCACGAGTTTGATGTACTGCGGGCGTGCGTGTCGATGTGAATCCGGACAGCGTCGGGCGACGGGAGTTCTACGCGCTGCTGAACTCGGTGGTCGTGCCGCGACCGATCGCGTGGGTGTCGAGCCGATCGGCCGCCGGCGTGCTGAACCTCGCGCCACACTCGTTCTTCACCGTGGCCAGCGTGCAGCCGCCGATGGTGCAGTTCACCTCGGTCGGGCGCAAGGACAGCCTGAACAACGTCGAGGCGACCGGTGAGTTCGTGGTGAACTTCGCTGCGGAGCCGCTGTACGAGCAGGTGAACGCTTCCGGGACGAACTTCCCGCCCGAGGTCTCGGAGTTCGCGGCAATCGGCGTCACCACCGAACCGTCCCGAACGGTCGCCGTACCGCGGGTCGCGGAGTCGCCGGTGGCGATCGAGTGCACGCTGCACACCACGATCGAGCTCGGCGACTGCACGCTCGTGATCGGGCAGGTCCGGCACATCGCCGTCGACGCCGCCGTCCTGGACGGTGACCACCCGGAGATCCGCCGGCTCCGCCCGCTCGCCCGGCTCGGCAAGGACGAGTGGACGACCCTCGGCGAGGTCCGCTCGATCTCCCGCATCCGCTACTCGGACTGGCCCGGCCACTTCACACCTCCCGAATAGTTGCTCACAGCACCTGTCACCACAGCACCTGTTGTCACCCGCGCCTGTCGTCACCCCACGTGTCGGCACCGCACCAGTGGCCACCGCACGAGTCGGCGCCGCACGGGTCGGCGCAGCGCCTGCCATCACCGCGCGAGTCGCCACCGCGCCTCTTGGCACCGCATCTGTTGTCACCGGGCTGCCTCTCGGGTGGCGAGGATCTTTGTGAGGGACTCGAGTTCGTGGGAGAGGCGCAACGGTGCGTGGTCGAGGGACACGGTCGTCGCCGGGTGCCAGCGGAAGTCCGGGGTCACGAGGTAGACGTCCGGCGACAGGGGGCCGGGGTCGCGGGAGTGGCAGCGGGCTGCGACGTTCAGGAGGAGGCCGAGGGCCGGGATGACCGAGAGGTCCTCGATCACGTGCAGCAGCAGGGTGTCCCGGGCCGGGACGGCGGCGAGTACGCCGTACGGCGCGTGCTCCACGTGGAGCGAGTCGCGGAGCACGGTGTCGAGCACGAGCGCACGGGAGGCAGCGAAGGCTGAACCGGTGACGAAGGTGACGCGTAGGTCGTCGTGGTCGACGGACTCCACGTGGTCCTCGAGGCGGCGGAGGTTCGCCAGCCCGAAGCACTCGGCATCCGACCAGGTCAGCCCCAGGTCGGCGGGCTCGAGGAACATCGTCACGATGCCGTCGTCAGCCGTGGACGGGACGGACAGTAGGCCGGGCACGAAGTCGGGACGGTCCGCCGTCCAGTCCGGCGGCAGTGACTCGCGGGGCACGAGTCGTTGGATCAGCTCCCGCTCAGGATCGGCAGGCGGCGGCACCGGGCCCGCGCTGAGTTGCTCGACGAGGTGACCGAAATGCTCCGCGATCAGCTCCGGCCAGCGATCCTCGCCGAACCTGGCCAGGATGCGGGCGAGATTGCTCAACCCGAGCACCGGCCCGCTCGCGGACGGATCGCTCGGCACCAGTGCCGCTCCGCCCTGGTAGGTGACGGCGAGGCCGAGGTCGGCCGCCGTGGCCAGCGCGAGTCGCACGAGCCACATCGCCTGGCGCCGGGAGAGTGGAGTGAACTCCGGATCGGCGTGGCCGGAGTTGTTGCCTTGGGCATGTTCGGTGGGGACGTCGAGGGTCATCGCGGGCCTCCCTGATCGGCAGCGGCTGCAGAAGTCGGCAGAGAAGGTACGAGGATCGGCCTCCGCCGAACGCCCGAATCCGAACCTGTGGACAACCTCGACGGGTACGCTGCGCAGACCCCGGCCAGACCCGACCTGGTCCCGACACGCCCCCAACACGCCCACAGGCGCCCGAAGGAGCCCGCATGTCCAGCAGTCCGTCGTCGCGGCCGACCTCCGAGACCCGGCTCTCGCTGTCGCACATCACCGCGCAGAACGAGACGAACCTGCTCGGCACCGTGCACGGCGGCGTGATCATGACGCTGGTCGACTCGGCGGCGGGCGTGGTCGCGGCGCGGCACTCGGGTGGTCCCGCGGTCACCGCGTCGATGGACGAGATGGTGTTCCTGGTCCCGGTGCGGGTCGGCGACGTCGTGCACTTCAGCGCGCAGGTGAACTGGACCGGCCGCAGTTCGATGGAGGTCGGCGTACGGATCACCGCTGATCGCTGGGACGCGGTGGGTCCGGAGGTACACGTCGCGTCGGCGTACCTGGTGTTCGTGGCGGTCGACGCGGAGGGGAAGCCGCGCGAGGTGCCGCAGGTGGATCCGGTGACGGACGAGGACCGCCGGCGGCTGCGCGAGGCCGAGATCCGGCGGAGCCACCGCCTGGCCCGCCGCGCCGCGATCATCGCCTCCCGCGAGGAAACAGCACCGACCGAGGAAACAGCAGAAATCGAGGACGCCGTACCGGCAAGGGGCGCGCGGTGAAGGTCGTCGAGTATGCCCGGCGGAACCCGTCGGCCGTCCTGCTCGTGGTCCAGCTGCTGGGCGTGCTGGTCTACCCCGCGATGGAAGGATCACGGCCCGGCCGGGTCGCGTTCGAGATCCTCGGCATCGTCGTTCTCGTGCTCGCGGTGTTCTCCGTCCGCGCCACCCCAGGCCTCACCTGGATCAGCATCTGCCTAGGGATCCCGGCGGTCGTGCTCTCGGTGCTCGACGCGTTCAACCCGACCGAGCCGGTGGTCGCGATCTCCGGCGTCCTGCACGCCGCCTTCTACTTCTACGCGGCGTACTGCCTGCTCCGCTACATGCTCTCCGACCACGACGTCAGCGTCGACGAACTCTTCGCGACCGGCGCCACGTTCACGCTGGTGGCCTGGGGATTCGCCTACCTGTACGTGTTCGTGCAGGCCGTCGTCCCCGGCAGCTTCACCGCGGCCGTTGCCCCGGCCAACGACCGTACCTGGATGGAGCTGCTCTTCCTAAGCTTCACGACGCTGTCCAGCACCGGCCTGAGCGACATCGTCCCGATCACGTCCTGGGGTCGCTCGGTCGTCATGCTCGAACAACTCGCCGGCCTCGGGTACGTCGCCATGGTCGTGTCCCGCCTCGTCGGCCTGACCCTCACCAAGCGCACCAGCTCCTAGGCCCGCGGCCACCCGGCCAGCAGATCGGCGGCCGCCCGCGCCGCGACCTCGGGCGCATCGGTCATCGCCGCCACTCGGTAACTCACGAGCGCTCCCTCGTGCAGCAGCAGCAACCGATCGGCGAGCTCATGGGGATCCGCGAGCCCCGCCGCCGTGGCCTGCGCCGCGAACTCGGACCGCATCCACTGCTTCTGCCCCACGATCACCGGCATCGCCGGATGGTCCGGCGCCGCCAGCTCCACGCTCGCGTTGATGAACCCGCACCCGTTCCGCGAGCCGGCCAGCCAGTCCGTCAGCGCCGCGAACAGCGCCAGGATCACCTCTTCCGGCGTCGCCGGTCGCCGCTGCGCGAGCTGCTCGTCGAGGAACTGGTGCCAGACCCGGTTCCGCTCCTCGAGGTACGCCGCGATCAGGCGGTCCTTCGACCCGAACCGGTCGTACAGCGTCTTCTTGGTCACGTCCGCGGCCGCGGCGATCGCATCGACGCCGACAGTCCGGATCCCCTGCTCGTAGAACAGGGTCGACGCGGCCGTCAGGATGCGCTCGCCGGCGGGGGTCAGCCGGGGCGCCGCGGCCACATCGCGATCCACGATCAGTCTCATCTGCTGGTCGAGCATACTGACAGTATACCGACCGGTGTGGTTACTGTCTCGCTATGACCAAACAGCGGGTGCTCGCCCTGGCTGCCGGAGCCGGGTTCGTCGTGTTCTGGAGCTGCGGCTTCATCGGTGCTCGGTGGGGCACGGAGTACACCTCCGCGTTCGATCTGCTCGCCTGGCGGTTCCTGGTCGCGGGGGTGATCGGAGTCGTGATCCTCGCGATCCGCCGGCCACGCATCTCCCGCCGGGACCTCGTGTCGCAGGTGTGGATGGCGTTCCTCACCCAGTTCGTCTACCTGGGCCTGATCTTCACCGGCATCGACCACGGCATCACGGCGGGCGTGACCGCGCTGATCGGATCGCTCCAGCCGTTGCTGATCGCGACGGTCGCGGGCCCGTTGCTCGGCGAGCGGGTCAATCGGCGTCAGTGGTTCGGATTGGTTCTCGGACTCTCCGGCGTCGGTCTGGTCGTCGCCGACGACCTCAGTGCCGGCCATGGTTCGCCGTTGCTCTTCCTGGTACCGATCGGCGGTCTACTCGGCTTGGTCGCTGGCACCTGCCTGGATCGTCGTCGAAAGCCGAGTACAAGCTCACTGGACGCACTCGCGATCCAGAGCCTGACATCCGCAGTCCTCTTCACCGCACTGGCCGCAGCGACCAACCAACTGACGGTGCCTGAGCAGCCAGGCTTCTACGGAGCCGTCCTCTGGCTGGTGCTCTTGGCGACCGGAGGTGGTTGGGGTCTGTACCTCGTGAACCTCAAGCTGTCCGGTGCGACCAGGATCAGCGCGCTGCTCTACCTGGTCCCGCCGACCACGATGGTGTTCGCGTTCCTGTTCTTCCACGAGACGATCGGTGCACTGGCCGTCGTCGGCATGCTGGTGTGTGCCAGCGCCGTACTGCTGATCCGGGTCGGTGAACAAGTACGCTGCGGGGATGGCGGAACCCCGGTGGCTGAACCAGACAGAAGCGCAGGCGTGGCGTGCGTACATCGCGGCGCAGCGAGTGGTGAGCGGCCGGATCGAGCAGCAACTCCAACGCGACGCCGGAATTCCGCACACGTACTACGAGATCCTCGTCCGGCTGTCCGAGGCGCCCGCCAACCGGCTGCGGATGAGTGAACTCGCGGTCGCCACTCTCGGTTCCCGCAGCCGGCTCTCGCACGCGGTCAACCGGCTCGAGCAGAACGGCTGGGTGAAGCGCGAGGGCATCGAGTCCGACCGCCGCGGCCAGGTCGCGATCCTCACCGAGCTCGGCCGGCAGAAGCTGATCGACACCGCCCCCGGCCACGTCGACGAGGTCCGCAAGTCGATCTTCGACGCCCTCACCCCGGAGCAGGTCGAGCAGTTGTACGACGTTTGCGCGACGCTGGCCCGGCACTCGGGCGACACCATCGACCGAGCGGCCTGGGAGCGAAACTGAGATGAGGCGCCCGGTCGCGCTCCTTGCGCTGACTGCCCTCGCCCTGGCCGGCTGCAGCGGCAACGACTCACCGACCGCGGGACCGAGCACCGCTCCGTCCTCGACGGTCCCGACAACCGAAGAATCCAGCCTGCCCGCCCAGACTCCGACCGAGAGTGCCACCCCGCTCGCGACGCCGTCGCCGAGCAAGCCGCCGACGAAGGCACCCAGCTGCGTCGACCAGAAGCTCCAAGCGTTGACCCTGCGCGAGCAGGCGGGCCAGCTGATCATGACCGGCGTCGACGCGAGTGGCATGAGCTCCGCCCAGCGGACCGTCGTACAGGAGCAGAAGCCCGGCAGTGTCTTCCTGGTCGGCAAGAGTGGCGGTCTCGCGCACACCCGTACGGCGACGGCCGCAGTGACGACTGCTGCCACGGTCAAAGGGGTGCGCCCACTGATCGCCGCGGATCAGGAGGGCGGCCAGATCCAGCGTCTGAAGGGTCCTGGTTTCGACCGGATTCCCGCGGCAACGGTGCAAGGTAGTTGGTCCAGTTCCAAGCTCACCGTGGAGGCGCGGCAGTGGGGCAGTCAGCTCAAGCAGGCCGGTGTCACCGTCGACCTCGCGCCGGTGGCTGACGTCGTACCGAGTTCGCTGAAGTCGCAGAACGCGCCGATCGGGCAGCTGGACCGTGAGTACGGCAGCACGCCGCAGGTCGCTGGGCAGGGCGTGCGGGCGTTCGTCCAGGGGATGCGCCAGGCGGGCGTGGCGACGTCGGTCAAGCACTTCCCGGGGCTCGGGCGGGTGCGCGGCAACACCGACTTCGCGTCGGGTGTCGTCGACAACGTCACGGTGCGCGGTGACGCCGACCTGCAGCCGTTCGCCGACGGGATCGCGGCCGGTACGTCGATGGTGATGATCTCGACCGTGACGTACACCAAGATCGACCCGGACAACCGCGCGGTGTTCTCGCCGACCGTCATTCAGGGCATGGTGCGCGGCGACCTCGGCTGGCGCGGCGTCGTGATCACCGACGACGTGGGCGCGGCCGCCGAGGTCGCGTCGGTCCCGGCCGGTGAGCGCGCGACCCGGTTCGTCGCGGCCGGCGGCGACGTCGTCATCAACGCCAAGGCCGGGCTGACCGAGACCATGGTGAACGCCCTGGTCGACAAGGCGGGGGAGGACAAGTCCTTCGCCGCGAAGCTGACAGGTAGCGTGCGGCGTGTGCTGACCCTCAAACAGGACCATGGTCTGGTGAGCTGCGGATGACCGACGCGGACCAGGATCACGAGCAGGAGCCGGACTACCGCTTCACCCTGGCGAACGAGCGCACGTATCTGGCGTACCTGCGGACCTCGCTCGCCTGCTACGCCGGTGGCCTGTCCGCGGTGCAGTTCCTCGACCTGGGCCCCGACCGCTGGCCGGCTCGGGTGATCGGCGTCATTCTGGTTTGTGCCGGTATCGTGACCACCGGCGGGGCCTTCCGCCGCTGGCAGCAGAACCTGACCGCGATCCGCCGTGGCGGCGCACTCCCGGTGACCCGGCTGCCGCTGATGCTGGGGGCAACGATCGCCGTCGTGGGCCTGGTCGGCCTGCTGTTCTCCCTCTGGCGCTGACTGTGGCGATGAGCACACCGGATCCCGGCCGGCAGCCCGAGCGGACGCTGCTCGCGTGGCGGCGTACCGCGCTCGGCCTGATCGCCAACGGAGCCCTCCTGCTTGCCTCCGGCCACGGCTCGTCCGACGTCCGGACCGGTCTCGGAATCGTCGTTCTGGTGCTCTCCATGGGCTGCTGGACCGCTGTCAGCGCCGTCTACCGGCGGACCAAGGGCGGAGCGGTGCATGCCCTCGGCCACCAGCACGTGCTCCGGGTCGCGGCCGGTCTGGTGCTCGTCGTCGGCCTCTTCGACCTGTACGCCGTCATCACGCGCTGAAACCGATCGGTTACCCATTGTGGACCGCTTGACTGGCAAGTTCATCACGACGCGCTACGTTGACCCGGGCTGATGCCACGTCAACCGCATGTTCCCCCTAGCATGTTCACGGTTTGTCCCTCGTTCATCCGGAGCTTGAAGTGCCGTTACGTCTGCGTCCGAACGACCCGACGTTCTACGACCTTTTCACCGAGTCCGCCAACCACCTCGTGGACGGATCCCGGATCCTGGCGGAACTGCTCGGCAGTACGGCGGGAACAGGTCTGTCCTCGAGCCATCAGATCGCCGCCCAGATGAAGGATGCCGAGCACGCGGCCGACGAGACCACGCACTCGATCATCCGCCGGGTCAACTCGACCTTCGTCACCCCGTTCGACCGCGAGGACATCTACCGGCTGGCCTCCGACCTCGACGATGTCATGGACTTCATGGAGGAGGCGGTCGACACCGTCCACCTCTTCAACCTGGAGAAGCTGCCGGAGGAGATCGCCGAGCAGATCGAAGTACTCCAGCGGGCCGCGCAGCTGACCGCGGAGACGATGCCGCGGCTGCGGACCATGAAGGACCTGGCCGAGTACTGGATCGAGATCAACCGGCTGGAGAACACCGGTGACGCGGTCCACCGGCGGCTGATCGCGAAACTGTTCAGCGGCGAGTACGACGCGCTGACCGTCATGAAGCTGAAGACCGTGGTCGACCTGCTGGAGGCCGCGATCGACGCCTTCGAGCACGTCGCGAACACGGTCGAGCAGATCGCCGTCAAGGAGTCCTGAGCGTGGAGCTCGCGCTCGTCATCGCCGTCGTGGTGATCGCCCTCGGCTTCGACTACACCAACGGCTTCCACGACGCCGCCAACGCGATCGCCACCTCGGTGTCGACGCGCGCGCTGACGCCGCGGGTGGCGCTGGGGATGGCCGCGGTGATGAACTTCCTCGGCGCCTTCCTCGGCACCGAGGTGGCCGAGACGGTCGGCAAAGGCATCATCGAGACGCCGGCGGGCCAGCACGGCCTGGTGGTCGTGATCGCCGCGCTGGTCGGCGCCATCACCTGGAACCTGATCACCTGGTACTTCGGCCTGCCCAGCTCCTCGTCGCACGCGCTGATCGGCGGCCTGGTCGGCGCCGGCCTCGCCTCGGCGAGCACCGTGCTGTGGTCCGGCATCGTCGACAAGGTCGTCATCCCGATGGTGCTGTCGCCCGCGGTCGGGTTCCTCGGCGCCTTCCTGCTGATGACCGCGATCCTCTGGCTGTTCCGCAACCGCAACCCCGGCCGGACCACCCGCGGGTTCCGGCTGTCGCAGTCGCTGTCGGCGGCCGCGATGGCGCTCGGCCACGGCCTGCAGGACGCGCAGAAGACGATGGGCGTGATCTTCCTGGCGCTGCTCACCACCGGCCACGCGAACGCCGGCGACGGCATCCCGGTCTGGGTGAAGCTGGCCGCCGCGACCGCGATCTCGCTCGGCACGTATTCCGGTGGCTGGCGGATCATGCGGACGCTCGGCCGCCGGATCATCCACCTGGACCCGGCCCGTGGCTTCGCCTCCGAGGCGATCTCGGCGTCCGTGCTGTACGTGATGGCGATCGGCCTGCACGCCCCGGTCTCCACCACCCACACGATCACCTCCGCGGTGATGGGCGCCGGCGCCACCAAGCGGCTGTCCGCGGTCCGCTGGGGTGTTGCCAAGGGCATCGTCACCGCCTGGGTGCTGACCATCCCGGCGGCCGGGATCGTGGCCGCGCTGGTCTACGAGATCATCCACCGGATCCTCGAGTAGCCCGTTCCGTAATCCTCACGCACGGTGTCCGAACGGGTTCATTTCGAATTCACTCACCCGGCCTACGGTCGATCGACTTTGCTGATCCTCCGCCCCAAGGGAAGTGGTCGCATGGACCTGTCGTTCCTGGTCGTCGTGGTGATCGTCACCGCGTTGGTGTTCGACTTCACCAACGGTTTCCACGACACCGCCAACGCGATGGCGACGTCGATCGCCACCGGCGCTCTGAAACCCAAGGTCGCGGTCGCGGTGTCCGCGGTGCTGAACCTGGTCGGCGCGTTCATCTCCACCGAGGTGGCCAAAACGATCTCCAGCGGCATCGTCGACGACGCGAAGGTGACTGTCCCGGTGATCTTCGGCGGCCTGGTCGGTGCCATCCTGTGGAACCTGCTGACCTGGTACCTCGGGCTGCCGAGCTCCTCGTCACACGCGCTGTTCGGCGGCCTGATCGGCGCCACCTGGATCGCCTCCGGGAGCGACGCGGTCCATTTCGCGACCGTCGTCCAGAAGATCATCGTGCCGGCCGTCCTGGCGCCGATCGTGGCCGGTGTGGTCGCGTTGCTCGGCACGTTCCTGGCCTACAAGATCACCGCGCGGGCCCGGAAGCAGACGGTGAACGACAGCTTCCGCGCCGGACAGATCGCGTCCGCCTCGCTGGTCTCGCTTGCTCACGGCACCGGTGACGCGCAGAAGACGATGGGCGTGATCACGCTGGTGCTGATCACCTCCGGCAGCCTGCCGACAGGCTCGCGGCCGCCGTTGTGGGTGATCCTGGCGGCCGGTCTGGCGATCGCGGCCGGTACCTACCTGGGCGGCTGGCGGATCATCCGGACCATGGGCAAGGGGCTGGCCGAGATCGAGTCGCCACAGGGCTTCGCGGCGGAGACGAGTTCGACCGCGGTGCTGCTGGCCTCGTCCCACCTGGGCTTCCCGCTGTCCACCACGCAGGTCTGCTCCGGCAGCATCCTCGGCGCCGGCCTCGGTAAGCGGCTGGCTGAAGTGCGCTGGACCGTCGCCGGCCGGATGGCCGTCGCGTGGCTGTTGACGCTTCCGGCCGCCGCGGTCGTCGGCGCGCTGTCCGGGCGGGTCGCCGACTCCGGCACGCTCGGGGTGGTCGCCATCGCCGTACTCGCGCTCGTGGCCGGTGGCGCCATCTATGCCGCCTCCAGGCGCCGTCCGGTGACCTCGGACAACGTCAACGAGTACCCGGGCTCCACGACCCCGTCCGTGTCCACCGCGGCCGCCTGAGAGAAGGACGACGATGACCATCAAATGGGGTGCCCTCGGTGAGGTGGCGCTGGTCAGCCTGCTCTTCGGGACCGGCCTGGCAGTGCTGTTCGCGCTCGGCGTGGCAGCGATGTCGCGGCGGGCCGTGGCGATCGACGACAAGCGGCAGCCGTCCTTCGTGGACACCAGCGTCGCTGCGCTGTGCTTCGCCGCCTGTCTGGCGTCCGTGCTCTACGGCCTGTACCTGATCATCCCGCAGTTTCACTAGGAGGTACGACGGGCGCTCTGGCGGGCTGCCCGTCGTACCGGCTGCTGTCAGCGGTTCCAGCGACGGACCGACTTGGCCACGTCCTTGCTGCGGATCGAGCCGAGGTTGTACTCCCAGGCGGCCAGCAGCCGGTCGCCCAGGACCTCGGCGTCGAGGTACATGCGCGGCCGGACCGCCACCGCCCAGGTCGCGGCGGCGGCGTGCCCCTGCTGGTGCAGCAGGTGGTCGACGGTCGCGTGGATGCGAGCGACCTGCTCGCCGCGCAGGCCGTCCGTGGCCCACTCCTGGACGATCTGTGGGTCGTCGGCCGTCATCCGGGCCAGATAGGTCAGTGGGCCGCGCCAGAAGCCCTTGCTGCCGATGTTGTCCAGCGTCTCGAGGGGGAACCAGCCGTTCTGGTTCCGCCGGCCGTTCACCGCGGACTCGATCTCGCGGGCCCGCTCCTGGGTCAGCCCGCGGACCGCCCACTCGACGAAGAACGCCCCCGCGTCCGGGATGTGCTCGGCCACGTGCGGCGCCGGGGTCATCGCCCCTGGGTCGAACAGATGTAGCTCTTCCGGTGAATCGAACAAGACCTTCCCCGCCGTTCAAGTACCCGGGCCGCTCGTGGCGACCCGTCGTACAGGGACCCCCCAGGTACCTGTTCAGTCAACGAGCGCATTCGTACCCTCGATCCGGGTCTAGGGTCAAGGTCTTGTCCGCGCCGGAGCGGCCCCAATCACGGGGGTCAGTTGGCCTGCTTGCGCTTCTCGGCGCGCCGGGCGAGCTCCTCGCGGTCGAGCCGCTCGGCCTCCTCCGGTGTCGGTGCGCTGCCGCCGTACGAAGCCGGCAGCCACCAGGCGCCGGCCGGCTGCTCGGGATAGCTCCGGATCGTCTCGTCGAGCATCCCGGCCATCGTCGAGCGCAGGTGCGCGGTCGCCTCGGCCGGGTCGTCGTCCGCGGTCACCGTGATCGGCGCGCCGACGCTGATCGCGATCGGGCGGTGCCGGGAGAAGTCCCGCGGGTGGTCCTTGGTGAACATCCGCTGCGTGCCCCACAGAATCATCGGGATCACGGGTACGCCGGCCTCGGCGGCCATCCGCACCGTGCCGGTCTTGAACTCCTTGAGCTCGAACGACCGGCTGATCGTCGCCTCCGGGAACACCCCGACGAGCTCGCCCGCCCCGAGGTGGCGGATCGCCTCCTGGTACGACGCGGCGCCCGCGTCCCGGTCGACGGGGATGTGGTGCATCCCGCGCATCAGCGGGCCGGAGTACCGATTGCGGAACAACACCTCCTTGGCCATGAACCTGACGACCCGTTTGGCCGGCACCGCGCCGTACCCACCCAGGATGAAGTCGACGTAGCTGATGTGGTTGATCGCGATCAGCGCTCCGCCGGTGCGCGGGACGTGCTCGGTCCCGGTCCGGCGGATCTGCAGGTCCAGCACCGTGAAGGCGGTCTTCGCGAAGGCGATGACGGGCGGGTACACGAGGTCGCGCATCCCTAGACGGTACCGGCTCGTTAGAGTGGCCGGTGACAAATCGATATCGCGGGAGCTCGCACCGTAGTGGGCTGAGAGGGCGGCTGGTCCAGGAATCGCACCTGGCCGGCGCCGCCGACCGCCGAACCTGTCCGGGTAATTCCGGCGTAGGGAGCACCAGCATGGTGAATGTCAGCACGATCCGTCCGGCCGTCACCACCGGCCCGATCTCGGGCTCGGAGAAGATCTACCGGGGGGACCTCGGGGTGCCGGCGCGCCGCGTCCACCTCACCGACGGCGAACACTTCGACCTCTACGACACGTCCGGTCCGTACACCGACGCGAAGGCCGCGATCGACGTCCAGGCCGGTCTGCCGGCGCTGCGGCGGGAGTGGATCGCCGGCCGCGAGCCGCGGACCCAGCTCGGGCACGCCCGGGCCGGCGTCATCACCGAGGAGATGAGGTACGTCGCCCTGCGGGAAGGGCTCGATCCGGAACTGGTCCGCGACGAGGTGGCGCGCGGTCGCGCCGTGATCCCGGCGAACCGGTGTCACCCGGAGAGCGAGCCGATGATCATCGGGAAGAAGTTCCTGGTGAAGGTGAACGCGAACATCGGAAACTCCGCTGTCAGCAGCTCGATCGAGGAAGAGGTCGAGAAGCTCGTCTGGGCCACGCGGTGGGGCGCCGACACGGTGATGGACCTGTCCACCGGGAAGAACATCCACGAGACGCGGGAGTGGATCCTGCGCAACTCACCGGTGCCGATCGGGACGGTGCCGCTGTACCAGGCCTTGGAGAAGGTGAAGGGCGATCCGGCCGCGCTGTCGTGGGAGGTGTACCGCGACACGGTGATCGAGCAGTGCGAGCAGGGCGTCGACTACATGACCGTGCATGCCGGCGTACTGCTGCGGTATGTCCCGCTGACCGCGCGCCGGATCACCGGGATCGTGTCGCGGGGCGGTTCGATCATGGCGGCGTGGTGTCTTGCGCACCACCAGGAGTCCTTCCTGTACACGCATTTCGCGGAACTGTGCGAGATCCTCCGCGCGTACGACGTGACGTTCTCGCTCGGCGACGGGCTGCGGCCCGGGTGCATCGCGGACGCGAACGACGAGGCGCAGTTCGCCGAGCTGCGGACGCTGGGGGAGTTGACGCGGATCGCCTGGGAGCACGACGTCCAGGTGATGATCGAGGGGCCGGGACACGTTCCGATGCACAAGATCGCGGAGAACGTGCGGCTCGAGGAGGAGCTCTGCGGCGAGGCGCCGTTCTACACATTGGGGCCGTTGGCAACCGATGTGGCGCCGGCCTACGACCACATCACGTCGGCGATCGGAGCCGCCCAGATCGGCTGGCTCGGCACGGCGATGCTCTGCTACGTCACTCCGAAGGAGCACCTCGGGCTGCCGGACCGCGACGACGTGAAGACCGGCGTGATCACGTACAAGATCGCCGCGCACGCGGCGGACCTGGCCAAGGGGCATCCAGGGGCGCAGGCCTGGGACGACACGTTGTCCAAGGCAAGGTTCGAGTTCCGCTGGGAGGACCAGTTCAACCTCTCGCTGGACCCGGACACCGCGCGCTCCTTCCATGACGAGACGCTGCCCGCCGAGCCCGCCAAGACCGCGCACTTCTGCTCGATGTGCGGCCCGAAGTTCTGCTCGATGCGGATCACCGCCGACATTCGCGCGTACGCCGAGGAGCACGGCCTGACCTCCACCGAAGCCGTCGAGGCCGGCTTCGCCGAGATGTCCGAGACCTTCCGGTCCACCGACCAGAAGCTCTACCTCCCGCTCACCGACTGATCGCTGGAGCCCGCGCCCCGCCGGCCGCCGGGGGGGGGGGCGGCGGCCCGTCAAGGACCAGACCGTTACTTCTGGCCGTAGCGCTTCTTGAACTTCTCCACG
>NZ_JBSHBJ010000042.1:0-39732 GCF_053611945.1 Kribbella sp. NPDC054772 | reverse complement strand
CCGGGTCGCTGTTTGTCACTCAGCCCCCTCCCACACCACACACCACGACCACCCCCCACCCCATTCCTGCGTGCCGCCCCCCCCCCGCGGGCGGGCCGCCGCCCCCGGGTCCGGTCGGCGACGACCTGTGAAAACGGATACAGGGAGTAGCGGGGTGAAGCGATTCAGGTTTTGGCCTTCACTCTACGTGAATAAGACTGTAGCCTTAACCCGTTCGGAAGGAGGTGCAGGGTGGTCTTCGTTCTCACCGTAGATCAGCGCGGCAGCCGAAGCACGAGCGATCTCGTACCCGAGCTACTCAACTCCCTGAACCGCCGCCCACGGCGGACCGGACTCCTGCGGAAGTTCGAACGCACCGCCGGCGACGAGGTCCAGGGCGTGCTCTCCGAGGCCCGCCCGACGATCGACGTGATCGTCGAGCTGCTCCGCGCGGACACCTGGTACGTCGGACTCGGCGTCGGCGCGGTCATCGAGCCACTGCCCCGCAGTACCCGGGCCGGCAGCGGTGACGCGTTCGTGTTCGCCCGCGAGGCGGTCACTCGCGCCAAGTCGAGTCCGCACCACCTGAACGTGGTCGGATCGGACACCCGGACCGCGGAGCAGGTGGAAACGGTGCTCTGGCTGATGGCGTCCGTGCTGCGCCGTCGGAGCGACCGTGGCTGGGCAGTCGCGGACCTGCTGGCAGAAGGACTCACGAGGCGGGAGATCGGCGTGAAACTCGGCATCAGTCAGTCTGCGGTGACGCAGCGGGCGCAGGCCGCCGGATTCGCGGAGGAACAGCGCGGACGGGTGCTTGCCGCCGACCTCTTGGATGCCGGAGTCGCTGCGTGACGGCACTGGTCCTGTCCCTGACCGCTGCCGCACTGGTCCTCGCCGTCCTCGCGTGGGTGCCCAAGTCCGGTTCCAACCTCGAGATCATCATCAGCGGCGTGATGCTGGCCTGCCTGGTCACCGTCGGTGTACTGCTCCTCGCAGGTGACGGAGTGGCGGGCTGGGCCGAACGCTGGTGGGATGTGCTGCTCCTGCTGGCCGGAGCGTTGGCAGTCACCGGCGGCGGGCCGCTGACGACCTCTGTGATGGCTTTGGCCGACCGGGGCAACACCAGGGCTCAGTCGACCCAGAAAGCCGGCGAGGTACTGCGTGGCGGCGCTCTGATCGGTGCGCTGGAACGGATGGCCATCTACGCCGCACTGGTCTCCGGTTGGCCGGAAGGCATCGCCATCGTGCTGGCGATCAAGGGCCTGGCGCGATACCCGGAGCTTCGCAGTCCCGATCAGCCGGCGTCGGTCACCCCACAGGCCGTTGCCGAGCGCTTCATCATCGGCACGTTCACCAGCGTGCTGTGGGCGGTCACCTGCGCGGGACTGCTCCGCTCGCATTGACCGTCATTTGCTCTGGCGGTCAGGGGCGGATGACGATGTCCCCGACGGCCTTGTCGTGCCAGGTCTGCTGCTTGTCGTCCCAGAGCGGCCAGAGCACGTTCAGGATGCAGAGCTGGTTGAAGATCTGCGCGCACACCTCACGGCCGATGGTCTTGCCGATGCCGATCAGCTGACCGGTGTGGGCGTCCACGACCCGCAGCCCGGTCACCTTCTTGCCGAACGACTGACCGGTGCGGCCCTGCTGGACGACGCGGTTCCACACCCAGACCACGAACGCCACCACGAACCCGCCGATCATCGCGATCCCGCCGCCCGCGCCCAGTTCCTCCTGGTCGCCGTTGACGACCAGCGCGACGAGCACGCCGGCGATGGCCGGGATGGCCGTGAGCAGCGAGTCGAGCAACGAGGCGCCGACCCGGATCGGCCAGTCCGCGAGGCGGCCGGCCGGCGCGTAGCCGTACCCGTAGCCTGCCGGTCCCGGAGCGCCTTGTCCGTAAGGGTTGTAGCCCTGGTTCGGGTACTGACCCGGCTGGCCAGGCGGGAACTGGCCGCCATACGGGCCTGAGGGAGGGGTGGTCACGAGGGGTCCTCTCTGTTATCCCAACGAGCGGACGCCGCGGCCTCTTCAGGCCACGGCGTCCGGGAGTCGTCAGGTCGGTGTCAGAGCTTGACGACGTACGTGTTGTTGATCTTGTCCGCGAAGGTCTGACGCTTCTCGTCCCACAGCGGCCACAGGTAGCCGAGGTAGCAGGCCGCGCTGTCGAGGATGTGGGTGAGCTGGCGCAGGAACGTCTTACCGGCGCCCAGCGGCTGGCCGGTCTCGGCGCCGATCAGCTTCAGGCCGAGGACCTGCTTGCCGACCGTCTGACCGGTGCTGCCCTGACGGATGATGTAGTTCCAGATCGCCAGGCCGATGCCGATCAGGTAGAAGACGATCGCGATGATCGCCACAGCCGAGCTGTTGCTGTTCGACAGGGCGGAGCCGATGCCGTAGGGCACACCGACGATCAGACCGTCGATGAGCGCGCCACCGACCCGGTTCGGCCATGCGGCCAGGTTGCCCGGGACGCCGCCGCCGAAGCCGCCCGGCTGCCCGTACTGGCCGTAGCCCGCCTGGCCGCCGTACGGCTGACCGTACTGACCCGGCTGGCCGGGCTGCTGCCCGTACTGCCCCTGCTGGGGATAACCCGGCTGCTGGCCGTAGCCCTGCTGCTGACCGGGCTGCTGACCGTACTGACCCGGCTGAGCGGGCTGCTGGCCGTACCCAGGCTGCTGCTGGCCGCCATAGCCGGGCTGCTGCCCGTACTGGCCCTGCTGCTGACCGGGCTGACCGTACTGGCCTGGCTGGCCGTACTGACCCGGCTGCTGTGGGTCCTGCGGGCCGTAACCCGGCGGTGGCGTCGGAGAGCTCACGACGATCCCTTCTACGAATAACTGTTGAGGAGTGAACTGCAGGCTAGTGGTCGGACGGCTCAGACCTGCGAACGGATCCCACGTGATGAGAGTTACCGTTGTCGGGTGAGCGTCTCGCAGAGCGTCGTACTTCGGCCCACCGGACCGGTCCAGCCGCTGGACCGCCGCGTGTGGGGCCTGTCCGCGGTCGGTGTCGGCGGGTTCGCGCTGGCCGGCGTCTATCAGCTGTCCGGCCTCGGCATCCCGTGCATCCTGCACGCCACCACCGGGCTGAACTGCCCGCTGTGTGGCTCGACCCGGATGGCGGCGGCCCTGCTGCGCGGCGATCTGGTCACCGCGTGGCACTTCAACCCGGTGATCCTGGTGCTCGGGCCGCTGGTGGGTGTTGCCCTCGGCTACCAGGTGCTTGCCTGGGCGCTCGAGTCACTGCGACTGGTGCGCCTGCCCCGGCTGTCGATGAGCCCGCGGGTCGCGGACTGGGTGCTGAAAGGCGTGCTCGTGCTGCTCGCCGTGTACGGCGTCGCTCGCAACCTGCACTGACCGCCTGACAGCCGGGAGCGCGCGGTTCAGTTCATGTAGTTGACGATCGAGCCGACGGCCGACAGCGCGATCGACACGACGCCGCCGATCCAGGCGACCTTGGCCAGCGTGTCCGGACGGCCCTGCTCGCGGAACTTGCCCTGCGCAATCAGACCGAGGACGACCGACGCGATACCGCAGCAGAACCAGCAGACGATGCCGATGATGGCCAGCGTCTGCGGGGTGTTGTTCTGCGGCTGCGCACCGTAGCCATAGCCGGCCTGCCCCTGGCCGTACGATCCGTACTGACCGGGCTGCTGCCCGTAGCTGCCTGCCTGCTGCTGACCGTAACCAGCCTGCTGGCCGTAACCCTGCTGGCCGTAGCCCTGCTGCTGTTCGTACTGGCCGGGCTGACCAGGCTGACCGGGCTGCTGGCCATAGCCGCCCTGCTGCTGCTCATAACCGCCCTGCTGGCCGTACTGCCCCGGCTGACCCGGGTACTGCGACTGGCCGGGCTGCTGCCCGTACTGACCAGGCTGCTGCTGACCGGGCTCCTGACCGTACTGACCGGGCTGACCGTACTGTCCCGGCTGGCCGTACTGACCAGGCTGCTCGGACTGGCCAGGCTGGCCCTGCTGACCGTACGGGTCGGACTGTCCGTACTGGTTCGGCTGTTCACCCGGGGTCTCTGGGGTGTCCTGCGGCCGGTTCTGGTCGTTCTGGTCGTCGCCGGGAGGTGGCGTCGGTGTGCTCACCGCGGTTCCCTTCTGAGAACGTCGAGGAATCCTCGCAGGCTATCTTTTCCACAGGTTCGCGGTCACGCCCCCACACCGGGCCGCGGAACGCTTAGGGTCTGCCTGTGACTGAATCCCCTCGTGAACCTGCGCCCGGCCAGGCCCCCGGCGGCGATCCGACCCGCCACCTCCCGGTGCAGTACTCCGCCCCGCCCACCTTCGAGGCCGCCCCACAAGCACAACCAGGTCCCTACGGGATGGCTCCCGGTGCGTTCCCGCCGCCGGTCGGCGGTCACTTCCAGCAGCCGCAGATGCCCTTGCAGGCCTTGCCGGCCGGTCCGGTGCTTGTCACTGTCGGCGACATCTCGGTCGAGCAGCAGCGGATCGTCACCCCGGCCGGTGTGCTGCCGACCCACGGCGCGAACTGGTCGGCGATGGACATGTCGCGGACCGAGGAGAAGATCCCCGCCTGGGCGATCATCCTGGCGATCGTCTTCGCGCTGGCCTGCCTGCTCGGGCTGCTCTTCCTGCTCTGCAAGGAGCGCCGGACCACCGGCTTCGTCCAGGTCACCGTGCAGAACGGCAACCGCACCCACAACACCCACGTCGGCGTTGGTTCGCCCCGCGATGTCGCCGATGTGCTTGCCCGGGTCAACTTTGCCCGAACGCTCTGCGTGTAGTTCTGCCCGGACGCTCTGCGTGTAAAGGGGTTCCGGAACAGCAGCGGCCGCCGCGACAGGTTTCGTCACGGCGGCCGGCAGCACAGCGGCGTACCGCGGATCAGCCGAAGCGGCCGGTGATGTAGTCCTCGGTGGCCTTCTCCGACGGGTTGGAGAAGATCTGCTTGGTCGGGGCCATCTCGATCAGCCGGCCGGGCTTGCCGGTCGCGGCCAGGTTGAAGAACGCGGTCTGGTCCGAGACCCGGGCCGCCTGCTGCATGTTGTGCGTGACGATCACGACGGTGTACTTGTCCTTCAGCTTCTCGATCAGGTCCTCGATCGCCAGCGTGGAGATCGGGTCCAGCGCCGAGCAGGGCTCGTCCATCAGGATCACCTCGGGCTCGACCGCGATCGCCCGGGCGATGCACAGCCGCTGCTGCTGACCACCGGACAGGCCCGCGCCGGGCTTGTCGAGGCGGTCCTTGACCTCGTTCCAGAGGTTCGCGCCCTTCAGCGAGGACTCGACGACCTCGGTGAGCTTCTTCTTGTCCCGGACACCGTTCAGCTTCAGGCCGGACGCGACGTTGTCGAAGATCGACATCGTCGGGAACGGGTTCGGCCGCTGGAACACCATGCCGACGACCCGCCGGACCGCGACCGGGTCGACCCCGGTGCCGTACAGGTCCTGCTGGTCCAGCATCACCTTGCCCTCGACGCGGGCGCCGGGGATCACCTCGTGCATCCGGTTCAGGGTGCGCAGGAAGGTGGACTTGCCGCAGCCGGACGGGCCGATGAACGCCGTGACCGAGCGGGGCTCGACCGTCATCGACACGTCCTCGACGGCCTTGAAATCGCCGTAGTAGACGTTGAGGCCGCTGACCTCGATGCGCTTCGCCATATCGACTCAGAACCTCTCGTGACTATTTCGACTTGATGGCGCTGAACCGGGCGATGAGCCGGGCCAGCAGGTTGAGGGCAAGGACGAGCAGGATCAGCGTGAGCGCCGCCGCCCAGACTCGGTCCGCGGCGTGCGGCAGGGCCAGTTCGGTGCGGTCCTGGTTGATCATCGTCGGCAGCGCGCCCATGAAGCCGTTGAACGGGTTCAGGTTGATGTTCTTCGAGTAGCCGACCAGGATCAGCAGCGGCGCGGTCTCACCCATGACGCGGGCCAGACCGAGCATCACGCCGGTGATGATGCCGCCGAACGCCGTCGGGACGACGACCTTCAGGATCGTCTTCCACTTCGGCACCCCGAGCGCGTACGACGCCTCGCGTAACTCGTCCGGGACGAGTTTCAGCATCTCCTCGGTGGACCGCAGCACGACCGGGAGCATCAGCAGCACCAGCGACAGCGACACCGCGAAACCGACCCGGTTGAACCCGAACACCGTGATCCAGACCGCGTAGACGAACAGCGCGGCCACGATCGACGGGACACCGGTGAGGATGTCGATCATGAAGCTGACGACCTTGGCGATCCGGGTGCCCTTGCCGTACTCGACCAGGTAGATCGCGCCGAGGATCGCGATCGGGACCGCGATCACCGCGGTGATCAGGGCCATGATCAGCGTGCCCATGATCGCGTGGTACGCACCGCCGCCGGCCCGGCGGACGGTGATGCCGCGCTGCGACTGGCTCCACCAGTCGGCGCTCAGCAGCAGGTGGTACCCCTTGGAGACCACGGTGATCAGGATCCACAGCAGCGGGATCATCGCGACCACGAACGCCAGCACGATCAGCACCGTGGCCAGCGTGTTCTTGAAGGCCCGGGCGCCGGACTTGCCGGTGAGATCCAGGACCTTCCCGTCGTACGCCGGTTTGTTCTCAGCGATCGCACTCATGCGGAAGCTCCTTCGGCTGCGCCGGAACGGCGGTTCCTGCGGGGGCGCTTCTTGCCGCCCGGGCCGCTGCGGTCGACGATGATCCGGGCCGCGGAGTTGACCAGGAACGTGACCACGAACAGCACCAGACCGGCCGCGATGTACGCGCCGGTCTTCTCCGGCGAGTCGAACTCGGCGGCGTTGTTGGCGATCTTCGACGCGAACGTCTCGCCACCGGCGAAGATCGACGAGTTCCACGGGTCGTTGCCGTTCGGCACCGACAAGATGATCAGGACGGCGACCGTCTCACCGAGCGCGCGGCCGAGGCCGAGCATCGAGGCGCTGACGACACCGGAACGCCCGTACGGCAGCACCGACAGCCGGATCATCTCCCAGCGGGTCGCGCCGAGCGCCAGCGCGCCCTCGCGGTGCGAGATCGGCGTCTGCGCGAAGATCTCCCGGCTGATCGCCGTGACCACCGGCAGGATCATGATCGCCAGCACCACCGACGCGGTGAAGACCACACCGACGTTGTCGCCCGGCGGCTTCTCGAACAGCGGGATCCAGCCGAGCGCGGTGGACAGGCCGTCGATCACCGGACGCAGGATCGGGGCGAAGAACAGGATGCCCCACAGGCCGTAGACGATCGACGGTACGGCGGCCAGCAGGTCGACCGCGTGCGCGACCGGCGCGGCCAGCCGCTTCGGGGCGTAGTAGGTGACGAACAGCGCGACCCCGATCGCGATCGGGACCGCGATCAGCATCGCGATGATCGAGCTGATCAGGGTCGTGTAGAAGAGCGCCGCGATACCGAACCGGGGCTGGTCGCCGCCCGGCTCCCAGATCCGGGAGAACAGGAAGCTGCTCTTGTCGTCGGCCAGCGCCGGGATCGCCAGCGCCAGCAGGAAGATGCCGACGAACGCGACGATCAGGACCACCAGGGCGCCGGACCCGCGGGCGAGCCCGCCGAACAACCGGTCACCGAGGTGACCGACCGCGCCCAGGTCGAGCTTCTCACCGTTCTCGGCGGCCGGCGGCGTCGTGGCGGTGGTGCTCGCCGCGGCCTCGGGGCCGGATTCGGTCATCACCTCGGTGGACTGCTGCGTCCCGGAGGAGTCAGCGTGTTCTGCATGTTCGGTGGCCAGACCACCGAACTGCGGCGCCGGGCCGGCGTCTTCGTGGACCAGATCCTCGATCCGGGCTTCGGCGTTCGCCCCGGCTGCCTCGCCGGCGGCCGTGCCGTCCGGCCGGTCGGGCGGTGCCGTGCCGTCTGGACTACTCATCGATGGTGCTCTCTCTCCAAGCGCCTGAGTCGTGAATGTCACGTCTGGGTCTGACGAGGCGAAGCCCCGACCGTGTCTCCGATGAACTCGGACCGGCCGGGGCTCGCATCAGTACTGCTCCGCGATCAGCTGATCGCCTTGATCGCGGCCTCGACCTTGGTCTGGATCTCGGCCGGGAGCGGCGCGTAGTTCAGGTCGGTCAGCGACGCCTGGCCGTCCTTGCTGACGAAGTAGCTCAGGAAGCTCTTCACCAGCGCGGTCTTCTCGGCCGGGAGACCCTTGGTGCAGGCGATCTCGTAGGTGACCAGGATGATCGGGTACGCACCCGGGGCCTTGGTCGCGTAGTCCAGCTTCAGGGCCAGGTCGGACCCGGTGCCGGCCGTCTTCGCGGCGGCCAGCGCCTTGCCCGCGGACTCCGCGGACAGGTCGACCGGGGTGCCGGAGCCGTTGTCGATCTGCGCGACGCCGAGCTTGTTGTCGACGGCGTACGACCACTCCACGTAGGTGATCGAGTTCTTGGTGCTCTTCACGCCCTCGGCGACACCGGCGGACTTCTCCTTACCGGCGCCCGTGCCGGTCCACTTCTTCGCCGGGTCCTTGGTCCACGCGCCACCGCCCGCGGCCTTCAGGTACTTGGTGAAGTTCTCGGTGGTGCCGGACTCGTCCGAGCGGAAGAAGACCGAGATCGGGGCCGACGGCAGCGTGACGCCCGGGTTCAGCTTGGCGATCGCCGGGTCGTTCCAGGTCTTGATCGCGCCGGAGAAGATCTTCGCGGCGGTCGGGCCGTCGAGGATCAGCTTGTCGAGACCGTCGACGTTGTAGGCGATCGCGATCGGGCCGATGACCATCGGCAGGTCGACGGCCGGGTTGTTCGCGCAGCGCTTGGTGGCCGCGGTCATCTCGTCGGGCTTCAGCGCCGAGTCGGAGCCGGCGAAGTCGACCTGGTTCGCGTTGAACTGCTTGATACCCGCGCCGGAACCGGTCGGGTTGTAGTTCACCGTGACGTCGGCGCACTTCTCGTTGTACTTGCTGATGACCTCGTCGATGGCGTTCTTCTGCGCCGAGGAGCCTTCAGCGTTCAGGGTGCCCTGCGGGCAGTCGGCGGCGGTCGAGGAGTCCGAGCTGCCAGGGCTCGAGGAGCCGGACGGCTGCGGGTCACTGCCACAGGCGCTCAGAGCGAGAACGCCGAGGGATGCTACGGCGACGGAGCCGACGCGGAGCAGGCGATTGACGGACACGAGAGTGTTGCCCTTCTGCGGGAATCAGACTTCTGAACTTCCACAGACGGTAGGGAGACGAGGTGACCGACCGGCCCGTCACTGGTGAACGAGCGGTGAACGGTTTCGGTAGCGTGTGCGACGCCTGGCGTGCCGACAGGCGGCCATTAGGTGAACTGAGTTAAGAGCGGTGACTCTCCGTCGATGTAAACGGCTTCCCGCTCACGCTTTGGTAACGCTCAGCTCATCGCCGCTGTGAACGACCGGCTGTCAGCTGGAGAAGTCCTCGGGGGCGACGCCGTCCAGGAACTGGCGGAAGCGCTCCAGCTCGGCCTGCTCTTCCTCGGGAGTGGCGACGCCGGCTTCCCGGAGTACCTCTTCGGTGCAGCGGATCGGCGTCCCCAGACGGACGGCCAGCGCGACGGAGTCACTCGGCCGCGCCGACACCCGGGCGCCGTTGGCCAGGACGAGCTCGGCGAAGAAGACGGCGTCCCGCAGTTCGACGATCTCGACGGCCTCGATGTGGACGTCGAACGCCTCGATCAGGTCCCGCATCAGGTCGTGGGTGAGTGGTCGCGAGGGACGCAGGCCCTGCTCCTCGTACGCGATCGCGGTGGCCTCGACCGAGCCGATCGAGATCGGCAGGTAGCGGTAGCCCTCGGTCTCGCGCAGCATCATCACCGGGGCCCGGTTGGGTGATTCCATCCGGATCCCGATCAGTGTCAGTTCCCGCATCATCGTCATGGTGCGCCTCGAACCTCTCCTCAGACCGGCACCCGGTGGGGCAACCGGTTCCTCGGGTAGGAACATACCCGTCAGCTCCAGTGTCACCCGACCGGCCCGTCGGCCGTGCCTCGATCGTCATCGAGCCGTGTCGCGCTGCTACGGCGCACGGAACCTGTCGTGCACCAAGCGGCCGTCCGCCAACCGGTGCACGACCAGGAACGAGCCCGTGGAGAACTTGCCCACCTTCGCACCGAGCTCTCGCGACAGCGCCGCCAGCACCGGCCGGTGCGAGCACACGACCGTCACCTTGCCCGGTTTCCACGCTCGCTCGGACAGACCACGCAGTCCGCCCGGATCGGCCTCGTACCCGCGTTCCGAGATCTCCGGCCACAGCGTGATGTGCCGGTTGATCGAGGCGGCGTACGGCGCGACCGTCGACACGCAGCGCTCCGCGTCACTGCTGATCACACGGTCGACGCCGAGGGACGCCAGTACGCCGGTCAGTCGCTCGGCCACCTCCGTGCCGTTGCTGGTCAGGGGCCGCAGCGTGTCCTTACCGTCCCAGTCCTTGCGCTTGACCGCCTCCGCGTGCCGGACGACGACGATCGTGGCCACGACCGGCACCACGTGCTCCAGCGCGTCCAGGATGTCCACGTCGCGCGGATAGCTCAGCTTGTTGCGCGCCTTGTCCACCGGGAGCCAGCTGATCTCGTCCACTTCGTCGTTCGGCTCGAAGTCAGCATCGTCGGCCGGTACGGCGGACCAGTAGTGCACGAGCTTCTCAGCGGTCCCGCCGTTCTTGCGGACCTGGTACCGCTGCACGCCGAGCGGTGGACCGAACACGACCCGCAGTCCGGTCTCCTCCTCGATCTCCCGCTGCGCACCGAGCAGCACGTGCTCGTGCGCTGTCAGCTTCCCCTTCGGCAGGGACCAATCGTCGTATCGGGGACGGTGCACCAGCAGCACCTGCCGGGTGTCGCGGCGTTCCCGCCAGACGACACCACCCGCGGCGATCACGGTCGCCGTGTTGCTCATCCGTTCACCCTCAGAAATACGCTCCGTGTTAGCTGATGGGGTCGATCGCCCGGCGCCGCCCACGCGTGGTGATCAACCGCTCCTGCAGGTCGCGGAGCGGCTCACCGTCCGGTGCGCTCAGCCGGGGCTGCCAGCTGTCGTCGGCCTGCAGCCACCAGGAGCCGGTGGTCTCGTCCAGCGCCAGGTCGAACAGCTCGCTCAACTCGGTGATGTGGTCACGCTCCTTCAGCTGTACCAGCACCTCGACCCGGCGGTCCAGGTTCCGGTGCATCAGGTCGGCCGACCCGATCCACACCTCCGGTTCCCCACCGTTCTCGAACAGGAACACCCGGCTGTGCTCGAGGAACCGGCCCAGGATGCTGCGGACCTGGATGTTCTCCGACAGCCCCGGTACGCCGGGACGCAGCGTGCAGATGCCGCGGATCCAGAGCTCGATCGGTACGCCGGCCTGCGACGCCCGGTAGAGCGCGTCGCACAGGGCCTCGTCGACCAGGCTGTTCACCTTGATCCGGATCCGCGCCGGACGGCCGGCCAGGTGGTGCTGCACCTCGCGGTCGATCCGCTCGACGAGCCCACGCCGTACCGACTGCGGCGCGACCAGGATCCGCCGGTAGCCGGCGCTGCGGCCGAACCCGGACAGGTGGTTGAAGAGCAGCGCGACGTCCTCGGTGACCACCCGGTCGCTGGTGAGCAGACCGAGGTCCTCGTAGAGCCGCGCGGTCTTCGGGTGGTAGTTGCCGGTGCCGATGTGCGCGTACCGACGCAGTCCGTCCGGCTCGTCACGCACGACCATGGACAGCTTGCAGTGCGTCTTCAGCCCGATCACGCCGTACACGACGTGGCATCCGGCGTGCTCGAGCTGACGGGCCCACTTGATGTTCGCCTGCTCGTCGAAGCGGGCCTGGATCTCGACCAGTACCAGCACCTGCTTGCCGGCCTCGGCGGCGTCGATGAGCGCGTCCACGATCGGGGAGTCACCGCTGGTGCGGTACAGCGTCTGCTTGATCGCCAGCACGTGCGGATCGGCGGCGGCCTGCTCGATGAAGCGCTGCACGCTGGTGGAGAACGAGTCGTACGGGTGGTGGACCAGTACGTCGCGCTGCTTGAGCGCGTGGAACATGTCGGCCGGGTTGGAGGTCTCCACCTCGGCCAGGTGCGGATGCGTCGACGGAACGAACGCCGGGTACTTCAGCTCGGCCCGGTCCAGGCCGGCGATGGTGAACAGGCCACGCAGGTCCAGCGGGCCGGGGAGCTCGAACACCTCCGCCTCGGTGACGCCCAGCTCGGACAGCAGCAGCGCCTTCACCTGCGGGTCGATCGACTCCTCGACCTCCAACCGCACCGGCGGACCGAACCGGCGGCGCAGCAGCTCCTTCTCGAGCGCGGCCAGCAGGTTCTCGGCGTCGTCCTCCTCGACCTCGAGGTCCTCGTTGCGGGTCACCCGGAACGTGTGGTGCTGGATGACCTCCATCCCCGGGAAGAGCTGCCCCAGATGCGTGGCGATGACGTCCTCGAGCGGCACGAACCGGCCGTCGGCGACGTTCACGAACCGCGGCAGCAGCGGCGGCACCTTCACCCGGGCGAAGTGCTCACCGCCGGTGTCCGGGTTACGGACGACGACCGCCAGGTTCAGGCTCAGGCCGGAGATGTACGGGAACGGGTGCGACGGGTCGACCGCCAGCGGAGTCAGCACCGGGAACACGCGCTCCCGGAAGAAGCGGGTCATGTCCTCGCGCTCGGAGTGCTCCAGCTCGTCCCAGCGCAGGATGTCGATGCCCTGCTGGGTCAGCGCGGGCTGCACCGACTTCCGCCAGGTCTCCGCATGCCGGTCCATCAGCTCGCGACTCTTCGCCAGGCTGCGGTCCAGGACCTCGCGCGGGAGCAGGCCGCTGGCCGCCTTCACTGCGACCCCGGCCGCGATCCGGCGCTTCAGACCGGCGATCCGGACCATGTAGAACTCGTCCAGGTTGCTCGCGAAGATGGCCAGGAACTTGGCCCGCTCGAGCAGCGGGATCCGGTCGTTCTCGGCGAGCTCCAGGACCCGCTGGTTGAACGCCAGCCAGCTCAGCTCCCGGTCCGAGAACCGGTCCGCCGGGAGGTCGCCGGCCGCACTGATGTCGTACGGCGGTTCGACGTCGTACTCCCGGTTGTGCGATGCCAGCAGGTCTCCAGCCACATCGACCAGGATTGCATTGTTTGGTGAACAAGGGGTAGCCGTCCGCGCGTTCCCCGATGTGACGTTACCGTTGCCTTCGGAGCCCATCGCGGGCCCGCGGTTGCTAGCGTCACTCCTTGTGAACCCACGACTGGACTCGGTACTCCGTGACACGGCGACCGCCGTACAAGCGAACGCGCTCACCCCGCTGTACGCGCTGCCCGCCGTCGTCCGCCGGCGACTGGCCGGCGCACCGGTCCAGATCGACGGCAACCTGCTCGATCCCGACCTGCAACTGCTCCTGCGGGTCGAGAACTTGTTGCCGCACACAACCAAGACCGACGCCACGGCCGCCCGGACGCATTTCCGGAACTTGTGCAAGCTGATACCCGGCAAGCCCGTGGAGCTACAGCGCGTGACCGAACTGACGGTCCGCGGGGCCGACGGCCAGCTCGGCGCCCGGCTGTACGTCCCGCGCGACGAGGGCCGCGGTCTGCTCGTGTTCTTCCACGGCGGCGGCTGGGTCGTCGGCGACCTCGACACCCACGACGCGCTCTGCCGCGCGATCGCCGCCGACGCCGGTATCCGGGTCCTGTCCGTCGACTACCGCCTCGCCCCCGAGGCGCCCGCGCCCACCGCGGCCGAGGACGCCATCGCGGCCTTCACCTGGGCCGTCCAGCACGCCGAGGACCTGGGCGCCGACCCGTCACTGGTAGCCGTCGGCGGCGACAGTGCCGGCGGCAACCTCGCCGCCGTGGTCACCCAGCAGTGCGTCTGGCGCGGCCTCCCGGCGCCCGCAATCCAGGTCCTCCTCTACCCCGCGCTGGACCTGGTCGCCCGCCGCCCCAGCCGAGACCTGTTCTCCGAAGGCTTCATCCTCACCGAGGCCGACATCATCTGGTACCGCGACCACTACACCCCCGACCCCACCCTCCGCCCCGACCCGATCGTCTCCCCGATCCGCGCCGCAGACCTCACCGGCCTCCCACCCACCTACCTCACCAGCGCCGGCTTCGACCCCCTCCGAGACGAAGCCCGCGACTACGCCGAAGCCCTCACGTCAGCCGGCAACGCCCTCACGTACATCCCCCACCCCTCCCTAACCCACGGCTACGCCAGCCTAAGAACCGTCCCCGGCGCCACCCAACAAGCCCACACCCACCTAACAAACTACCTAAAATCCACCCTCCACTAACCCCTGTGGACAACTCCCGCCCCCCGCCCATTGGGCTGTCTCAGCCCATGGATCGACGCGCTGAGACTCTCAGTCGATCGAGTGCTGCCCCGGACGGCCTCATTCCTTGATCTCCAGCTCGTATATGACCCAGTTGCTGCCGTTCGGGGCAAGTGTGAACTCCATGGTTCCGGTGGAGTTTCCCTGTGGGACCGGGGATGCGCCGGGTGAGGAGCGTTCGGTGAAATTCCCCGACTTGACGATCGCTTTTCCGCCGAGCCGCCCGGACTTGCCGCGGAAGATGTCTTTGACGCTCACCAGTCGGTCCTTGTAGTCGCCCTCGACAGCGCCGTTCTTGACGTTGATCCGCCCGACATAGCCGGCGATTCCGTTGCAGCCGATGCAGCCCTTGTCGCTCGCGGAGAGCATCGGCTCGGCGTCGCCGGTCGCGTAGGCGTAGTTCATGAGGTCGACGTAGTGAGCCAGGAACACCTTCGCCGCGGGGATCGCGAGGCCTGTCGCGGCCGCCGGGCGCTGTGGAGCAGTGGTCGGCAGTGCCGACACCGGCGCGACAGTTGGGATTGTGGTCGCAGTCGGTGAACCGTCGCGAGGATCGGCGGCGGGCTTGCCCGAGCCGCAACTCGCCACCATCACGACCACGCCGAAACAAGCCAACAGAAGCCGAGTGCGTCGCACGATCGCGATCAGCGCCCGGGGTCGACGAGAACCGGCACGGCTTCGCGAACCTGGAGTGCGGTGGCTGGGCCCGTGATCGCGACGGTGCCGTTGACGTACTGCCAGCCGGTGTTGGCGACGTTGTAGCGGGCGGCGTAGTTGGTGGTCAGCGTGAGGTTGACGGCGCCGCGCTTCATGTATTTGTGGGTGATCTCTTTCGACGGGTACGGCTTGCCGGGAGTGCTCGTGATGAGCGCGGGACTCCCGTCGCCGAAGCGCCAGGTGTAGCTGATCGGCGTCGCTTCGACTACGACCGGGAAACCGAGCAGCGTGACAGTTGTCGTCGACACCCTGCTCTCGTCGGTGTAGACGATGGTGTCGAGGTTTACCAGGGTCCGCCCCGTCGGCTGGACCTTTACCGACAGCCCAGGGAACAGAATGTTCTTCGTCTCCGAACGCACTTCCTCCCAGGTGACATCCTCAGGCCGAGGAAGCACCACCGTCGGAGGAGGCGTGCGCGGTGTCGCGCGTCGTTCGGTTGAGCCCCCAGGCTGGCACCGCGCCGGACCAGGCACCGTTCCGTCTGGCTGCATGCGCCCACAGATACCGATGTTGAGCTTGAGGTCGGTCCGGCTCCTCGAATCGCCGGCGGGATCGTCTTCCCTCGTAGGCGGCGTCGGGCCGGTCGGCTTCGGATGCCAGGTGGGAGCTGGCTTGGAGGTTGTCGTGGTCGTCGTCACCTTCGGCTTATGGCCCCCAATGCGGCTGGTGGCCTTCGCTGACGCGCCTTCTCTGGTCGGATCCACCACAACGTTCTCGTCCTGCGACGTGGTCGACCGTGGCCGAGGGGTCGCCGAGGTCTGAGCGGACGGCTGATCGGTCGTGGCCCACACAGTTACCGGTACGACCGACAACGCGATCGGCAACACGCTGAGGGCTATGACAACGCCAAGCTTGTTCCGCATTATTTGTCGAGTTTCATCTCGTACATGATCCAGTTTCCGGACTGCGGAGAAAGTGCGAACTCCCGGGTGTACTTCGCGGCCTTCAGGTTGATCGGCTTGGCAGTCGTCGACTGTTTGCTGGTGTAAGCACCGATCGCTACCGTCGCCGAACCACCCAACCGACCGCTCTCGCCCCGATACAGTTCCGGGATATCCGTGATCTTCTCGAGGTAATCGCCCTGAAGAAGGCCGTTGGCGGCGTTCGACTGGGCTACGAATTTCGCGTACGACTTGCAGTTTTCGCAACCAGTTTCACTGTTGCTGAGCATCGGTGCCGTGTCCCCGGTCGCCGAAGCGTAGTTCAGCAGTTCGCTGTAGTAGCGAATGAACTGATCGGCCGCCGCAAGAGTCAGCCCTTTGGCGGCCGCAGGGCGCTCTGGCGGTGTGCTGGGGGGCGCAGCCGAGGTCGGAGTCGACGCGGACTCAGTCGGGGCCTTCGCAGACGTCGCCGGGGGTGGGGCGGTGTTTGGTTGGCCGGCTTCTGGGCTTGATTGGCCGCAGGCGGTGAGGAGTGTGGTGGTGGCTAGGCAGGCCAGGAGTGCTTGGGTTGGCCTGTTGCGGTGTGTCACGAGTGTCAGCCCTCCGTAGTCGACACGATCGTAACGGGAAGGGGGCGCGTGGCTCGATGTCAAAAGGTGCAGTTGTGGACAAGCGTTGGGGCCAGGAGCCGCCCGGCTGGGGGGTTAGAGGCTCGGACGGCTCCTGGTTGATGGTGGGACGGGTAGGGGGAGCGTTTATGACGCGGGGGTGGGGGTGAGTTCGCTGTGATGCCGTTCACAGGGAGGCTGGGGAGGATTGTCTGCCCGATTCGGGATGGGATCCTCCCCGGCCCTTATGCGGGGGCGTATTGGACGTCGAGGGCTGCGGTTTTGAAGCCTAGGGAGGTGTAGAGGGCGCGGGCTGGAGTGTTGGTGCCGTCTACGTAGAGGGTGATCGCGTCGAGGTTGCGGTCGGTTTGTAGGTGGTGGAGGCCTTGGAGGGTTAGGGCCTTGCCCAGGCCTAGGCCCTGGTGGGCGGGGGAGACGCCTACTACGTAGACCTCGCCTTCGCCGTCTTCGACCTTGGTCCAGTGGAAGCCGGCTACGGCGCCGCTGGAGTCGACGGCGAGGAAGAAGCCGTTCGGGTCGAACCAGGGCTGCTGTAGGCGTTCGGTCAGGTCGGCGGCGGTCCAGCTGCCCTGCTCGGGGTGGTCGGCGAACGCGGCCGCGTTGACCGCCAGCCAGGCGGCGTCGTCCTGGCCGGGGACAAACGTGCGTACGGCGATCCCGTCGGGCCACACCGGTTCCGGGAGGTCAGCCCTGGTACGGCGGAGGAAGTAGAGCTCCCGTGAGACCTCGAGGCCCAGGCGCTGGGCGAGTTCGTCGGAGCCGGGGAGACGTCCGTGGGCCCAGACGCGAGTCCGGGCGCCGCCGTGGTCGAGGAGCATGCGGAGGAGCGCCGTACCGTAGCCCTGGCGGCGGGAGGCGGGGGCGACGACGAGTTCGGCGGAGCCGTCGGGGGAGAGGGCGCCGTACCCGACGAGGTTGCGGGCGCTCTGCAGGCCGGTGACCTCGATGGTGCCCGGATCGCCTTCGTAGGCGAGGACGTGGACGTCGCCGGGGTGTTCGCCGTCGAGGTGCAGCAGGGTGCGTTCGGAGAGGGGATGGACGCCGTCGCTGTGCGCGGCGGCGCGGGTGAGTTCCGTGACGGCGGCGGCGGTGGCCGAGGGCAACGGTGAGGGAACGGCTTCGAGGGTCACCTGAATACCGTAAAAGGTCCGGTTCAGTTCATGCTCAGGTCCTGGCGGGGACACGTCGCCTTGGGTAGCTTTCCCGTCACCGCGGAGGATTTCGCGGGGCCGCGCGATCCGCGGTGACCGAGACGACGACGGAGAAGACAACACATGGCCCTGACAGGACGAGACAAAACACGGCTGGGGGGACGGCGCGCTGTCGGTCTGCTCGCCGCCGGGACGGCCGTGGCGCTCGCCTTCGCCGCGGGGGGATCCGTGAGCCAGGCCGGCGCAGCGACGCAGTCGGGTACTGCGACGCAGGCCGGTGGCGCGACCCAGATCACCGCTGTGCAGGCGAAGAAGCCGAAGCCGACCCATACCCAGATCCAACTGCTCGCGATCAACGACTTCCACGGCAACCTGGACCCGGCGACCGGTTCGAGCGGCAACGTGAACGGCATCCCGGCCGGCGGTGCGGCGTACCTGGCGACGCATCTGAAGGACCTCCGGGCGGCCGCGAAGGCGAAGGGGCAGGACTCGGTGACGGTCGCCGCCGGTGACCTGATCGGTGCTTCGCCGCTGCTGTCGGCCGCGTTCCACGACGAGCCGACGATCGAAGCGCTGAACGGGATGGGACTCGAGGCTGCGTCGGTGGGCAACCACGAGTTCGACGAAGGCTGGCACGAGTTGCTCCGGATGCAGACCGGCGGCTGCCTGCCGGACGGCGACGGGCAGAACAACCAGAACTCCTGCCCCGACCCGAAACACCCGTTCACGGGCGCGAAGTTCGAGTACCTCTCGGCGAACGTGTTCTTCACCAACACCCAGAAGACGCTGTTCGCGCCGTACACGATCAAGACTTTCGCGGACGGTCAGAAGGTCGGCTTCATCGGCATGACGCTGGAGAACACGCCGAACATCGTCACCAAGTCCGGCGTCGAGGGGCTGACGTTCAAGGACGAGGTCGAGACCGCCAACGCGCTGGTCCCGGAGCTGAAGAAGAAAGGTGTGAAGTCGATCGTCGTGCTGCTGCACGAGGGTGGCTTCCCGGCCGACCCGAAGGCGTACAACAGCTGCCCGGGGATCTCCGGCCCGATCGTGGACATCAACGCCGGGCTGGACCCGGAGATCGACGCGATCATCTCCGGCCACACCCACCAGGCGTACAACTGCTCGCTGCCGGACAAGGCCGGCAAGCCGCGGCTGGTGACCAGCGCGTCGTCGTTCGGCCGGCTCGTGACCGACGTCCGGCTGAGTGTCGACAACGCGACCGGTGACGTCGACCGGGTGAACACGCTGGCGAACAACCAGATCGTCACCCAGGACGTCGTGCAGGACCGCAAGACGGCGGAGCTGATCGCGAAGTACAAGGAACTGGTCGCCCCGATCGCGAACAAGGTGATCGGCCACATCACGACACCGTCGGTGGTCCGGACGAACGACGACTCGCTCGAGTCGCCGCTGGGCAACCTGATCGCGGACGCACAGCTCGCGGATCCGTCGGTGGTGACGGGCGGCAAGACCCCGGTGGCGGCGTTCATGAACCCGGGCGGCATCCGCGCGGACCTGGCGTCGACGAACGGCGAGGTCAGTTTCGGGCAGGCTTTCACCGTGCAGCCGTTCAACAACTTCCTGGTCTCGATGGACATGACCGGCACGCAGATCAAGGCCCTGCTGGAGCAGCAGTTCTCCGGCGTCAACGGTCCCGAGGCCGCGAAGTACAAGGTGCTCCAGGTCGCGGGCATCACCTACACCTGGAACCCGGCGGCCGCGGCGGGCTCGAAGATCGTGGCCGGCTCGATCAAGATCGGCGGCCAGCCGCTGGTGGACGCTACGTCGTACCGCATCGTCACGAACAACTTCCTGTCCGACGGTGGTGACGGGTTCCCGGCCTTCACCACGGCGACCGCCAAGTACTTCGGTGGGCTCGACATCGACGCCTTCGCGAAGTACCTGACCGCGCACGACCCTTACACCCCGGTCGCAACGGACCGGATCTCGATCGGTTCCTGAGCACGACCGATCAGCCGGTACGTCGTCCTCGCGGGCGGCGTACCGGCATTTTCGTTCCCACCGAGGGGGCTGGTACCTTGCGTACTCAGCTACTTACGGAAGGTGAGCGATGTCGCACGTTGCTCCGACCTCGCATCGACGGCCCGCCCGGGCGTCGCACCGGGGTCACCGCAGTAGTGACGGATCGGTCCAGATCACCAGCTGGCTCGGGCTGACGTTCGCCTACCTCGTCGGATGGGTGCTGACCTGGCAGTCGCATGTCGGCGTGCACGCCGCCGGCGTGACGCTGCTGGTGATGCTCGTGCCGATCACGATCGGGACGTTCGTCGCCGGGTTCAAGCAAGGCCTCGGCTCCTGGAAGGCCGCGCTGACCACGGCTGTGGCGCTCGCGTTCACCCTGCTGAAGTTCTTCTTCTAAAGACTTAGGACTTGGATTCCGCCGGCTCACGCGTCGTCGGCTGCGGCGGGACGACGAAGCGGTAGCCGACGTTGCGGACGGTCCCGATCAGCGACTCGTGCTCGGGGCCGAGCTTCGCGCGCAGGCGCCGTACGTGCACGTCGACCGTCCGGGTGCCGCCGAAGTAGTCGTAGCCCCACACCTCCTGCAGCAGCTGCTCCCGGGTGAAGACCCGCCCCGGGTGCTGCGCGAGGAACTTGAAGAGCTCGAACTCCTTGTACGTCAGGTCCAGCGCCCGGCCGTTGAGCTTCGCCGTGTACGACGCCTCGTCGATGATCACGTCACCACTGCGGATCAGCGTCGACTCGGGCTCGTCGTTGCGGGTCGCGGCGAGCCGGCCGATCACCAGTCGCAGCCGGGCCTCGATCTCGGCCGGTCCGGCGGTGTCGAGCAGTACGTCGTCCGCGCCCCAGTCGGCGTTGACGGCAGTCAGACCGCCCTCGGTGACGACCAGCAGCAGCGGTACGTCGATGCCGGTGGTGCGGATCAGCCGGGAGGCGCTGCGAACGGCGACCAGGTCACGACGGGCGTCCAGCAGGACAGCGTCGGCGTCCGGTGCGTCGACCAGCGCGGCGACCTCGGCGGGCAGGATCCGGATCTGGTGCGGGAGTAGGGCGAGCGACGGCAGGACCTCGGTGGAAGCCTGCAATGCGTTCGTCAGCAGAAGCAGCGTGCTCACGCCATCTCCTCGTGCTGATCATCGGATCCACAGGCGGCGATCCGGTCCTCGTGCACGTCAGGCCCCGACGGCGTCATTGCCGGGGGCCTGGGACACACTTGGTCGTAACAGCAAGCTGACATAATAGCGGAAGACTTAACCGATTAGTGAGGCGCCGACCAGATGCCGGAAGTGACCATCAGGTACTTCGCTGCCGCGCGTTCGGCCGCCGGAGAGTCGTCCGCGACCGCTGAGGCGGCCTCGATCCGCGACCTGGTGACGACCGTCTCCAGCGACCGGCCGGAACTGGCGCGAGTGCTGTCGATCTGCACGTTCCTGCTCGACGGCCAGCGCGCCGAGCCGAACACACCGCTGACCCAGGGCGCTCTCGTGGACGCCCTCCCGCCCTTCGCCGGCGGCTGACCACTCAGCCCTAATCGGACGGGCGACCGCGGAGGCGCTTCGTCTCGCCGCGGCGCTTCTTGTCGTCCAGTCGGCGCCGGACCGAGCCTTTGCTCGGCTTCGTTGGGCGGCGCTTCCGTGGTGGCGGTGCGATCGCCTCACGCAGCAGAGTCGCCAGCCGCTCCCGCGCTGCCTCCCGGTTCCGCCACTGCGACTTGTACTCCGACGCCGCGATCGTCACCACCCCATCGACCATCCGCGACTGCAGTCGTTCCAGCGCCCGAGTCTTCAGTACGTCGCTCAACGCCGACGTACCCGCGACGTCGAAGCTGAGCTCGACGCGGCTGTCCGTGGTGTTCACCGACTGCCCGCCCGGTCCGCTCGACCGCGAGAACCGCCACGCCAGTTCGGCCTCGGGGATCACCACACCCGAACGTACGGTCAGTCCGCTCTCCACAGGACCCATTAGACCGGAGGAGAATCGTGGGATGGATGCCTGCGTCTTCTGCGGCCTCATCTCAGCCGATGCCGCTCGCTGGATCGCGAAGGAGGACGCGGCCGTCGCGTTCCTCCCGCTGCCCGGCGAGGAGATCTCCCCGGGCCACACGCTGGTGGTCCCGCGGCGCCATACCAAGTCGGGCGTTCTGGACGCGCCGCCTGGCGACCTGGCGCGGGTGATGGACCTGGCGCAGCGCATCGCCCAGCGGATGGTCGAGCGCCTCGGCGCGACCGGTGTCTGCGTACTGAACGCCAGCGGGCCGGACTCCGGTCGCAGCGTCGACCACCTCCACGTTCACGTGGTCCCGCGGTACCCGGGCGACGGTGACGACTGCCTGCCCTGGCCGACCGGGCGATCCCGGCACCGTCTCGCCGCTGACCCATTGGAGCTTCTCAGCACGTGAAACCGACGGTTGAATCCTGAACAGAGCGTCGTACCGTTGGTAGCTGTGAGTCTCGGACTGTGGGTGCTGGTCGGGGCAGTTGCCGCCGGCGTGGCGCTCAGTGGGCTCAAGGCATGGATCGACGGGCGGTTTCGCGGGAAGAGCGAGGACGACGTGGAGCGGGTGACGGCCGCTGAGCTGGGCGGGGAGCTGGGCGAGCGAGCGACGCTGCTGCAGTTCTCGTCGGCGTTCTGCGCGCCCTGCCGGGCCACCCGGCGGACTCTGGCCGAGGTCGAGGGCATGGTCGACGGCGTGCGCCACGTCGAGCTGGACGCCGAGTCGCACCTCGAGCTCGTCCGGCGCCTCGACATCCTCCGTACGCCGACCACGTTGGTGCTCGACAGCGCCGGAGCGGTCGTGAAGCGCGCCAGCGGTGCGCCCCGGAAGCCGGACGTGATCGCCGCGCTGGCCGTCGCCATCGAGCAGCAGAATGGCGAAAGAGCCGGGGCGTAGGCAAGACTCTCCGCGTGACCTCTCCAGCCGGTTGGTACGACGATCCCCAGGACCCCAAGCAGCAGCGGTACTGGGACGGCAGCACCTGGACCGATCAGCGCCGCGCGCAGCAGGGCCCAGCGCCATACCAGGGCCAGTTCGGTCAGGCGGCGCAGCACGGCCAGGTGTACGGCGCCGGCGGCCCTGGACCCTCGCAGCAAGATCAACCGGTCCCGCAGCCGCGGTACGGGCAGTACGCGCCCGGCTACCAACCACCGGCGCCCGGCCAGCCACAGTCACCCGCCCCGCAGCCGTACGGGCAACAGCAGTACGGCCAGCCGCAGTACGGGCAGCCCCAATACGGCCAGCAGTACGGCGGTCATCCGCAGCAGCAAGGTGGTTACGGCTACCCGGGCCAGAAGGTCTACGCGACTCCGGACGGGCAGCCGCTGTCCGGCTGGTGGCGCCGCGTGTGGGCGCACCTCATCGACTCGATCATCATCTGGATCGTCGGCCTGCCGCTCACCGGCTACTTCTACTGGCAGGAGGGCAAGATCCTCCAGGGCTTCCTGACCGACGTGTTCGACGCGGCCGCCGCCGGCACCCCGCAGACGAACACGTCGCTGCCGCCCGAGGTCTACAAGTGGATCATCCCGGCGACGCTCCTGAGCGCGGCGGTCGGCTTCATCTACGAGTACCTGTTCCTGACCAAGAAGGGCGCGACGCCGGGCAAGATGGCGCTCGGCATCGGGGTCCGACTGCGCGATGTGCCTGGTAATCCTCCGGGCTCGGCCGTCGCCAAGCGGTACGGGTTCGAGATCGGGCTCAGCCTGCTCAGCGCGGTCCCGCTGGTCGGGACGCTGTTCAGCTTCCTGGTGCTGCTCGACTACCTCTGGCCGCTCTGGGACGACAAGAAGCAGGCGCTGCACGACAAGGTCGCGAAGACCAACGTGGTGCGCACCCGATAAAGTCCGCAATGTGATCAGTTGTCTCATCTGATGGGACCACGGCGAGCTGGCCTGCCGGGGTTCCGTAGGCTCGATGCGTGGTTTACACGACATGGCTGACGAAGCGCAGGGCAGTGGACAACTGCCGGGTGCGCTCATCGCTGTGTCGTCGCCGCTGACCAGGCGGCGTCCCGAGCGCTGCGGAACCGGTCGCTGAGCACGGTTCCGCGTACGTCGCCTCCCCGCACACCCGGGCGGGATCCGGCTCGACACCCTCCTTTTCCGGGAGTCGTCATGTCCGAACCACAGGCGGCACAGAAGGTCGATCCGCGCGGACTCCGGTTCGCTGCCGGACTGACCACGCTCGTCCTGGCGCTGACGCTCGTCCTGAACAACCCCTGGCCGCTCGCGGTGCAAGCCGTGGTGTTCGCGGTCTCGGTCGCGTTCGGGGTGGGCGCGTCGCCGTACGGGCTGCTGTTCAAGCGGCTGGTCCGGCCTCGGCTGGGCCCGCCGAACGAGCTGGAGGACGCGGCCCCGCCGCGGTTCGCCCAGCTGGTCGGCCTTGTCTTCGCGGTGTTCGGTCTGGTCGGGTACCTGACCGGTTTCACCGTGCTGGGAGTGGTCGCCACCGGATTCGCCCTGGTCGCCGCGTTCGTGAACGCGGCCGTGGGGCTCTGCCTCGGTTGCGAGGCCTATCTGCTGATCCACCGCATCCGTACGCCATCGCGTGACACAACGCCAGCTACCAACTGAGAGGCAGCACACATGAGCAGGGAATCCGCGCTCGTCTCGGCCGACTGGGTCGAGGAGCACAAGAACGACGCTGACGTCGTCCTGATCGAGGTCGACGAAGACGTCTCGGCGTACGACGCCGGCCACATCGCCGGTGCGATCAAGCTGGACTGGAAGGACGACCTGCAGGACGCGGTCCGTCGCGACTTCGTCAACCAGGAGCAGTTCAGCGCGCTGCTGTCCGAGCGTGGCGTGAAGAACGACGACACGGTCGTGCTGTACGGCGGCAACAACAACTGGTTCGCGTCGTACGCGTACTGGTACTTCAAGCTGTACGGACACAGTGACGTCCGGCTGCTCGACGGCGGCCGCAAGCGCTGGGAGCTGGACAGCCGCGAGCTCACCGACGAGGTTGTGAAGCGCGAGGCCACCGAGTACGCGGCGAAGGCCCCGAACCTGGACATCCGCGCCTTCCGCGACGAGGTCAACGACGCCATCGGCGTGAAGAACCTGGTCGACGTGCGCAGCCCTGACGAGTACGCCGGCCGGCTGCTCGCCCCGGCGCACCTCCCGCAGGAGCAGGCGCAGCGTGCGGGTCACATCCCGACCGCGGCGAACATCCCGTGGAGCAAGGCGGCCAACGACGACGGCACCTTCCGCGCCGACGACGAGCTCAAGCAGCTGTACGCCGACGCCGGCGTCGACTTCGGCAAGGACACCATCGCGTACTGCCGGATCGGCGAGCGCTCGGCGCACACCTGGTTCGTGCTGCACGAGATCCTCGGCCAGGAGAACGTGAAGAACTACGACGGATCCTGGACCGAGTGGGGTTCGCTGGTCGGCGTACCCGTTGCCCTCGGCGACGAGCCCGGAAAGGCGTGACACATGTGCGGAGCTAAGCAGGGCGGCCTCGACCTCAAGGGCGTCGACGTCGACAAGGAGGCCGTGATCCAGGGCCAGGTGCTGCGCGGCGAGGAGCCGGTCGGCGGCGCGTACGTGCGGCTGCTGGACGCCACTGGTGAGTTCACGGCCGAGGTGCCGACCTCGGCGACCGGGCACTTCCGGTTCTTCGCGGCGCCGGGCAGCTGGACGCTGCGGACGCTGGCCCCGAAGGCGCAGCCGGTCGACCGGCAGGTCGTCGCGCAGTACGGCGAGGTCGCGGAAGTGGCCGTCACCGTCTGAGAAGTCGTTCGTTACTGAAGGTGCCACCACCACCCGAGGTGGCCCACCCTGAAGTAAGCACCGAGGGGCCCGGACCTTGCGCGTCCGGGCCCTTCGGCATGCCTGGGGACGGCCCGGATTCGCTTACATAGCAGAGATTTGCCTCGGTCATCGCATCCGGGTTAAGGGGCGCTGGGCAAGTTTCTCGGTGGTACGGGCGGCAATATAACGGTTTGATCTCGGAGCGGGGTCACCTCGTCACCTAACGCAGTCGGCTGAGTTGTGTCTGTGTCCTGACCCGCACTTCGGGTCACGTCATCACTCAGGGAGGAGGGGTCAATGCGACCCCGCATCGGATACAAGAAGCTCGCCGCCGTCGGTGTTGCTGCGGTTGTCGGCGTTGCTTCTACGATCGCGCTGACCTCGGGTTCGGCGTCCGCCTCGCCGGTTTTCGGATACAGCGGTTACTCGTACGGGACCGACGTCGAATCCGGTCTGGCGAACAGCGGCCCGCAGGTCATCAGCAAGTTCGGTTGCACCACGGACGCCACCAAGGCTGACAAGAACGACCTTGCCGCGGCGAACGTGAACAACCAGGCGATCGCGCGCACGGTGAAGACCGACACGCACGGCTTCAACGACAAGAGCGGGACGGGCGTCATCAGCACCGCGACGGCCGCCGACGTCAAGGTCGGCAACCTGCTCACGCTGACCGGCGTGAAGACCACCACCACGTCGAAGTACTCGAACGGGCAGCTGTCCTACAGCGGTAGCACCTCGTTCGCGGGCGTGAAGATCGGCGCAATCACGGTGCCGTCGCTGCTGAACCCCAAGCCGAACACCAAGGTCGCCGTTCCGGGCCTCGGCTACATCGTGCTGAACCGTGTCGGCGGCGTGAAGACCGCTTCCGGCATCTACTCGTACGCCCAGGCGGTCGTCCTGCACGCGACGGTGAAGAACCAGTTCATCCCGCAGGGCGTCGACGTCGCGGTCCTGAAGACCCGCGCGGAGATCTCGAAGCCGGCCACCGCGCTGGTGATCGGTTCCGCGTACGGCACCCAGGCCACCGCCGACAAGCTGGCCGTGTCCGGCCCGACGTCCCTTCAGACCACCTGCCAGGGCACTGAGGGCAAGACGGTCAAGGTTGCCGTCGGCGAGCTGAACATCCCGAAGGTTGCCTACGTCGGTGGCGTCTACACCACCAAGAACGGCGCCATCGGCGAGGACAAGTCCTACATCAACTTCACCTCGCACGTCGCGGGCGTGAAGGTGGGCACGCTGTCCATCGGCGCCGTCGAGTCCTCGGCGTCGGCGTGGAAGACCAAGGACGGCAAGGCCGGCGTGAGCTCGTCCTCGAGCATCGCCTCCATCAAGGTCGGCAACAAGACCTACCCGGTCGCCGTCGGCGAGAACAAGACCCTGGACATCCCGGGTGTCGCCAAGCTGACCTTCAACCAGGTCGTGCGGCAGAAGCGCTACATCGAGGTCAACGCCCTGGTCGTCGACGTCTACAGCCTGAACACCAAGGTTGTCGTCGGTCACTCGGCCGCCGGCGTCGTCAGCTGATCTCAGCAGACACGCTCTGAGTCGAACCTCACCGACCCAGAACTCCCGGCCCCCGGATCCCGCACGGATCCGGGGGCCGGTTGTTCGTTTCCCGGTTGTCGTTTCTCAGTGTTCGTTTCTCAGGCGTCCAGGATGAGGGTGACCGGGCCGTCGTTGACCAGCGAGACCGCCATGTCGGCGCCGAAGCGGCCATGTTCGACCTTGGCGCCGAGAGTCTCGAGGCTGGTGCAGAACGCGTCGTAGAGCGGTTCCGAGACCGGCCCGGGGGCCGCCGCACTCCACGAGGGGCGGCGGCCCTTGCGCGTGTCGGCGTACAGGGTGAACTGGCTGATCGCGAGGATCGGGGCCTGTTCGTCGGCGGCGGAGCGTTCGTCGTGCAGGATGCGCAGGGTCCAGATCTTGGCGGCGAGCGCGGCGGCCTTCTCGGGGGTGTCGTCGTGGGTGACACCGAGGAGGACCAATAGTCCGGGCGCATCGATCGCTCCGACCACCTCGCCGTCCACGGTGACCGATGCCTGACTGACTCGCTGTACGACGGCTCTCATGAGGACATCCTCCCTCGCGGGAGATCGTCCGGTGATCGGACCCTGCGACCGGCAAATATCCGTTTCGAAGTGCGATCTGGCAGGATTCGTCCATGGCGTCGACTCTGATCACTGTTGCTCCCACCGGTGCCGAGACCGCGAAGGCGGACTGCCCGGCGTTGCCGACCACGCTCGACGAGTTGGTCGGGACCGCGAAGCGCTGCGAGGCCGCGGGGGCCGCGATGATCCACCTCCACATCCGCGACGGCGAGCACCGGCCGACGCTCGACCTCGGTCGGCTGACCGAGGCCGTCGCCGCGATCCGCGAGAACGCCGCGTTGATCGTCCAGCTCTCCACGGGCGGCGCCGTCACCGACCCGTACGAGAACCGGCTGCGCGTGCTGGACGCCGTACCCGACTCCTGCTCGCTGACCATGGGCACGGTCAACTTCGGCGACGACGTGTTCATGAACCCGTGGCCGTTCGTCACGCAGCTCTTCCAGCTCACCCAGGAGCGCGAGGTCGTTCCGGAGTTCGAGCTGTTCGACCTCGGTCATGTCGCCGCGCTGCACCGGCTGCTGGACAAGTACGGCCTGCCGTACGGCGGTCGCGTGCACTGCGACCTGGTGATGGGCGTCCCCGGCGGCATGCCCGGTACGGCGGACGCGCTTGTTGCCGCCGTCAACGCCCTCCCCGACGCGGTCACGTCGTGGTCCGCCACCGGCATCGGCCGTACGGCGCTGACGGTCGCGCTGGCCGCCCTGTCCAAGGGCGGCAATCTCCGAGTCGGCATGGAGGACACGCTGACGCTCGCGAAGGGTCAGCCGGTCACTCACAACGCGGAGCTCGTCGAACGCGCCGCAACCCTCGCGACGCTGGCCCAGCGTCCGCCGATGTCCCCGGACGAGGCCCGCGACCTGCTGAACGTGAAGCGCTGATCACTCCGACAACGATGATTGTTGCCTCCAGCAAGAGCCAGTCGCGGAGGTAGTCGCGGGGAAGGATCGTCGGGTTGGCTCCGGTTCCCTGCCGTAGCAATAACGGCAGGGCGATCAGGGTGGTGATGCCGACGTACAGCACGGTGGTGCGCAGTGCGCCGACCGTCCGGTGGCGGCCGGGGCCGGTCGACCAACGGGTGACCAGCCAGCCGACGGCGAGGGTCAGTGGGATCAGGAGGGAGTCGTCGGCGATCACGGCGCCGGCCAACCAGATCGGCAGCCTGGCGAGAGCCCCGAGGTCGAGGGCATGGATCAGGCTCCACAGACCCCAGAGTCCGGTCGCAACACCTATGACAGCCAGTCCGATCCGCAGCCTCATGCGATGACCTCCAGCCGGTGAACCCACTTGGTCTGGAGGACGCCGGGCCGGTTCGGAGCGATGATCCGCGCTGGGAACCCGTGGTCGAGCGCGAGCTCACCGCCGTTCAACCTGAGCGCCAGGAGGGTGAGCGGATCGGCCGCGAACTCTGCCGGCAACTCGCTGGTCGCGTAGAACCCGCCCTTCTCCATCGACACCACGCGGACCCGGGACGTCGGTGGGGCGCCGCAGAGTTCGAGGAGATCCCGGATCGGCACGCCTTCCCAGCGCGCTCCTTGACTCCATCCCTCGACGCAGGCGATCGGTAGGTCGGAGCGCCTCTGCGGCAACGCTCGGAGTTCGTCGAGCGTGTAGGACAGGTGCCGCGGTCCGATGATGGTGAACCGCCAGTCCGGGGCGATGCCGGTGACGCCGGCGGCTTTCGCCGTACGGTTCACCGGCAGGCCTTGAGGGCCGACGTTCGGTTTGCGGGGCGCGAGAACTGCGACTGGACCGAGGGCTGGTGCGGACTGGCCGACCGACGTGATGCCTACGAGAGTCGCGGCGCCCGCGACGGTTCGGAACAGGCCGCGGCGGGTCAGTCCGGTGATTGCCGGTGGCAGCGATTCCGGTGCGAGTTCCGGCGTACGGCGCCAGTGGGTGCGGATCAGGGGCAGTTTGACGGCGAGGTGCACCAGGAGTGCGCCGACGATGATCCATGCGAGGGCGTAGTGGGTCTGGCGGAAAGGGAACGGCCAGGGGTACCACTGCAGGGTGTTGAGGAAGCCGATGAACAGTTCGAGCGCCAGGGTCGAGACAAGGACGAGGATCGAACCGCGCTCAAGGAGGGATGCCACAGCCTTGCGGCTGGTCTTGAACAGTTTCGGGTAGACCGTCCACAACTTTGCCAGCAGCAACGGGACTGCCACGGTCCCGCTCAGGACGTGCAGGCCCTGAGTGACGCGGTACAGGTTGGCCGGACGGCTCGGCAGGTGGAGCCACGTGGGGGTGTCCTGCTGGAAGTGGCTGTACAGCCCGGTCAGGAAGCAGACCGCCACCGCGATCCCGAGCCAGCGGCCGATCACCGTCGCCACCCGCGGATGGTGCAGGGGCGAGGGGAACGACCTCTCCGTCGGCTTCATGTTTCCACTACAACTCAGCAGGAGCAGCGTGTACGGCGTTCCGCGGTTACTGCTCGCGAACGGCGTCCGAGAATCCGTTATCCACAGGCGCGCAGTGATCGGCGGTTGGTGGTACCGATCCGGGCATACTCTGGGCCAACACGTGAGAGGAGTGTGGCGGAGTGAAGACGCAGGAGCGGTCGTCCGAGGACGACGAGCGCGCGATGGCGGATCTGGCCGAGGTCGTCGACTGGCGATCGATCTGGGGGCCGCCGGCCACCGGCATGGACGCGATCCGTGCCCTGGTCAATCGCGTCACCGCCGCCACCGGCTGGCGTCCCTGGGCGCCAGGCAACATCGACCCCGATCGTTACACCTGGGGCCTTGTCACACCGCGCGAAACGGTGATGCTCGTGCTGCCCGACGCCGTCCTGCCGGAGAGTCCCCGCAGCGGCTGGTCGGCGTACGACATCGCTGCTGACGAGCTGTCACTGGCCGAGGACGGCCTGGACGACCACTGGCCGGAGCAGCTCGAGCTCGCCCGCCAATACTGGGGGCCGCCGGTCTTCGTCGGCCCGGGGGACGATCTCCGCATCCCGCTCGAGTGGCGCGGTCGCCGGCGGCATCTGGCCGTGTGGCTCAAGCCGGGAGCCGAGTTCCATCTGTTCGCGTCTCAGCCGGGACCGGAGGACACCACAGCCGGCTTCGCCTACTCCGTCTACGCCAGCGAGGTGGCCTGATGACAGAGGTACATGCTGAAGACCTGATGGACGAGCTCCAACGCTCGATACAGCAGGTGCTCAGAGTCTTGAGGCAGGCCGAGCGGATCGCCGGGCGCAAGTTCAGCACCGGGCAGTTGCGCCGCGCCGGCATCGAGGAAGCCCTGAATCGCCACCGCAACAGGCCCCTTCAGCAAGGACAGACCGACCCCCGCGCGGGCACCCAGACCATCGAGCGTCAGGTTGCGGAAGCCGAGCGGCGGGCCGCATCTCTCGAGGCTGAGGCAGCGAACCTGCGCGGCCAGCGCGACGACCTCCGGCGCGAGCAGCAGGCCAACGAGACGGAGCGCGCGCAGGATCAGCGGGACGGGGACGCGAACGCCCTCAACGACGTCGACGGGGACCACATCCCCGACGACTACGAGCGCCGCGTCGAGGGCGAGAACCAGGCCGCAGCCGACGACCGGGCCAGGGACGACGCCGAGGCCGATGCCGAGACGGACCAGGCGATCGACGACCGCGCGGCGGACCGGGACCGCGACGACGCGGATCGGAAGCGCGACGAGGACCAGAGGCGCGCCCAGGAGTCCCGTGACGGGATAGACCCCGCGACCGCGGCGACCGCCGCCGGCGCCGTGGCTGCGGCCGACGAGCTCGACGACCGGCTGGAAGAAGACCAGCTCGCCAACGACCTCCAGGACCAGCAGGACCAGCAGGAGCAGCAGGATCTCGAGCAGGACCAGGACCCGGCGACGCAGCCCGAGAACTTGGAGCAGGCTGAGGCCGCGCAGGACCAGCAGGATCCGGAGGTGGCCGAGCAGTCCGCGCTAGACCCGGAAGCCCAGCGCCAGCAAGAGGACCTGCAGCAGGAGCAGCAAGAGCAACAGGACCAGCAGGAGCCCGGGCAGGATCAGGATCCGGCGACGCAGCCCGAGAACTTGGAGCAGGCCGAGGCTGCCCAGGACCAGCAGGATGCGGAGGTGGCTGAGCAGGCCGCGCTGGACCCGGAAGCCCAGCGCCAGCAGCAGGAGCAACAAGAGCAGCAGGAGCCCGGGCAGGATCAGGACCCGGCAACCCAGCCCCAGAACCTGGAGCAGGCCGAGGCCGAGCAGGGCCAGCCGGACAACGCGCAGCAGACCGACCTGACCCAAGAGCCGCAAGCCCCAGCTCAAGATGAGCAGGCCGACCTCGCGCAGGACCAGCAGACCGACGTCACGCAAGGCCAGGACCGCGACCAGGCGCACGAGCAGGATGTGCCTGCGCAGGACCCGCGCACCGACCTGGCCCAGGACGAGCAGGCGCAGGCTGATCTGGCGGAGCAGCAGGACCTTGGATCAGACACTGCGCGGCAAACCGACCTGGCCCAGGGCGAGCAGGCGCCGGCGCAGGACGTCCAGACCCAGGACGGCCAGACGCAGCAGGTAGACACCGCTCAGCAGGTCGACTCGGCTCAGCAGGTTGACACGACGCAGCAGGCGGACACGGCTCAGCAGGCGGATACGTCGCAGCAGGTGGACACGGCCGAGCAGGGGACGCAGGGCGGTGAGCAGGCTCCGAGCCAGGTCGGACAGCAGCAACAGCAACCGCAGATGTCTGTGCCGGACGCGCAGCAAGCCAGCAGCAAGGTCAACAACGCAGTCGAGTCGCAGGCGGACCTTGGTGGCGAAGGCCCGGGCGACCAGCAGAGCGGTCAGGGAAACCAGGAACAGCAGGAGCCGCCCCAGCCCGCCGAGGAACCGCTGCTCGACCAGTACCGCCAGAGCGGCAAGGGGACGACCGGCCCGGGCCAGCAGATCCCGCAAGGCGAGCGGGACACGCTGGAGAACTCGACCAGCGGAGTCGCTCATGCCTCCGGTGCAACCCGCGAAAGCGGCGTTGCGACCAACGGCGAGCGCCCCGACCACATGCGCGGCGACCGCTCCCGCGACGACCGCGGCCGAGGCAACGACGGCGGCCGCGAACGCTGACCAACAACGCGCCACCCGGCGATCTCGCGAACCAACAACGCCCACCCGGCGAGCTCGCTAACCATCACCGCTGACACCCAGCCCGGCGGTCACGGCCTCCGCCCGTGACCACCGCGTCTATAACCCCAGCCCACCAACACGGCGCCCGGGGGAACTCGCAGGTCACCGAAACTGCGCTGCCCGGCGCCAGCAGCCGCGGTCATCCTCCGCGCCCGGCGCTGTCCGCGAACGCGGACCACCACACCGACGACCCGGCAACGCCCGCCCGGCAAGGCCCGCCCGGCAACGCCCGCCCGGCAACGCTGCGGGGTTAGCGACACCTTGCCCAGCGGCGCTTGCCGGGCACCGAACATGCCCGTTGGTGTAGGCGCCCAGCGCCGTCATCCGTGCGTGCTGTCGCCTGTGGCGGGCCAACAGCACCAGTCGGCCCGGGGGTCCGGATGGGCGGTTCGCAGGGCTCGTTTCGTCGGTCGTTCGGCAACCGGGCTGTGTTTCGCAGGTGCTCGTCGCCGAGTCGTGGCGATTGGCGGCTCCAGCGACCGTCGAGTCGTGGCTCGCGGCTGTTGAACCGCGACCGCCCTCCACGAGTCGGCGAATCAGCGTTCCGGGGTCCGCTGAGGGCGGGCTGTCCGGCGACGGTGCCGGCCGATGACGGAGCAGTGGTGTGCGGTGGTGTGCGGTGGTGGTGCGCGCGGAGACCGCAGGTGGGAAGAGCGGCGGTGGGTGGTCGTACGCGGGAGTGCGGCTGGTGTGGCGCCGCGTGGGGTGTGGCTGGGGTTAGTAGACGATTGCCTGCACGCCGTCGGTGAGGATTTCTTCGGTGAAGGCGGGGGCGCCGGCGATTCGGGTGTGGGGGATGAGGTCGGGCTCGGTGAGGTTGCGGCGTTTGGCGCACTGGGTGCAGACGGTGAGTTGGCCGCCTTCGAGGACCGCCGCGAGCAGGTCGGCGAGTGGCGCGGCGTGCGGGAGGTCGAAGGCCTCGGCCCGACCGGGTACGGCGAACCAGACGGCCTCGCCCGTGAGCCAGAGGGAGACCGTCGCGCCGGCGGCGACCGCGGAGGCGGCGACTGTGAAGGCCTGGTTGGCGCGCTCGGGTTCGTCGGCGCCTGCGGTCAGTTTGATCACCAGCGTGCGGGACATCACGCCACGGTAGCCGAACGTCGACGTACCCATCCTCTAGACTGACGGACGTGCTGCACGTCGTCTTCACCTCGCTGCTGATCCTGGTCTGTGTGTTCATGGGCTGGTTCTCGGCATTTGTCGTCTACCGGCTGTACCGCGGCCGCAACGCGAGCTGAGTGATCCGATGGCGTTCGAGATCCCGCAGGACCTGCATCCCGACCTGGTGCCGCTCGCTTGGCTGCTCGGTCGCTGGGAGGGCCGCGGGCACGGCGACTACCCGACCATCGAGAAGTTCGAGTTCGGTCAGCAGATCGACTTCACCCACAACGGGAAGCCGTACCTGCATTACGTGAGCCAGACGTTCGTCGTCGGCGAGGACGGGACCAAGCAGCGCCCGCTGGCCGTCGAGACCGGCTTCTGGCGCCCGCAGCCCGACAACAAGGTCGAGGTTATCCTCGCCCACCCGACCGGCATCGCCGAGATCTGGTACGGCGACATCGACGGCGCGAAGATCGAACTGCAGACCGACGTGGTCGCGCGCACCGTCACCGCGAAGGAAGTCACCGCCGGTCACCGCCTCTACGGCCTCGTCAACGGCGAGCTCCTGTGGGCGTACGACATGGCCGCCGAAGGTCAGGCCCTCCAGCCCCACCTTTGGGCAACCCTCGTCCGCTCGTAGCCTCGTCCAGAGAGCTCGGTTCAGCAGGAGCCCAGGCCAGAGTGCTCGCCTGCGCTCCTGCTCTCGTCCTGTCCTCAGATCTTGGGGTGGTTCGGAGTGATGCGTGTCGCGAGTGAGGTCCAGCTGACGACATCGCCGCTCTTGTACGACATCGGGTCTCCGTCCCCATTGAGCGGTGCCGTCACCGTAGCGACCTCGCGCAGACCGATGAACTGGCCGGTCTTCGAGTCGATGATCAGCTCCTTACGGAGCCCCCACAGCTCCACCAGACCGATCGCCCGGCCGGCCTTCCCGTCCAGATTGACCGCGTCGGGGAGGAGCTGGATGCCCTGGATGCCGCGCAGTGCCTTGTACAGCGTGGCCCGCTGCTCCGACGTCGCGAATCCGGACACCAGGATGCTCCCGGCGCGCTCGAACGCCCTGTAGTCGCCCTGTGCCGGAGCATCACCCAGACCCGGCCAGCCGTGGTCGTTCTTCCGCAGCGCCGCGAGCAGAGCGGCCGGGTCCCGGGGCAGGCCCGCGACGAAGGAGGCCGACGGGCTCAGCCAGCTGCCCTTGCAGCTGTTCGCCGTACCCTTCTGCTGCAGCAGAATGCCACCGCCGGTCAGGACGGCGCAGGCTTCCGCGGTCTTGATCTTCTGCGGCTTGACGTTCAGCGGATCGGTCTTGCGCCAGAGCTGCTCGGCAGCCTTGCTGGAGAACTCCTGCTCGGCGCCGAGCACCGAGATCGCGGCGAACGGCGGCGACTGGGTGGACGGAACCCACCAGTCGCTGACCGAGAGGCGAGTGCCGTGGTACGCATTGCGCGGACCGAAGTTCCATCCTTCCAGGCTCCGCTGGGTGACCTGCCGGTACTGGCCGGCCGGGATCGGCGCGTCCGGGGCACCGGCCGACTGGTCGGCGGCGGTCGCCAGGAACGTGCCGGCGTCGGCCGCCGCGCCGGGCGCCACCGTCCCGCCGGTCTTGGTGACGACGTCGTTGACGAGGAAGCCGACGGCCAGCGTTCCGGCGAGGGCGCCGACGAGCACCATCCGGCGGCGTCCGGCGGGGCGGCGTTCGGCGGATCGCGGGGTCAGCGCCCGCTGACGAGCCTTGGCGAGTGCCAGCGGGGTGGCCGGCGGTACGTCGTCATTGAGGCGCTTGAGCGTATCGATCTCGTTCATGACCGGTTCTCCTGGAAGTCGGAGCCGAGCGCGGCGCGCAGGACTCGACGGGCACGGTGCAGGCGGGACGCGACCGTCCCGGCGGGGATTTTCAGGGCAGCGGCGATTTCGGGATAGCTGAGGTCTTCCCACGCGTAGAGCAGGAGGACGTCCCGGTCGGTCTGCCGGAGGCCGGCAAGTACACCGGCTAATGCGCGGGAGGTCGTCTCCGCGTCGACCCGGTCGACAACCTCGGCGGACAGGGTGTCCGCGTCGGCAGACGCTGCGCCCGGGTCGGAGCGCGAGTAGGCCCGGTACTGACGGATCTCGTCACGCCGTCGTCGGCGGATCAGATTGGTCGCGATGCCGTACAGCCACGGCAGCGCACCGGACGATTCCCCACGGAAGCGGTCTCGGCGCTCGAACGCGATGAGGAAGGTCTGACCGACGAGGTCGTCGGCCTCGCCGGTACCGAGCCGGCGAGCGATGTACCGATGGATGGCAGGGGCGTGCAGGTCGAACAACAGCGCGAAGTCGTCTGGCGTCTGAAAGCTCGTGGACCCCGGGTTCGTGTCCACGGACCGAGTCGTGACATCAGACCCAGTGGTTGCCGACGCTGGTATCGGAGCCGGTATTGGGGCTGGTATCGGGGGCGGGCCATGGATCTCAGGTATGCGTTCGCGACCGAGCGACGCTGTCCGCGGTTGGTTCATACCTGCTGTTGCCCGATCTCTTGGTCGCACTTCTCCGACGCTGGAGTGTCGGACAATGCGCTAGCTCTCCGCGACCCAGGAGTATTCGACTTTGGGCCGTCCGCTGCGCCCGTCGTAGCGCTGCGTCCGGAGCGCCTGCCCCTGGTCGGCCAGGTGCTCGAGGTAGCGGCGGGCAGTGATCCGCGAGGTACCCAACGACGCGGCGACCTCCTCGGCCGTCCAGCCCTCGCGATCGGCCAGCAACTGCACCACGCGATCCAGCACCGACCCGACCAGCCCCTTGGGCACCGACGAGACGGTTGCTGGATGCAACAGCCGGTCGACCTCGTCCTGGTCCGCGACGACCTGACCCGCGTCGCCGGCCCGGCGCTGACGGGCGTACGCCGACAGTCGGTCCCGCAACGTCTCGAACGCGAACGGCTTCAGCACGTACTGCACGACCCCGATCCGCGCCGCCGCCTGGACCGCCGCGACCTCGCGCGCCGACGTCACCGCGACCACATCGGTTTGGTTGCCGAGAGCACGCATCCGCCGGACGACGTCCAGCCCGTGCCCGTCCGGCAGGTGCATATCGAGCAGGACCACGTCGACGTCGCCACGGGCCAGCACCTGCAGCGCCCGGCCCGCGGTCCCGGCCACTCCGACACACGTGAACCCACCGAGCCGTTCGACGTACGTGCGATGGGCCTCGGCGGCGACGGGATCGTCCTCGACGACAAGGACGCGGAGGTCAGGCACTCGCACTCACCGCCCGCGGCAGCCGCACCCGCACGGTCAGCGCCGGTACTTCGTCCAGTTCGGAATCCGGATCAACCATCAGCGAACCCTGCCATCGCTCCACCGTGCTCCGCACCAGCACGAGCCCCAATCCGTGCCCGGGCTCGGCCTTAGTCGTCCACCCGCGCTCGAACATGTGCGCCAACTCCACCGACCCCAGTTCGACGCCGGTGTTCGTCACGATCAGATCCACCGCGTCCGCAGTCGTCGCCGCCCGGAGCTCCACCTTCCGCGGTGCCGGCCCACCCCGCGCGGCCTCGATCGCGTTGTCCAGCAGGTTCCCGACGACGGTCACGACGTCCTGCGCCGGCAGTCGCGTGCTCAGCGCCTCGTGCCCGAGATCGAGCGTCAGTACGACGCCCCGCTCCTGCGCCTGCGCCAGTTTCGCGAGCAGCAGCGACGCGAGCACCGGATCGCCGACCGTACCGACGACCCGATCCGTCATCGCCTGCGCGAACTGCAACTCCGACACCGCGAACTCCCGGGCCCGTTCCGGCCGGCCGATCTCGATCAGACTGACGACTGTGTGCAGCCGATTCGAGGCCTCATGATTCTGTGCCTGCAGCGATTCCGCCAAACTCCGTACGGCGTCCAACTCGCCGAGCAACCGTTGCAGCTGCGTGTGGTCCCGCAGTGTGACGATCCGCCCGCGCCTGGACGGCTGCTGGTTCACGACCACCACCCCCTGCGCTCCGAGTAGAAGTTCGTCGTACGCCGTCCGGCCGGTGACCAGGAGTTCTGCCAGGGGAGCGCTGAGGTGCAGTTCCTCCAGCGGAGTTCCGGGCGTGACCTCGCGCAGTCCGAGCAAGGTGAGTGCTTCGTCGTTCGCGAGCTGCACGCGGCCGTCGAGGTCGAGCAGGATCAGCCCTTCGCGCGCGGCGTGCAGCACGCCCTCGTAGAAGTCGAGCATGCGGGCCAGCGACTGCGTGCCCATCCCGCGCGTCGCGCGGCGTACCCGCCAGGTGACGAGCGCGTTTCCGGCGATCGCGATCCCGAGCATCAGGCTCGCGATGCCGAGCATCGACCGCAGGTCGAGCCGGACCAGCTCCCACCAGGTCGGCGCGGCCAGTCCGGACACCGTCGCGTCCCGCAGCGCCTGCGCGCGGGACCGGCTCACCATAGTGATCCAGACCATCGCGATGAGTACTGTGACCGTGACGGTCTGCCACCACAGGACCTGGCGACGCAGCTCCCACGGCCGATGTTTCATGCCGAACAGTTTGCACCGCGAACGATATGAACGAAACGCGCGCTTCTCCTGTGCGTCACGTCACAGTTACTCACCAGGTACTCATGAGGGTGCTCACGACGTACCCGACCCCCACCCCTCCGCCAGGCCGATACAGGGAGTCCCACCATGTCGAGCCCGACCGAACCCCGCCCGACTCCGGTCCGCAACGACCGGACCCATTTCCTCTACATCGCCGTCATCGTCGCCGTCCTGCTCGGTATCGGTGTCGGTTTCCTGTTCCCCGACTTCGCGGTCGAGCTGAAACCGCTCGGCACCGGCTTCGTGAACCTGATCAAGATGCTGATCAGCCCGATCATCTTCTGCACCCTGGTGCTCGGCATCGGCTCCGTCCGGCAGGCCGCCAGCGTCGGCAAGGTCGGCGGCCTCGCGCTCGTCTACTTCCTGGTGATGTCGACGGTCGCGCTCGCCATCGGTCTCGTGGTCGGCAACATCGTGCAGCCGGGCTCGGGCCTGAACCTGACCGACAAGCTCCGGGAGACCGGCCAGAAGCAGGCGGCCGGCGCGCACACGAGTACGACGGACTTCATCCTCGGCATCATCCCGAAGTCCCTGCTGTCCTCGCTGACCGAGGGCGAAGTACTGCAGACCGTGCTGGTCGCGCTGCTCGTCGGCTTCGCGCTGCAGGCGATGGGCTCCAAGGGCCAGCCGATCCTGACCGGCATCGGCCACATCCAGCGGCTGGTGTTCAAGATCCTGTCGATGATCATGTGGACCGCGCCGATCGGTGCGTTCGGTGCCATCGGGGCCGTCGTCGGTGCGACCGGCTGGGACGCGCTGGTGAGCCTCGGCAAGATCATGCTCGCCTTCTACATCACGTGTCTGCTGTTCGTGATCGTTGTCCTGGGCACCATTCTGCGAGTGGTCACCGGGCTGTCGATCTTCCAGCTGTTGCGGTACCTCGGCCGGGAGTTCCTGCTGATCGTGTCCAGCTCGTCGTCGGAGACCGCCCTGCCCCGACTGATCGGCAAGATGGAACACCTCGGCGTCGACCGGTCCGTGGTCGGTATCACCGTCCCGACCGGCTACTCCTTCAACCTCGACGGTACGGCGATCTACCTGACGATGGCGTCGCTGTTCATCGCGGAGGCGATGGACCAGCCGTTCTCGATCGGTCAGCAGATCTCCCTGCTGCTGTTCATGATCGTCGCGTCGAAGGGTGCTGCCGGTGTCACCGGAGCCGGTCTGGCCACGCTGGCCGGCGGCCTCCAGTCGCACCGCCCGGACCTGGTCGACGGCGTCGGTCTGATCGTCGGGATCGACCGGTTCATGTCCGAGGCCCGCGCGCTGACGAACTTCGCCGGCAACGCGGTCGCGACGGTGCTGGTCGGCCACTGGGTCGGCGAGTTCGACAAGGAGCAGGCCCGTCAGGTGTTCGCCGGTAACGACCCGTTCGACGAGGTCGCGTTCGCTGCCGGTGACGCGCACGGTGGTGACGTGCCGGCCCCCGAGCCGGTCGCGGTCGAGGCCCGCTCCACCGACGCCTAGTCCACCTTCCCCCTCCCCACCGGGGGCGGCCCCGCCCCCGCCCCCCGCCGCGCCGGCGCCCCCCACGACGGTGTCGATCTCGGCCGGCGTCAGCGAGAAGCCCTCGCCGGTCCCGCCCG
>NZ_JBSHBJ010000041.1:24656-72750 GCF_053611945.1 Kribbella sp. NPDC054772 | reverse complement strand
ACGCTCGACTGGGACACCCCAGCCGAGCGTTTGCGTGATCTACTCACCACCTAGAACCCAAGGCGGTGTTGCGACGACCCCTTGAAACCGCCAGAACCGGGGGCCTGTTGGAGTGCTGCGGGGTCAGTCCTCGTCGGACTTGCCGGCTTCGAGGTTGGTTTTGATCAGGTCCATGACGGTGGAGTCGGCGAGGGTGGTGACGTCGCCGACCTCGCGGTTCTCGGCGACGTCGCGGAGCAGGCGGCGCATGATCTTGCCGGAGCGGGTCTTCGGGAGTTCCGACACGACCATGATCTGCCGCGGCTTCGCGATCGGGCCGATCTCCTTCGCGACGTGGTTGCGGAGTTCCTGGACCACGTCCGGTCCGCCGTCGCCGGCCTCGGAGCGGAGGATCACGAACGCCGCGATCGCCTGCCCGGTGGTCGGGTCGGAGGCGCCGACGACGGCCGCCTCGGCGACCTTCGGGTGCGACACCAGGGCCGACTCGATCTCGGTCGTCGACAGCCGGTGCCCCGACACGTTCATCACGTCGTCGACCCGGCCGAGCAGCCAGATGTCGCCGTCCTCATCCTTCTTGGCGCCGTCACCGGCGAAGTACATCCCCGGGAACCGCGACCAGTACGTGTCCACGAACCGCTGGTCGTCGCCCCACAGGGTCCGCAGCATCGCCGGCCACGGCTTGGTGATCACGAGGTACCCGCCGGAGCCGTCCGGCACCGGCTGACCCGCGTCGTCGACGACGTCGACATTCACGCCCGGGATCGCCCGCATCGCGGCCCCCGGCTTGCCGGCCGTCACGCCGGGCAGCGGCGAGATCATGTGCATGCCGGTCTCGGTCTGCCACCAGGTGTCGACGACCGGCGCGTTGTTGCCGCCGATGTGCTCGCGGTACCAGACGTACGCCTCGGGGTTGATCGGCTCACCGACGGACCCGATCACCCGCAGCGACGACAGGTCGAACTTCGCCGGGACCTCGGCGCCCCACTTCATGAACGTCCGGATCGCGGTCGGCGCGCAGTACAGGATCGACACCTTGTACTTCTGCACGATCTCCCACCAGCGGCCCTGGTGCGGCGTGTCCGGCGTACCTTCGTACAGCACCGAGGTGGTCGCGTTCGCGAGGGCGCCGTACACGATGTAGCTGTGCCCGGTGACCCACCCGATGTCGGCGGCGGTCCAGTAGACGTCGGTGTCCGGCTTGAGGTCGAACACACCCCACTGCGTGTACGACGTGCCGACCAGGTACCCGCCGGTCGTGTGCAGGATGCCCTTCGGCTTGCCGGTGCTGCCCGAGGTGTACATCACATACAGCGGGTGCTCGGCGTCGAACGCCTCCGGCGCGTGCTCGGTCGACTGCTTGCCGACGAAGTCCTGCCACCAGAGGTCGCGGCCCTCGGTCATCGCGGTGTCCTGGCCGGTGCGCTTCACCACGACCACGTTGCGGACGTCCGGGCAGTCCACCAGCGCGGCGTCCACGGCCGGCTTCAGCGCCGCCGCCGCGCCCCGGCGGTAGCCGCCGTCGGAGGTGATCACGACGCGCGCGTCGCAGTCCAGGATCCGGTCCTTCAGCGCCTCGGACGAGAAGCCGCCGAAGATCACCGTGTGCGGGGCGCCGATCCGGGCGCAGGCGAGCATCGCGACCACGGTCTCGGGGATCATCGGCATGTAGATGGCGACGATGTCGCCGGCCTTGACGTTCAGCTCGAGCAGCGCGTTCGCGGCCTGGCTGACCTCGTCCTTGAGCTGCGCGTAGGTGATCTCGCGGGTGTCACCGGGCTCACCCTCGAAGTAGTACGCGACCTTGTCACCGAGGCCGTTCTCGACGTGCCGGTCGACACAGTTGTACGCCGCGTTGAGCTTGCCGTCGGCGTACCACTTGGCGAACGGCGGGTTGCTCCAGTCCAGCGTCTCGGTCGGCTCGGTGGCCCACGTCAGCCGCTTGGCCTGCTCGGCCCAGAACCCCTCGAGGTCGGCCGCGGCCTTCTCGTACGCGTCGGCCTTCAGGTTGGCGTTCGCGGCGAGCTCGGCGGGCGGCTCGAACCGGCGCTCCTCGTGCATCAGGTTCGACAGTGCCTCGGACGGGGCCCCGGACGGCGCACCGGGCTGGGGTGACTCTGCATTCGTCACGTCGACGACTCCTCCTCGCTGGCTTCGGCGCGCTGGAGCGCCCGGCTACCTTTCTACCAACGCAGACCTTGCCACGGAACCGGTGTCTCGACGAGCCGTTTCGAATCTGCGCCGAACAGGACCAATTCCGGGCCGAGCGGCGGCTGGTTCTCAGGCAATCCGGATCTCAGGCAATCCGGCGGACGGCGGAACCAAACGGGTGCGGTGTGCATCGGAGGTGGTATGAACCCGACGCAGCCGACGCCGATGCGGACCGCCGTGACCGACGAGGGCCGGAAGATCTCGCGGGCCGCCCGGCGCCGGGTGCACGCGCGCGAGCTGCGGGTCCGGCGGACCCAGAAGGACGCCCGCGCCCAGCTGCCGACCTGGTAGTTCTCGACCTGGTAACTCCCGGCCGGCTAGCTCTCGACCGGGGTGCGGCTACTCCTGGTGATAGGCGAGGAGTTTGCCGAGGATCGATCGCAGCCGGGTCCGGTCGGTGGCGGACAGCGGGGCGAAGATCTCCTCCTGCGCCTTGCCGATCAGGTTCGTCAGCCGCCGGTACTGGCGCTTGCCGGCCGTGGTGATCGTGATGATGTTGCGGCGACCGTCGGCCGGGTCGGGGCTGCGCTCGACGTAGCCCTCCTCCTCCAGCTCGTTGAGGGCGGCAACCACATCGCTGCGGTCGATGAAACTGCGCCGCCCGAGCGTGGCCTGACTGGCCGGACCGAACTCCACCAGGGTCGCGAGCAGCCGATAGTGGTACGCCCGCGCACCTCCTGAGGCGAACGACTCGGTGACGATCCGGTGTGCCTGGGCCGCACTCTGGGTCAGCAACCAGCTCGGCAACTGGGCCAGGGCGTTCGGGGTCTGCTCGTCCACCCGCGCAGTCTAGGGGCTGAGGGGTTCCTTCCCCGCGATCCCAGCGTTGGCGCCACCTACGATTCGCGCGCGTCCAGGAGCTCGTCCCAGTGTTCCTCGGCCCACCCACAGAACGCCCGGAGCGGCTCGAGCAGGCTCCGACCGAGGTCCGTGAGCTCGTACGTGACCCGCCGGACCGGCTCGGCGTACTCGATCCGGCGGACGAATCCGTCCCGCTCCAGCGACCGCAACGACCGGGTCAGCATCTTCGGGCTGACCCGGGCCAGCGGGATCCGCAGCTCGGAGTACCGCCGCGGGCCGTCCTCCAGACAGCGCAGCACCAGCGCCGCCCACTTGTCGCCGCCGACCCGGAACGGCAGCAGCGTCGACGGGCAGATCTCCTCGAACATGTCCGCTCGGAGCGCCTCCATACCCACCACGGTAGCCAAGGTATCCAATCGGAAACCACCCTCCCGCCTACCGTCGCCGTACCCATTCCAAGGAGGTTGCGGTGAGCAAGGTTCTGGTGATCGGCGCCCGCGGACGAACCGGCCGGGCGGCGGTCGAGGAGGCCCGCGGACGAGGCCACGAGGTGGTCGGTGTCGCCCGTACGGCGGATGCGCGGGAGGCGGGCGTCGCCGTCGGGGACGTGACAGACGCGGGGCGGATCGCGGAGTTGGCGGCGGGCCGGGACGCGGTGATCGCGGCGGTCTACGACGGCGGCAGCGACCCGGCCGTGTTCTTCCCGGCGGCGGCGCGAGCGCTCGTCGACGGGCTGGAGAAGGCCGGGGCACGACGGCTCGTCTGGGTCGGTCTCGCCTCGATCCTCCCAACCGCCGACGGCACGCTGCTGATGGACGCAGCGGACTACCCGGGCGAGTACCGATCGTTCTTCCTCGCCCACCAGGCGGCCCTCGACGTCTTCGCGGCCTCGTCCCTCGACTGGGTCTCGATCGCACCGACCGGCGACTTCGACCACGCCGATCCGTCCCTCAAGGGCGGCTACCGGGTCGCCCCGGCGAACGCCGGCGACCTGATCTCGTACGCCGACCTCGCGGTCGCGCTCGTCGACGAGGTGGACCACCCGGCCCACCATCGGACGGCGATCGGGGTAGTGGTCTAGTCGGGCTGCTCGCGGCGGCCGGCGGGCGGACGATAGGTTCGGCGTATGGCTGGGGCGGAGGAGTACTTGGGCAAGGCGTTGGCGATCGCGCAGCACGCGGCCGAGACGCAACTGGGAGCGATCCGGGTCGCGGCGGGCCTGGTCGCCGACGCGCTCGCCGGCGGGAAACGGTTCTGGGTGTTCGGCACCGGGCACAGCCACGCGCTGGCCGAGGAGGTCTACGGACGAGCCGGCGGGCTGGCCGACGTACGGGCGATCCTCGAACCCGGACTGATGCTGCACGAGGGCCTGCAGAAGAGCTCGCTGCTCGAACGCCTGCCGGGTCTCGCCGCGGTCCTGCTCGAGATCAACGACCTCGAGGCCGGCGACGTCGTCCTGATCGCGTCGAACTCCGGACGCAACGCCGTACCCGTCGAGTTCGCCCTCGGCGCTCGCGAACGCGGCGCCCAGATCATCGCGCTGACCTCGCTGGCCCACTCCAATGCGACCACGTCCCGCGCGCCCGGCGGTCAGCGCCTCTTCGAGACCGCCGACGTGGTCATCGACAACTGCGGCGTCCCCGGCGACGCCCTGATCGAGGTCCCCGGCGCAGGCGAACCCACCGGCGCCACCTCCACGATGATCGGCGCCCTGCTCCTGCAGGCCCTCACCGTGGAGATCGTCACTCGCCTGACCGAACGCGGTCAGACCCCGAACATCCTCCGCAGCCTGAACGTGTAGCGATGCAGCCTGAGCGTGTAGCGATCAGGTGGCGCGGTAGGCGACGGTGATGTCGTAGCGGTCGGAGCGGTAGACCGACCGGCCGAACTCGATCACCTGGTCGCTCGCGGTGCGCGGCGCCGAGGTGATGATCAGGCACGGGGTGGTGCGGTCGATCTCGAGGAGCTCAGCGTCGCCCGGCTCCGGCGGGGCGGCGACGATGGAGGCGGAGACCATGCCGAGGCTCACGCCGTACCGCGTGGAGAGCTCGGTGTAGAGGCTCTTCTCGGCGAAGTCGATCTCGTCGAGACCCGGGTAGCGCTGCAGGGACAGGGCCGTGCGCTCGACCGCCATCGGCTCACCGTCCGCGGTGCGGAGGCGGACGAGGTGCAGGACGGGGGTACCGATCGGCTCCTCGAGCTCGCGGGCGAGGTCTTCGTCGGCCGCGCCGACGCGGTGCTCGAGGACCTTGGCGCCGGGCTGAATGCCACGGTTCGCCATGTCCTGGCTGAACGAAGAGGCAAGCATCCGGGACGGGCGCGGCTCGGCGACGAACGTGCCGCCACCGGGGCGGCGATTGGCCAGGCCCTCGGCGACCACCCGGTCCACCTCCTGGCGGACCGTCATCCGAGCGACACCGAAGCGCTCGGCCAGGACCCGTTCGGACGGCAGCACGGTGCCGACGGCCAGCGAGCGGGTGAGGTTCTCCAGAATCTCGCGAATCTGGTCACCCTTCGGGCGATCGGTCCGCAGCTCGGTGGGGAGCTCGGCGAGATCGCCTGGGTTGTTCCGTGGGCGGGCCATGAGGTCAGTATCCCTGGGAATTTGCCCGGCAAACCGGTTGCCGGGGGACGCGGGCCGCGGTGTGTCGTACCGCGCAAGCCGCTCGCGACCACAACGTCGCGAACGACCTTCTCAGCCGACTGTAACGTCCACGGCCGTCTCACGGCCAGTGACGATCCACAGGCCCAGCCAATTCACAGCGCGGGTAGTTTTAACGCTATGACCCCGGCACAGTTCGCACAGGAGACGTCGACGACCGGCGAGTGGAAACGGCAGGGCAACAGATTCACCGGCCGGATCAGCCGGGAGTCCACCGCGGCTCCCGGCGCGGGACCGGACGACCAGGGCCGCTGGCCGGTCGAGTCGGGGCGGTACCGGCTGATCGTGAGCCTCGCCTGCCCGTGGGCGCACCGGTCGGTGATCGTCCGCCGGCTGCTCGGCCTGGAGGACGCGATCAGCCTCGGGGTGGTCGACCCGATCCGCGACGAGCGCGGCTGGCGCTTCACGCTGGACCCGGCCGGCCGCGACCCGGTGCTCGGGATCGAGTTCCTCTCCGACGCCTACCACCGCACCGACCCGGCGTACGACGGCCGCGTGACCGTGCCCGCGATCATCGACACCTTGACCGGCGAAGTGGTCACGAACGACTACCCGCAGATCACTCTCGATCTCTCCACGGAGTGGACCGACTTCCACCGCCCGGACGCGCCGCAACTCATCCCGGCGGACGACGCCGCGAGGGCTGAGATGGATCAGCTGATCGAAGAGATCTACCGGGACGTGAACAACGGCGTCTACCGCTGCGGGTTCGCCACGGGTCAGGAGGCGTACGAGGCGGCGTACGACGCTCTGTTCGCGCGGCTCGACGTACTGGAGGAGCGGCTCGCGGACCGGGAGTACCTGCTCGGCGACACCCTGCGCGAGGTGGACATCCGTTTGTTCACGACGCTGGTCCGCTTCGACGCGGTGTACCACGGGCATTTCAAGTGCAACCGGCAGAAGGTGACCGAGTTCCCGAACCTCTGGGCGTACGCGCGCCGGCTCTACCAGCTCCCCGGCTTCGGCGAGACCGTCGACTTCGACCAGATCAAGCGGCACTACTACGTCACCCACGACACCATCAACCCGACGGGCATCGTCCCGAAGGGCCCGGACCCGTCGGTCTGGCTCAGTTAGCCAGAGCGGTCAGCGCGGCAGTCACGGCCGACCGCAGTTGCGCTCGCGTCGCCCCGGACCGCGAGCGCAGGTTCACGGCATACGCGAGCAGGGTCAGCATCTCCGCCGCTCCCTCGACCTCGACCCCGGAGCGCAACTCCCCGTTGCTCTGAGCAACCTTCAAGGCCGCGGCCAGCGAATCCCGCAGTACGTCGTGATGCTCGGTCAGCACCGCCCGTACGGCGTCCGGCGGGTTCTCGGCGTTCGCGTTCGACATCATGCAGCCCCAGCCGGCGTACTCGCCGGAGAGCCGTAGCCGCAGCAGCTCGTCGAAGAACGCGCGCACCGCCACCAGCCCCCGGCGGTCGGCGGCGAGCTCGTCGAACATCGGCCGGGACCGGTGCTCGAGGTACCGGCGGGCGGCCGCCGCGTACAGGGCGTCCTTGCCGCCGAACGCGTTGTAGAGGCTCGACCGGCTGAGCCCGGTCGCCGCGACCACGTCCTGGATCCCGGTCGCCGCGCTTCCGCGCCGCCAGAACAGCTGCTCGACGACGGCCAGCGCCGCGGCCTCGTCGAAGTGTTTGACATCCGGCATACCCAGCATCATATCTTGGAACGACCGATCCAAGATTCGAGGAGCCGTGATGATCGACGTACTGGTGCTGGACGTCAACGAGACGCTGACCGATATGGAGCCGCTGCGGGACGGGTTCGAGGCGGCGGGGTTGCCGCGGCACGAGCTCGACGCGTGGTTCGCGGCAACGCTGCGGGACGGCCTGGCGCTGACCGCGGCCGGCGCGTACGCGAACTTCCGCGAACTGGCCGCCGAACTCCTGGAGGCACAGCTCGTCGCGGCCGGGATCGAGCCGACCACCGAGCGGGTCGACGGCGTGCTGTCCGGGTTCACCAGGCTGCCGTTGCACGCCGACGTCGCTCCGGGACTGCGGAGGGTCCACGAGGCCGGTGTGCGGATCGTCACACTGACCAACGGATCGGCGGCGATGTCGACGGGCGTGTTCACCGACGGCGGGATCATGCCGCTGCTCGAGCACCGGCTCGACGTCTCGGTGCCCCAGCGCTGGAAACCGCACCCGGACGCCTACCGGTACGCCGCCGAGGTCTGTGGCGTACCGGTCGACCGGATGGGCCTCGCCGCGGTCCACCCGTGGGACATCGACGGCGCGCGCCGCGCCGGGCTGCAGGGGTTCTACATCGACCGGCGGAGTACGCCGTACCCGCGCGCGTTCCTCGCCCCGGATCTCGTCGTACCGGATTTCGAGGGCCTGGCGTCCGCGATCAGCGGGTAAACTGCGTCGCAGGGTGTGCCGGGAAGTCTGGTCGGCGTCGTCCGACCGACCCCGAACGAAGGGCCGTTCATGAGCCAGCACCCTCGGATCCGCCGGAAGAAGCGCGCGTTCCCCCGCATCCTCGGGCGCGAACGCGCGTTCCTCGCCGACACGTTGCGTGCAGAGACCACCGGCGGGCTGTTGTTGCTCGCGGCCTCAATCATCGCGTTGGTCTGGGCGAACTCGCCCTGGCAGGACGCGTACCACCACCTGAGCGACACCCAGGTCGGTCCGCTGACCGTCGAGGGCTGGGCGTCCGACGGCGCGCTGACGCTGTTCTTCTACCTGGCCGGCGTCGAGCTGAAGCGCGAGCTGGTGGTCGGCACGCTGTCGAAGCTCAGCGAGGCGGTCGTCCCGGTGATCGCGGCGATCTCCGGAATGGTGCTTCCGGCAATCATCTACCTGATCGTGAATGTGGTGGCCCGGAACGGCAATCCGCACGGGTGGGCGGTGCCGACCGCGACCGACATCGCGTTCGCCCTCGCGGTGCTGGCGATCGTCGGGTCCTCCCTGCCGAGCGCGCTGCGGGCGTTCCTGCTCACGCTCGCTGTCGTCGACGACTTCGGCGCCATCCTGGTGATCGCGGTCTTCTTCTCGCACGGTTTCCACCTGCTCTCGCTGCTCGCCGCGCTGGCCCTGATCGCGCTCTGGTACGTCCTGCAGCGGCGCCGCGTCCGGACCCCGTTCCTCTACGTGCCGATCGCGGTGGCGGCCTGGTGGTTCATGCACGAGTCCGGGATCCACGCCACGATCGCCGGCGTCGCGCTCGGGCTCGTCACCCGCGTGGTCGCGGATCCGGGTGAGGAGCACGCGCCGGCCGAGCGGATCGAGCACCGGCTGCGGCCGTGGTCGGCAGGCGTCGCCGTACCGTTCTTCGCCTTGTTCGCCGCCGGGGTGACGCTGAGCGGGGGCGCCGTACGGCAGATGCTGACCGACCCGGTCGCGATCGGTGTGGCGGCCGGCCTGCTGTTCGGGAAGGCGATCGGGGTGTTCGGCGGATCGTGGCTGACCGCGCGGTTCACGCGAGCCGAGCTGAACTCCGACCTGGCCTGGCGGGACGTCGGCGCGGTGTCAGTCCTCGCCGGTATCGGATTCACCGTCGCGCTGCTGATCGCCCAGCTGGCGTTCGGCTCCGACGAGGCCCAGGTCGAGCGCGCCAAGGCCGCCGTCCTGATCGCCTCGGTGCTGGCCGCACTGATCGCCTCGGCATTCCTGGCTCGCCGAAACCGCGCGTACGCCGATTGACTCGGCTGCGGACGGTAGTGTCGGAGCACGGACCTGTCGGAAGGAGTTGCGATGTCGATGGGGCAGAACGGGGACGAGCCCACAGTCGGCCAGTTGGTCGCGAACGTCAGCAAGGACCTGTCCAGCCTGGTCCGCGGCGAGGTCGAACTCGCGAAGACCGAGCTGAAGAAGACCGCGGTCGCGGCCGGCACCGGAGCGGGCATGTTCGCCGGCGCCGCGTTCCTGGCGCTGCTCGCGATCGTCCTGCTGTCGATCGCCGCGGCGTACGGGCTGGTCGCGGCGGGTCTGGACCCAGCGATCGCGTTCCTGATCGTCGCGGGCGTGTACCTGGTGGTCGGCGCGATCCTGGTGTTCATCGGGAGGCGGGCGCTGAAGAGCGCAAAGGGTCCGCAGCGGACCATCGAGTCCTCGAAGGAGTCGGTCGAGGTGCTGAAGGCGATCGGCAAGGGCACCGACGAGCGCGTGGCCCTGCCCGAGCCGGGCGTCCGGCGCTGAGCCCGGCGGGTGTCGTCGACCTCCTGGTCGACGGCCCCTGGTCGCACTCACTGGTCGCGGCCAACGGGGCCCGGTTCCATGTCGCCGAATGTGGTGCAGCGGACGATCCACTCGTCCTGTTCCTGCACGGCTTCCCGGAGTTCTGGTGGGCGTGGCGGCACCAGCTGCCGGTGGTCGCGGCCGCCGGGTACCGCGCCGTCGCGATGGACCTGCGCGGGTACGGCGCCAGCGACAAGACCCCGCGTGGTTATGACCCGTACACCGCGGCCGCCGACGTCTCCGGCGTGATCCGATCGCTCGGCGCGACCGACGCGGTCGTGGTCGGACACGGGTGGGGCGGGTTCATCGGGTGGTCGGCCGCCGTACTGACGCCGCGGCAGGTCCGTGGACTCGCAGCGGTGTCGGCCCCGCATCCGCTGCTGCTGACGCGGTCCGGGCAGACGAAGGCGATGACGCGGAGCGCGTGGTTCCAGCTGCCGATCCTGCCCGAGCGGCGGCTGCTGGCGCAGGACGGGCTCCACATCGAACGTTTGCTCCGCGCTTGGGCGGCCCCGGGCGGCACGTTCCCGGACGCCGAGGCGTCACGCCGGTACCGCGCCGCGCTGCAGGTCTGGCCGGCGCCGCATTGCGCGCTCGAGTACCACCGGTGGTTCGCCCGGTCGCGTTTCCGTCCGGACGGCCGCAAGTACTCCGCGACGATGCGCACGCCGGTCGCCGTACCCGTTCTGCAACTGCAGGGCGCTCAGGACTCAGCGGTGAGCCCCACCGCGACCACTCCTCCGGATCTGGTCGCGGCGCCACTGCGGCACGAACTCATCACCGGCGCCGGTCACTTCCCGCATGAGGAAGCACCGGACGTGTTCAACAAGCTTTTGCTGAACTGGCTGGCCACCGTCAGCCATCCCGGCGCTGCTCCAGAGTCGCAGTAACGACCCAGCCGGCCCCCCGCCGCTCCACGCGATACTTCGCAGTCATCCAACGCCCGCAGTTGTAGAACAGGCTCACATCGACCTCGGCGTGGTCGCCCTTGTCGACCACATCGCTGAGCTGAACCACGCCGATGCGGTTGTCGCCGCAGGTCGCCGGAGCGGGCGACATCTCTGCGTGGTACTGGATCGGAGCGGTCTCGCGGACCAGCCGGCGGAGCAGCGCGCGCTGTTCCGGAGAGATCGGCGGGCCCTTCCGGACATGGTTCTTCCCGACGTCGGACAGGTCCAGCACGACCACCGATCGCCAGCCGTCGATCGGCCGCACGGTCCGGAGCATCGTGCTGAGACCGGCGGCCCAGATCCGGGCATCGTCCGTGGACGTGCGGGCCGGTGCCGGCGTGGACGCGGCGGGCTCGGGCGGTGCCGCGGCTCCGACCCGGCTGACGCCGTACAGGACTCCCGCGAGGACCGCGAGGACGGCGGCGGCCGCAAGCAGGATCGGGACCGCGGTGCGGCGTCTCACCGGTTCGGTTGTCTCGGGCAACTTGTCGGCCAGTTGCTCGCGGTCGGCGAACGTCTCCCGGAGCAGAGTGCCGAGCTCGTCGTCGGTCAGGTTGGGCATGTCAGATCGCCTCCTCGGGGGACAGGCAGGCGCGCAGAGTGGCCAGCGCGCGGGCGGCGTTCGAGCGGACGGTAGCGGGCGCGACCCCGAGCAGTTCGGCGATCTCGGCGTCGGCGAGATCTTCGTAGTACCGCAGGACCAGGACGGCGCGTTGCTTGCGGGGCAGCTGAGCGAGCAGCCGCCACGCGGCGTCGCGCAGCGCATGGCGAGTGCTGACGTCGTCGTCGGCAGGCTGCTCGATCGGCTCGGCGAGCGGTACTTCGCGGTTCTTGAGCAGCCGCCGCCAGCTCAGGAACTCATTGAGCACCATGGTCCGCAGGTACGCCTCAGGGCGCTCCAGTTCGCCGATCCGCGCCCACTTGCGATGCGCCCGTTCCAGCACCGTCTGGACGAGGTCCTCGGCGGTGTGCACGTTTCCGGTCAGCATCAGCCCGAGCCGCAGCAGCCGGCGCTCGTTCGCCCGCACCACGTCGTCGTACAGGAGCGCCGGTCTCACCCCGCTCGTCGTCACCGTCATGCCCTTTCAACGCGACGATGCTGCGGGCCTGCTGCATCAGGTGCAGGACTGGGTGGAGACCTCTTGGGTCGCGGTGGTGCCGTCGCGGGCGTCGTCCGAGACCTGCTGGGCGGTCAGGACGTAGCCGGTGCGGTTGTCCTCGACAGAGGCCGCGAAGACCACGCCGTACACCGTGCCCTTGGAGGACAGCAGCGGGCCGCCGGAGTTGCCCGGGCGGACCGACGCCCAGATCGAGAACGCCTCGCGGGTGACTGTCCTGTCGCCGTAGATGTCCGGGCCGCGGAGCCGTTCCTCGGACCGGATCCGGGCCGGCTCGGAGTCGAACGGGCCGTTCTCCGGGTAGCCGAGCACGACCGCCGGGTCGTCGGCCTTACCGGTGAAGTCGAAGGACAGTGGCTGCTCGGTCAGCTTCGGCACGTACAGCACCGCGATGTCGGTCTCCGGGTCGAACACCACGACGCGGGCGTCGTACTTCTTCCCGTTGACCTCGATCTTCGGTTCGCTGACCCCGGCGACGACGTGCGCATTCGTCATCACCCGCTGCGGCGCGTACACGAACCCGCTGCCCTCGAGACCGCGCGAGCAGCTCGCCACCCCGGTCACCTTCGCGATCCGGGTGTACGCCGAGCGCACGTTCGGCTGCCGCGCGATCGCGCTGTCCGGCGGCTGCGTCTCGCGGATCCGCTCCGGGACGAACGGGTCCAGGAACCGGGGGAACAGGTCCGTGTTGACGACGTCGTTGAACGATTGCAACGCCCGGTCGGCACTCTCCGGCAGGAACTGGTCGACCTTCGCCAGCACCTCCGAACCGCGGACCGCCGACGTCACACTCGGGATCCGCGCGCCGCTCACCGCGACACCGAGCACCCAGGCGACGATCAGCACCGACGCGGCCGCCAGCGCGGCACCGCCGAGCGCGTCGAGGAATCGGATCGGCTTCCAGGACAACCTGTTCCGCACTCTGGTGCCGATCAGCGCCCCGAGCATTCGGCCGAGCGCGGCCAGTCCGACCACCAGCACCAGCGCGGCGAACGACACCGTCACGCTCGGTGAGAAATGATCCAGGATCCGCGGCACGCCCCAGACGCCGACGGCCGCGCCGCCGAGCAGGCCGAGCGTGGCGCACGCGCCGAGCACGAACCCTTCGACGTACCCCGAGATCGCCACGAGTGCCGCCGTACCCAGCACCGCCCAGTCGAGCCAGCTCATTCCACGCCTTCCGGCTTGTCACCGCGCGCCTGACCTAGATCATGCTCGATGGCGGTCATCCGCCGCACGTCCTCCGGCCGTCGCCCGTCGCTCCGCCAGGCCGCCTCGACCAGTCGGTCGGGCAACGGTACGACGTTCGAGGGGTCCCAGTCGCGGTACCACCCACCGAGCAGGAGCAATTTGTCCAGCAGGCCGGCCGTGAACCCCCAGATGTAGAGGTCGCCAACAGTGAACGCCGGGCCGGTGAAGCCGCTCGGGTGCAGGCAGCTGATCCGGTTCGCGGGGTCGGTCAGCGCGGCGAGCGGCACCCGGTGCACCGACGCGACCTCGGCCGGATCGATCACCGCGACCGGCGACGGCTCCCGCCACCAGGCCAGCACCGGCGACACGCCGAAGTTGCTGACCGGGACCCAGAGCGCCGGCCAGACCGCGAACGGTACGACGCCGGTCGGGTCGAGCCCGGTCTCCTCCTCGGCCTCACGCAGCGCCGTCCGGACCAGACCGGTGTCACCGGCGCCGTCCTCGGGATCCGCGCCCCCACCCGGGAACGCCATCTGCCCGGCGTGCGTGCGCAACGTCCAGGCCCGCTCGGTGAGCAGCACCTCGGGGCCGTCGTTGCCATCAGCAAGCAAGATCAGGACCGCGGACTTCCGCACCGCCGGATCGTCCGGCGGCAGGAACCGCGACAACTGGCTCGGATCGACGTCATCCGACGCCTTCGCCAAGGTCTGCAGCCACTCGGGGATCTCCACGCCTTCGAAGGTCATGGGGCCTCCCGGCCTGGACTGAGGAGCGCAGGGAGCGCAGCGACTGGAGCGACGAGGGAAGGCCGGGAGTTACAGCCCCATGACCACGCCGGCGCCGGAGGCCCGGCCAAGGACAGAGTCATGGCGTCACTCCGAGTTTGTCCTTGACCAACTGGTCGAGTTGTTGTTGCGAGGTGAGTACCCCGCGGTGCACGTAGGCAACCGTGCCGTCCGCGTCGATGAAGGCGGTCAGTGGCGGGCCGCCGACGCGGAGCGCCTGCTTGATCGCCTTCTCGGTGTCGACGAGATGCGGGTACGCCAGGCCCTCCGCGGCCGCGAACTTCACCGCGAGCTCCGGCCGCGGGTCGTCGTAGTCGATCCCGAGCATCTTCACCGAGTCAGACTTCGCGAGCTTCGCGAGGTACGGCGCTTCGGCGCGGCACGGCGTACACCATTGGGCCCAGACGTTGACCACCAGCGGTCCGCGCAGGTCGGCAAGCCGGATGTCCGGCCCGCTACCGAGGCACGGGAGGCTGACGTCGGGCAGGCCCTTGGTGGCCGGCGGCTTCGACGGGGTCGACGGGCAGGCCGCCAGCTTGTCGGCGCCTGCGACCACGCTGCGGGCGTCGGACGGGGCCGCTCCGGGTTTGTCGGTACCGCACGACGCCAGGACCAGTCCGGCGACCAGCCAGCCGATCACGCACAGCGTCGTACGACGGTTCACGCGGGGACCTTCACCAGCTTCGCGGCGGCCTCGGGATCGGTCGGCCCGGTCCCGTACGACGGGCACCACTGGGCGATCGGGCAGGCACCGCAGGCGGGCTTCTTCGCGTGGCAGCGGCGGCGGCCGTGGAAGATCAGCCGGTGCGACAGCATCGTCCAGTCCTTCTTCGGGAACAGGTCGCCGATGATGTGCTCGACCTTGACCGGGTCCTCCTCGGCGGTCCACCCGAAGCGCCGGACCAGGCGGCCGAAGTGCGTGTCGACCGTGATCCCCGGGACGCCGAACGCGTTGCCGAGCACCACGTTCGCGGTCTTCCGGCCGGTGCCCGGGAGCTTCACCAGCTCGTCGAGCTTGTTCGGCACGATGCCGTCGTAGTCGTCGACGAGGGCCTGGCCGAGCTTCATCACGCTGTTCGTCTTCGCGCGGAAGAACCCGGTCGGCTTGAGGATCGCCTCCATCTCGTCACGGTCCGCCTCGGCGTACGCCTGCGCCGTCGGGTACTTGGCGAACAGGGTGGGGGTCACCTTGTTCACCGTGACGTCGGTGGTCTGGGCGGACAGGATGGTGGCCACCAGCAACTCGAGCGGGGTGCTGAAATCCAGCTCGCAGTGCGCGTCCGGGTACGTCTCGGTCAGCACCTTGTGCATCTTGCGGGCCCGGCGGACCAGCTGGGTGTGGGTCTCGTCAACAAAGACCGGAGCCTTACGGGGAAGCTTCAGCGGGACCTGTGAGAGCGGTTCCGCGACACGCGGGGATGGCATGCAGGCCAGCCTACGTGGCGGTCCCGACACCCGAGGGGCTACGGTTTTGTGGCGACCGGGTGTACACATATCGGTCGACGGGCGTGGCCGATCCCACGTCCGGAGTCGTGGTCAAAGGTCCTAGGAGGCCCAAAGTGGATGCCGCAGTGCTCCGACAGGCACCGCTGTTCAGTCAGCTCGACGACGAGGCGGCCGACGCGCTGGCCGCGTCGATGACCGAGAGCCGGCTGCGCCGCGGCCAGGTGCTGTTCCACGAGGGCGACTCGGGCGACCGGCTGTTCATCGTCACCGAGGGCAAGGTCAAGCTCGGCCGTACGTCGGCCGACGGCCGGGAGAACCTGATCGCGGTCCTCGGCCCCGGCCAGATGTTCGGTGAGCTGTCTCTGTTCGACCCCGGACCGCGCTCCGCGACCGTCACCGCCGTCACCGACGCCTCGATGATGTCGCTGACCCACGACGAGCTGCTCCGCTGGCTCGAGGGCCGTCCGGCCGTCGCCCGCGGCCTGCTCCTGCAGCTGGCGTCCCGGCTGCGCAAGGTCTCCGACGTCGTGGCCGACCTGGTGTTCTCCGACGTACCGGGCCGTGTCGCCAAGGCGCTGCTGGACCTGGCGAGCCGCTTCGGCCGCACCGCCGACGACGGCGTCCACGTCCACCACGACCTCACCCAGGAGGAGCTCGCCCAACTGGTCGGCGCCTCCCGCGAAACCGTCAACAAGGCCCTCGCCGACTTCGCCTCCCGAGGCTGGGTCCGCCTCGAACCCCGCTCCGTCGTACTCCTCGACGTAGACCGCCTCCAGCGCCGCGCCCGCTAGCTGTTCAAGTAGTCCAGCTGGGCCCGTACCGAGCGTTCGGCGGCGGGCCAGAGGGATTTGTCCACGTCGGCGTAGACGTGTTCGACGATGGCTTCGGGTGTGGTGTGGCCTTCCGCGAGGGCGGCTCGGACCTGGTCGAGGCGTTCCTGGCGGTGCTTGAGGTAGTACGTGAGGACGCCGGCGGGGTCGTCGATGACGGGGCCGTGGCCGGGGAGCAGGCGGGTGACGCCGGCTGGGGAGTTGGCGAAGGCTCTCAGGTGTTCGAGGGAGTTGAGGTAGGGGCCGAGGGCGCCGTCCGGGTGGGCGACCACCGACGTACCGCGGCCGAGGACGGTGTCGCCGGTGAGCAGCGAGCCGTCCTGCGGGACCCAGAAGCAGACCGAGTCGAGGGTGTGGCCGGGCGTCGGCAGGACCTCGATGCGGAGGCCGTCCGCCGTGACCACGTCGCCTTCGGACAGGCCGTGCGCGTGGTCGGTGGGGATGCGGAACGCCGGGTCCACCGCGCGGACGCCGCAGCCGGCCTGGTTCGCGAACCACGCCGCGCCCTCGGAATGGTCGGGGTGCTTGTGGGTCAGCAGGACGACCGCGACCTGGCCGGCCTCGGCGAGGACCGCGCGCAGGTGGTCCTCCAGCATCGGGCCCGGGTCGACGACCACCGACTGTTCGGCGTCCGGCGCGCGGAGGATCCAGGTGTTGGTCCCCTCCAGCGTCATCGGGCCGGGGTTGTCCGCCCGGACCAGGGTTGCGTACTCCGTGACTCTCATGTGGTCTCCAGATAGGCCCGGTCGCCGTCGACGCGGACGGTGGGCATGATCGCCCGGATCTCCCGCTCGCCGGCCGCGTCCAGGATCGCCGTCACCTCGCCGTACTGCGAGAGCTCGCGGCAGCACACGTACGTCGGGGGCAGCATCAGCACCTCGCCCGCATCGACTGCCGCGACCGCGTCGTCCGGGCGGATCCAGGTGACCTGGTCGGACTCGCTCGTGACATCCCGGGTCACCTGCCCGGGCGGCAGCGCGGCGACGAAGAACGCGGTGTCGTACCGCTTGGGCTCGAACTCCGGGGTGATCCAGTGCGCCCACGGCCCGAGCAGATCAGCGCGCAGCACGAGCCCGCGACGGTGCAGGAACTCGGAGAACCCCAGCTCGCGGCTCTCCAACGCCACCCGATCGGCCTCCCAATCGGCACCCGTGGTGTCATCGACGACCGAGTCCGCGGAGGGGCCGGCAAGCAGTACGCCGGACTCCTCGAACGTCTCCCGTACGGCGGCAGCGACGTACGCGGCCGCCGTCTCGGGCGAACACCCCAGTCGCTCGGCGAACCACCCGGGCGCCGGACCGGACCATGAGTCGGCCACCGTGGAATCGGTCGCGTCGACCCGCCCGCCCGGGAACACCGTCATCCCCGCGGCAAACGCCATCGTCCGCTGCCGCCGCAACAAATAGACCTCAGGCCCACCGGCCGTGCCCGCTTTTGCGTTGCCCGGGGTCGGCGGTGGTGTGGGGTTGGCGGCGCCGCTGGTGGTGTCGCGGAGGAGGATGACGGTGGCGGCGGGGCGGGGGGTGGCCGGGGTGCGGGAGCCGCGGGTGTACTCGAGCGCGACCTCGGCCATCCGGCCGGTCATGAGCTCGGACCGGAGGTCGCGCATCACCGGCCGGGCCTCCGGCCGGCGCGTGGCCGGCGCCGGGGGCCGAGCGGCCGACGTGTCCTCGGGGACGGCGCCGCCGGGACCCCCGCGTTCGCCGCCCCGTCGCGGGGTTGGCTGCGGCCGTCCAGCACTACCGAGCAGATCAGCCGACCTCGACGATCAGTTCGACCTCGACCGGGGCGTCCAGCGGCAGGACCGGGACGCCGACGGCGCTGCGGGCGTGCTGCCCGGCGTCGCCGAAGACCTGGCCGAACAGCTCGGACGCGCCGTTCGCGACCTGCGGCTGACCGGTGAAGTCCGGCGTGGACGCGATGAACGCGACCGCCTTGACGATCCGCTTCACGTTCGCCAGGTCACCGATCTCGGCCTTGACCGCGGCCAGCGCGTTCAGCGCGCACTGCTGCGCGCACTCGCTGGCGACCTCGGGCGTGACGGCGTCCCCGACCTTGCCGGCGGCGATCAGCGTGCCCTGGCGCAGCGGCAGCTGGCCGGACGTGTAGACCAGGTCACCGGTCCGGACGGCCGGGACGTACGCGGCGACCGGCTTGGCGACCTCGGGCAGCTTCAGGCCGAGCTCGGCCAGCTTCTCCTCGGGGTGGCTCATTTGTCCTCGATCTCCCGCTTGAAGTACGCGACCAGGTTCTCCGGGTTCATCCCCGGGACGACCTGGACCAGCTCCCAGCCGTCCTGGCCGAAGTTGTCCAGGATCTCCTTGGTCGAGTGGACCAGCAGCGGCGCGGTGAAGTACTCGAACTTCTTCATGAAGGGGACTCTAACGGTGTGTCCTGGGGCACGCCCTACCCTGGGGACTATGGCGCGACTGCACGTGGTCACCGGTAAGGGGGGCACCGGGAAGACAACCGTCGCGGCCGCCATGGCTCTCGCGCTGGCGACCGAAGGCAAGCGGGTCCTGCTCTGCGAGGTCGAAGGCCGCCAGGGGCTCGCCCAGCTCTTCGACGTACCCCCGCTCCCGTACGTCGAGCGCCGGATCGCGCACGGTCCCGGTGGGGGTGAGGTGTTCGCGCTCGCCGTCGACGCCGAGGCCGCGCTGCTCGAGTACCTCGACATGTACTACCACCTCGGTCGCGCCGGGAAGGCGCTGGAGAAGGTCGGCGCGATCGACTTCGTCACCACGATCGCCCCCGGGCTCCGCGACGTACTGCTCACCGGCAAGGTCTACGAGGCGACCCGGCGGAAGGTGAACGGGAAGCTCGCGTACGACGCCGTGGTGCTGGACGCCCCGCCGACGGGCCGGATCGCACCGTTCCTGAACGTGAACACCGAGGTCGCCGGGCTCGCCAAGGTCGGACCGATCCGGAACCAGGCCGACGCGATCATGGGCATGCTGCGCTCGGACGTGACGCGGGTCCACCTGGTCACGCTGCTCGAGGAGATGCCGGTCCAGGAGACCCTGGACGCGGTCGACCAGCTGCAGAAGCTGGACCTGCGGATCGGGTCGATCGTGGTGAACATGGTGCGCAACAGCCCGCTCGACGACGACGCGCTCGCCCTTGCGGTGAAGGAGAAACTGCCCGCCGCCGAGCTGACCAGGGGGTTGAAGGCAGCCGGCATCACGATCGGCGGCGACCTGGTCGGGACGCTCGCGACGGAGGCCCGCGACCACGCCATCCGGGTCGGTCTGGAACGCGAGAACCGGGACCGTATCGATGCCCTGGGCAAGCAGGTGACCGAGCTGACGCTGCAGCCGGACGGCATCGACCAAGGCACCCTGCTCGACCTGGCCGAGGAGTTCCGCGCATGACCCAGCTCGACCTCGACGCGTTGATCGATGACGCCGGGACCCGGATCGTCGTCACCTGTGGATCCGGCGGCGTGGGCAAGACCACGACCGCCGCCGCGCTCGGCCTGCGCGCCGCGGAGCGTGGCCGGAAGGTCGTCGTACTGACGATCGACCCGGCCCGGCGGCTGGCGCAGTCGCTCGGGCTGACCGAACTGGACAACACCCCGCGCGCGGTCGCCGACGTGAACCCGAAGAACGGCGGCCGGCTGGACGCGATGATGCTGGACATGAAGCGGACGTTCGACGACGTCGTGCTGCAGCACGCGACGCCGGAGAAGGCCGAGCAGATCCTCGCGAACCCGTTCTACCAAGCGCTGTCGTCGTCGTTCGCGGGGACGCAGGAGTACATGGCGATGGAGAAGCTCGGGCAGCTGCACCACCAGGCCGAGCGGACCGGCGACTGGGACCTGATCGTCGTCGACACCCCGCCGTCACGGTCCGCCCTGGACTTCCTGGACGCGCCGGAGCGGTTGGCCTCGCTGCTGGAAGGACGGTTCCTCCGGTTGCTGCTGGCGCCGGCGCGCGGGCCGTTCAAGCTGATGTCGGCGGGCGTGAACATGGCGATGTCGGTGCTGAACAAGGTGCTCGGCGCGCAGGTGCTGACCGACGTACAGACGTTCGTCGCGGCGTTCGACACGCTCTTCGGCGGATTCCGGCAGCGTGCCGAGCAGACGGTCGCGTTGCTGCGGGAGCCGCATACCGCGTTCCTCGTGGTGGCCGCGCCGCAGAACGATGCGCTGCGCGAGGCGTCGTTCTTCGCCGAGCGGCTGCGTGCCGAGGGAATGCCGCTGGCCGGCGTCGTGCTGAACCGGGTGACGAACACGCAGGCCCCGGAGCTCTCGGCCGAGCGGTCACTCGCCGCAGCCGAGAAGCTCGAGGAGGCGGACAAGTCGCTGCTGACGGCCGCCGTACTGCGGTTGCACGCGGACAAGATGCAACAGGTAGTAGGCGACCACAAGCGGGCCGAACGGTTCCGCCGCGGTCACCGCTCGATCCGCACCGTCGAGGTCCCGGCGCTGCCGGACGACGTCCACGACCTCAGCGGCCTCCGCCAGATCGGCGACCTACTCACTGCCTGATTTCACGGCCTGATTTCACCGTGAGCGAACGGTCAGGGGCCCGGGAATTACTTGCTTACACCCATGGTTGAGCCTGTCAGACTCAATCTTGAAAAGGGTGTGACAGCGTGACCGATACGTTGAATCTTCCTGTCCTGCCGCTGGACGACGTCGTGGTCCTGCCCGGGATGGTCGTGCCGGTCCGGCTCGCCGACAGCGAGGCCCGGGCGGCGATCGATGCCGCGCAGGCATCGGGCGAGGACAAGGTCCTCCTCGTGCCGCGGCTGGACGGAAAATATGCCAAGGCCGGGACGCTCGGTGAGATCGAGCAGATCGGCCGGCTGCCGGGCGGTGCCCCGGCGGCCGTGATCCGTGGGACCCAGCGGGTTCTGATCGGCTCCGGGACCACCGGTCCGGGTGCCGCGCTCTGGGTGACCGCCACGGTGCTCCACGAGATCACCGATGAGCGGTCGGCCGAGCTGGGCCGCGAGTACAAGTCCCTGACCACCTCGGTGCTCGAGCGGCGCGGTGCGTGGCAGGTCATCGACTCCGTGAAGCAGGTGAACGACCCCGCGGAGCTGTCCGACCTGGCCGGCTACGCGTCGTACCTGAGCGACGAGCAGAAGTCCGAGCTGCTGGAGAACGCCAACGTCTCCGAGCGGCTGGAGAAGCTGATCGGCTGGGTGAAGGACCACCTCGCCGAGCTCGAGGTCTCCGAGACGATCCAGAAGGACGTCCAGGAGGGCATGGAGAAGCAGCAGCGCGAGTTCCTGCTGCGCCAGCAGATGGCCGCGATCCGCAAGGAGCTGGCCGAGCTGGACGGCAAGGCCGAGTCCGAGGAAGAGGACTACCGGGCCCGCGTCGAAGCGGCCGACCTGCCGGAGCACGTCCGCAAGGCCGCGCTCGCCGAGGTCGACAAGCTGGAGCGGACCGCCGAGCAGTCCCCCGAGGTCGGCTGGATCCGCACCTGGCTGGACACCGTGCTCGAGCTGCCGTGGAACGAGCGGACCGAGGACAGCTACGACATCCGCGAGGCGCGGGCCGTGCTGGACGCGGACCACGCCGGTCTGGATGACGTGAAGCAGCGCATCACGGAGTACCTGGCCGTACGGCGTCGCCGCGCGGACCGTGGTCTCGGTGTGGTCGGCGGTCGCCGCAGTGGCGCCGTACTGGCGCTGGTCGGGCCGCCTGGTGTGGGTAAGACCTCGCTGGGTGAGTCCGTGGCGCGGGCCATGGGCCGGAAGTTCGTCCGGGTCGCCCTGGGTGGCGTCCGGGACGAGGCCGAGATCCGCGGTCACCGGCGGACGTACGTCGGTGCGCTGCCGGGCCGGGTCGTCCGGGCCATCACCGAGGCGGGTTCGATGAACCCCGTCGTACTGCTGGACGAGATCGACAAGGTGGGCGCGGACTACCGGGGCGACCCGACGGCTGCCCTGCTGGAGGTCTTGGACCCGGCGCAGAACCACACCTTCCGGGACCACTACCTGGAGGTCGAGCTGGACCTGTCCGACGTGGTCTTCCTGGCCACGGCGAACGTGCTGGACTCCATCCCGGCGCCGTTGCTGGACCGGATGGAACTGGTGCAGCTGGACGGGTACACCGAGGACGAGAAAGTCACGATCGCCCGTGACCACCTGCTCCCGCGTCAGCTGGAGCGGGCGGGTCTGACGACGGACGAGGTGGCTATCGAGGACTCGGCGCTGCGGGTGCTCGCGGGTGAGTACACCCGCGAGGCCGGCGTACGGCAGCTCGAGCGGTCGATCTCCCGTGTCCTGCGGAAGGTGACGGCTCGGTTGGCCCTGGGCGACGAGCTCGGTGCACTGACCATCGGCGGTGGAGACCTGAAGGAGTACCTGGGGTCGCCGAAGTTCACTCCGGAGTCGGCCGAGCGTACGGCGCTTCCGGGGGTGGCGACCGGACTGGCGGTCACCGGCGCGGGTGGTGACGTGCTCTTCGTGGAGGCGTCGCTGGCCGACAAGGAGACCGGCCCGACCGGAGTCACGCTGACCGGACAGCTCGGTGACGTGATGAAGGAGTCGGCGCAGATCGCCCTGTCGTACCTGCGGTCGCACGGCGCGGAGCTGGGGCTGCCGGTCGGCGACCTGGCCGAGCGGAACGCCCACATCCACGTACCGGCCGGTGCCGTCCCGAAGGATGGACCGTCGGCAGGTGTGACGATGACAACGGCGCTGGCGTCGCTGCTGTCCGGACGGCCGGTCCGTTCGGAGGTCGCGATGACCGGTGAGGTGTCACTGACCGGACGGGTGCTCCCGATCGGTGGCGTGAAGCAGAAGCTGCTCGCCGCGCACCGGGCCGGGCTCACCACGATCCTGATCCCGAAGCGGAACGAGCCGGACCTGGAGGACGTACCGGCGTCCGTGCTCGCGGAGCTGACCGTGCACCCGGTGAGCGACGTCCGCGAGGTACTGGATCTGGCACTGGAGCCGGCCGAGGTGGCCGCGCACCAGTACGCCGCCTGATCGACGTACCGCTGGAGGGCCTCGGGCAACTGTCCCGGGGCCCTCGTCCTTTTGGATGAACTTTGTCCACAGGGTGTGACTGAGCTCATATTCCAGGCGGTAACCCAAACAGCCCATCCCGTAGTCTCTATAACCATGCGCGCGAGGGAGAAGGGCGACCGGGGAGTCGCCCAATCTGTGGTTCTGTTCCTTGGGGTGAGCGTGTTGTCGGGGGCCTTGGCCGCCGGTCTCGCCATCCCGTTCGCCGGCCTCGCCGGCTTCACCACCCAGAAAACCTCCGACACGTTGCAGGACCTGCCACAGCAGTTCGACGAGGTGCCGCTGAAGCAGAAGAGCCAGATCTTCGCAGCCGACGGCACGCTGATCGCGACGCTGGCCGAGCAGAACCGGGTACCGGTGAAGCTCGCCCAGGTCGCGCCGATCATGCAGAAGGCGATCGTCGCGATCGAGGACGACCGGTTCTACGAGCACGGCGCGCTGGACATGAAGGGCACGCTCCGCGCGCTGCTGCAGAACCAGTCCGCCGGTTCGGTGCAGCAGGGTGGTTCGAGCATCACCCAGCAGTACGTGAAGATCAGCCTGGTCGAGAAGGCGAAGACGCCCGAGGAGGTCGCGGCCGCGACCGCCGACTCCTACCAACGCAAGGTCGCCGAGCTGCGGTACGCGATCGCGGTCGAGAAGCAGTACTCGAAGAACGAGATCCTGGAGAAGTACCTCAATCTCGCGAACTTCGGCGACGGCGCCTGGGGGATCCAGGCCGCCGCGCAGCACTACTTCTCGGTGAACGCGAACCAGCTGACGCTCCCGCAGGCCGCGATGCTGGCCGGCCTGGTTAAGAACCCGACCGGTTACGACCCGACCAACAACGCCAAGCGCGCCAAGGACCGCCGCGACGTGGTGATCCGGCGAATGCTCGAGCTGAAGGTCATCTCGGTCGCCCAGGCCAACTCGGCCCTGAAGACCCCGGTCATCGACCCGGCCAAGGTCCGCCCGAACAAACTCGGCTGCGGCAACGGCCCGTACCCCTTCTACTGCGAGTACGTCGTCTCCGAACTGGAGAACAACCCAGCCTTCGGCAAAACCAAAACCGACCGAGCCAACTACCTGAAGACCGCCGGTCTGAAGATCACCACCTCGCTGGACCCGAAGATCCAGGCCGACGCGCAGCGCTCGATCGACACGCACTCCAAGCCGACCGACGACGCGATCGCTGCGATCACCATGGTGGAGCCGGGCACCGGCCTGGTGAAGGCGATGGCACAGAGTCGTAAGTACGGCAACAAACGGGGCCAGACGGCGTACAACTTCAACGCCCCGAAGACCTACCCGGGCGGGTACGGCGGGTTTCAGAACGGTTCGACGATGAAGGCCTTCACCATCGCCGCCGCGATCCAGAAGGGCATCCCGCTCACCTACAAGATCAACTCGCCCAGCCCGCTGAACATGGGCGGTATGAAGTACAGCACCTGCGACGGCACCCGGGAGATTCCCAAGGGATACGCGCCGCAGAACTCGACGACGAACGTCGCGGACCCGAACATGATCCAGGCGGCACAGAAGTCGACGAACACCTACTTCCTGCAGCTCTCGCTGCGGACCGGCCTCTGCCCGATCGCCAAGATCGCGGCCTCACTGGGCATGTACGACGCGCAGAGCCTCGGCGCGCTCGACCAGGTCGCGTCGATGACGCTGGGCGTCGGCTACATCACGCCGCTGCAGCTGTCCGGCGCGTACGCCGCGTTCGCCGCTCGTGGCATGTACTGCGCACCGTGGGTCGTCACCTCGGTCAAGGACTCGGCCGGCAAGCCGGTCAACACTCCCGGCGCGAACTGCAAGCAGGCGCTGGCCCCAGAGGTAGCTGACGGCGTCAACGCGGTCCTGCACCAGGTGATGGAGCCCAACGGCACCGGCGGCAAGCTGAAGTTCGGTCCCAGCGACCTGGCCGGCAAGACCGGAACCATCCAGAAGGCGAAGGCCGTCTGGTACGCCGGGTACTCGTCGAAGCTCGCCGCCGCCGCCACGGTGGCCGACGCGTCGCTGCCGTACGACCCGCTGCGGGGCCAGACCCTGAACGGCAAGAACATCGACGACCCGACAGGTTCGGGCACCGCCGGGCCGATCTGGGAAGCCGCGATGAAGGCCGCGCTGCAGGGGTACCCGACCACGCACTTCGTCGCGCCGTCGAGCAAGATCCAGCGCGGCGACGTGAAGAGCTTGCCGTTCGTGAACGGCATGAACCCCACCGACGCCGCGAACAAGCTGCGCCAGGCAGGCTTCGAGGTCGCGACCGCCTCCGGCACCGTCAACTCCGAGGAAACCGCGGGCACCGTCGCCTACACGGACCCGAGGCAACGCGACGGCGCCCCCGAAGGCTCGGTCGTCACGATGTACATCTCCAACGGCAGCCAGAAGAACCAGCCGAAGCCCCCGACCCAAACCACCAAACCCCCGGGCAAACCAACAACCACCATCAACCCGAACTGCCCCCCGTGGAACCCGAAGTACCCCAACTGCGGCGGCCGCGGCCACGGCGGCTAAACGACGGCTAATTGAAAGGGCCTCGTCCACAACGGACGAGGCCCTTTCACATCAGACGCTCAAAGAACAACCGCTTCAGGTAACAGGCGGGGGGGCAAGAGCGCCCGCCAGATCCCCACGTCACCGTTTGTCAGGCGCCGAGTTGGCGCTTTACCTCGGCGGAGACGACCCCGCCGTCTGCTTTGCCTTTGACTTTGGGTTGGAGGGCTCCCATGACCTTGCCGATGCCGCGGGGGCCGAGTTCGGCGGCGCCGGTGGCGGCGATGGTTTCGGTGACCAGGGCCTTGATCTCGTCCTCGGTCAGTTGCTCGGGGAGGTACTCGGCGAGGATGTCCGCCTCGGCCTGCTCCTTGTCCGCGAGCTCGGCGCGGCCGGCGTCGCGGTAGGCAACGACCGACTCGCGGCGCTTCTTCGCCTCGGAGCTGAGCACGTCGACGATCTCGGAGTCGCTGAGCTCCCGCGCCTCCTTGCCGGACACCTCCGCCTTGGTGATCGCGGTCAGCGCCATCCGCAGGGTCGACTTGCGGATCTCGTCGCGCGCCTTCAGTGCGGCGGTCATGTCGTCGTGCAGGCGCTGCTTCATTCCGGAGTTGGACATAGCAGAGATTGTGGCAGGCTGGAGAAATGAGTTTGCGCGGCATCGCCTCCACCACCCTCAAGACCACGGCTGTGGTCGGCGCTGTGGGCGCCGCCTGTGTCGCGTATGCGGCCGGGATCGAGGTGCGCTGGTTCACCCTGCGCAGAGTGACGGTGCCGGTGCTGCCGGAGGGTTCCGCGCCGCTGAAGGTGCTGCACCTGTCCGACCTGCACCTGATGCCCACCCAGGAGCGGAAGATCCGCTGGGTGAACGACCTGGCCGCGCTCGAGCCGGACCTGATCGTCAACACCGGCGACAACATCTCCAGCGCGCAGTCGGTCCGCCCACTGCTCCGCGCGTACGGCGATCTGCTGGATCTGCCCGGCGTGTTCGTGTTCGGCTCCAACGACTACTGGAAGCCGCACTTCAAGAACCCGGGCAAGTACCTGCTGCCCGCCCACAAGCAGCGGCACAAGCCGCACGGCCCCGACCTGCCGTACGAGGAAATGCGCCGCGCCTTCACCGGCGCCGGTTGGACCGACCTGAACAACGCCAAGGCCACGCTCAAGGTCAGCGGCCTGCGCCTGGACTTCGCCGGCACCGACGACCCACACATCAAGCGCGACCGGTACGCCGAGGTCGCCGGCGAGATCGACCCGACGGCCGACCTGTCGATCGGGGTCACGCACGCGCCGTACCAGCGGGTGCTGAACGGGTTCGTCGGCGACGGGTATCCGCTGGTCCTCGCCGGGCACACGCACGGTGGTCAGCTCGCGATCCCGCTGTACGGCGCTCTGGTGACCAACTGCGACCTCGACACGTCCCGCGTGAAGGGGCTCTCCACCTGGGGTTACGAGGGCCGTCAGGCCGCTCTGCACGTCTCGGCAGGCCTCGGTACGTCGCCGTACGCACCGGTCCGATTCGCCTGCCGGCCGGAGGCGACACTGCTCACTCTCGTCCCGCGAATTAACCCGATTTCGTCCGGACGCTGAGCCCATGTAAGCTACTCGCGAATTCGGGCTGTGGCGCAGCTTGGTAGCGCGCTTCGTTCGGGACGAAGAGGTCGCAGGTTCAAATCCTGTCAGCCCGACCAACAGTCAGGGCCAGTCACATCGTGACTGGCCCTGACTGCGTTAGAGGCTCCGTCGTGGTGAGAAGCTCCGTCGTGGAGGTGCTGGGGTGTGAGCGGTTCCGACCACTACGAGGTGCTGAACGTCGAACGCACCGCCACCACCGCCGAGATCAAGAGCGCGTATCGAAAGCTGGTCCGCCAGGTGCACCCGGACCAGGGCGGGAGCGCGGCGCTGTTCCGCGTCGTGCAGGAGGCTTGGACCACGCTCGGCGACGACCACCGGCGCGCGGCGTACGACCGCGAGCTCGCCGGGAAGAGCGGCGCCGCCTCCGAACCACCGCCGTACGAACCGCCGCGCTACGAGCCACCGCGGCACGACCCGCCGTCATACGAGCCGCCGCGCGCTGAGCCTCAGGAAGACACAACCGCGCCCGAGGTGCCGTTCGAGCCGGTGGGTCTGCTTAGTGCGGTACCGCGTTTCGGACGCTGGCGCGTGGTTGCGATCGTCCTGCCGCTCGCCTGGCTGATCGTCGTGACCGGCCCGCTGGTGATCGCGGCCGTAACAAACCCGGAGTACCTCCTCTACACCCTCCCACTGCTCTGTCTGGGTGTGGCAGGCCTGCCACGCCAGTGGCGCTTCCGGATCCCCTTCGGCCGCCTCATGAACAGGTTCGGCATCCTCGTCGCGGTCGCATTCCTCGCGACGCTCGTGATCGCCTACTCGCACCTGGACACCACCACGCGGGTCTTGCTCTTCGCCCTGCTCGGTGGCTTCCTGCTGGTCCGCCTGGTCGGCTGGCGCCGGTCGATCGCGCTCGACCTCGACCGGGCGGTCGACAAGTACGCCGCCTACGAGGCCAACATCTGGGGCCGACCGGGCGAGCCGCTGGTCGACGACGGGTACTCGACCCCGCTGCCGCCGTCCGAGGTCCTCCGCACGCGACGGACGGCACTCCTGCTCGAACGCGTGCTGACGGTGCCGTCCGCGAAGCTGATCCACGCGCCCCGGATCGGCGGCCTGACCGTCGACCACCTGCTGCTGGCGGGGTCCAGGGTCGCCGTCGTGGCGTCGGTCGTCGGACCGCCAGGCGCGTACTCAGTCGACGCCTACGGTTCGGTTCTCCGCAACGGTCAGCCGTTCGGCGGCGCGCCCGCCTTGACCGACGGGATGAGCGCGTGGGAACGGTTTCTGAAAGGCACCCAGGTCCGCGGCTTCCTCGTCGTACTACCGGTGTCCGACGGCCAGTCGGGCATCACCACGGTCTCGGCGCCCGATGCAGCCGTCGCCTGCCTGTCGCCGCAGGCCGCGGTGGCCGAGATCACCGCCTGGCTGCAGCCGGAAGGCAACATCGTCGACCGCCGCCTCCTGTACGGCGTCCTCTACGACGCACCCCTCGCTCAGGGCTGAACCTAAGCTGGACCGCATGCAGCGGATGGATCTGGGCGAGGTCGAGTACGAGGTCGCCGCGAAGGAGATGCGCGGCTGGGTCGAGGAGCGGATCGAGGGTACGGCGGAGGATCGACTCTTTCTGCTCAGTCATCCACCGGTGATCACCTACGGACCGCGGACCTCGCCGGAGGATCTGCCGGCCGGCACTCCCGCGGTCGCGGTGGATCGTGGCGGCTTCGCGACGTACCACGGGCCGGGGCAGCTGGTCGGTTACCTGGTCGTCGACCTGCACCAGCGCGGACCGGTCGACATCGTGCGCTGGGTGGAGAACGGCCTGATCGATGCGCTCGGCACGCTCGGGTTCCCGCTGGTACGACGGGACACGCCGAAGGGCGCGAGCAGCCTGGTCGGGGTCTGGACCGAGGACGGGCGGAAGCTGTGCTCGATCGGGATGCGGATCCGGCGCGGCGTGACCAGCCACGGGTTCTCGGTGAACGTCGACCCGGACATGACCGTTTTCCACACCTTCACCAGTTGCGGGCTGCACGACGTGACGATGGTCTCGCTGGCCGAGCTGGCCGCCGAGCAGGGGCGGGCCACGCCCACCGACACCGACGTACGCGACGCCGTCGCGCGCAGCCTGGGAGCCCGATAGCCTGCCGCAATGAGCCAGGAGGACGACGACGAGCGGATGCCTGCGGATCTGGAGGCCGTTCTGGACGCCGCCGAGGAGGCGGAGGAGGAAGCCGGCCGGCACCGGTACGACGGTCCGCCGTTGCCGCCGGCGCTGATCCTGGTCGTCGTCGGTCTGCTCTGCGGGTTCGCGACCATCGCGCTGGTGTGGCTGAGTGAGCGCAGCTGCGAGCGGTTCCGGGACACCACGAACTGCGGCGCCCTCGGGCTCCCGCTGCTGGTGGTCATCGTGGTCGTGACGATGGTGCTCGGCGGGCTCGCGCTCGGCCGGCTGGCGATGCCGCACCCGCGGCTGATCCCGTTCCTCGGCGTCGCCTTCATGGTGGCGCTGGTGATCGCGTTCCTGACCGGCCACCTGGACTCGCCCTGGATCCTCGCCGTCGTCCCGGCGCTGACCGCCATCACCTTCCTGCTCGCCAATCTCGTCGCCCGACTGCTGGAGCGTGCCGATGCCTGACCTGCCCGTCTACGAGTGCCCGCGGACCGCCACCGCGCCGAGTCTCGACGGCACCCTGACCGACCCCGCCTGGGAGGTCGCGCCCTGGACGACCGGCTTCGTCCCGATCGCCGCCGGCCCGGCGCCACGGTTCCGGACCCGGGCGAAGCTGATGTACGACGACGAGTACCTGTACGTCGGCGGTCAGCTCGAGGAGCCGCACGTCTGGTCGACGATGACCGAGCACAACAGCAAGCTCTTCCACGAGAACAACTTCGAGCTGTTCCTGGACCCGGACGGCGACGGGCTGAACTACTACGAGTTCGAGATCAACCCGCTCGGCACGATCTGGGAGTTGACGCTGCCGAAGCCGTACGTCGACGGCGGCGTCCCGATCGACCCGACGAACCTGCCCGGGCTGCGGACCGCGATCCACGTCGACGGCACGGTCAACGACCCGTCCGACACCGACACCGGGTGGACGGTCGAAATCGCCGTACCGTGGGCCGATCTGGCGGCGTACAACCAGGGGCGCGCCACGCCGCCGAACGCGGGTGACGAGTGGCGGATGAACCTGATGCGGTGCGAGTGGCCGCACGAGGTGGTGGACGGAGCGTACGTGAAGGGTGAGCAGATCGAGTTCTGGGTCTGGTCGCCGCAGGGTGTCGAGGACATGCACCTGCCGGCCCACTGGGGCGTCCTGCGCTTCTGACGGGTTCCGACTGGTTCTGACGGCGAGTGACCCCTGTGACCTGGCGTTAACACGGCCGCGAGACAATAAGGCACGTGAACTTGGGGGGCTCCGGCGATCCACACGGTCTGGAGGCGGACCAGGTCGTCAGCGCGATCGAACGCGCGTGTGAGAGCGACCTGCGGACCGCCCTCCGGCTCGTTGCGCGGTACTCCGCGTACTGGTGGTCCCGCGGGCTCCAGGACGAGGCCGCGGCGGCGGCCGAGCGGGTGTTGAGCATGCTCGGTCGCACCGTCCCGGTCGGGCTCGACGAGGAGTACCTGCTCGCCGTGATCGACGGTGCCGCGTCAGCCGAGCAGGAGCAGATCGAGCTGGCCCAGCAGATCGTGCTGACCACGACCGGCCCGTTCCGGTACTCCGTGACGGTGCTGCTGTGGTCGTTCGTGTTCGGCCCGTTCGAGTCGGCCGAGGTGGTCGAGGACGTCCTGGAGCGGAATGAGAGCGGTGACGCCTGGACCCGCGCCGCCGTCGAGCTGATCCGCGGGTACCCGGGCCTGACGAACGCCGCCCCCGCTGACACGGTGCAGGCGCTGCGGACGGCGCTGGGCCGGTTCCGGATGCTCGAGGACCGGTGGGGCATGTTCCTCGCGCTGAGCGCGCTCCGGCACGTCGTCGACGAACCGCTGGACATCACCACGGAGGCGCTGCGGCTCGCGGAGCACCTGTGCCTCGTGGAGGAGACCGCACTCCTGCTGTGCGAGCGGGCCGAGTTCTACCGGCGCGCGGGCAAGCTGGAGGACGCCCAGGCGGACTACGCCCAGGCGCTGTCCATCGGCGAGCATGCCGAGCTGCTGGAGACCGTCGCCGCGGCTCGAATCGGTCTCGCACGGACCGCTCGGCACTCGGGCAACCTCCCGGCGGCCCGGTCGCACCTGTCGGTCGTGCTCACGATGAACGGGCTCGAGGACGCACACTTCGAGGCTCATCACGAGCTTGCGGCGCTGAACGCCTCCGAAGCCTCCGCCTGAGTCAGTGGGACGCGGGCACACCCCAGGGTGTGGCCGGGGGATATCCCCCGGCGAACTGTGGGGTCAGCCACATCGCGGCGGGCTGTGCGGCTGGTTAGAGTCGGGAACAACCAGGCCGGAGCCAGCACAGAACTGCAACGGAGCAGCTGATGGACATGACGTACGGGTCGCCGCAGGAAGCGGTGGCGGACATCGGGGACGGCGCCAGTCTCGCCGTCGGCGGTTTCGGGTTGTGCGGCAACCCGATGCAGCTGATCAGCGCGCTGCACGACAAGGGGGTGAGCGGGCTCAGCGTCGTGTCGAACAACTGCGGCGTCGACGACTGGGGCCTCGGCATCCTGCTCGCCGACAAGCGGATCGCGAAGATGACCTCGTCGTACGTCGGGGAGAACAAGGAGTTCGCCCGGCAGTTCCTCTCCGGCGAGCTCGAGGTCGAGCTGACCCCACAGGGCACGCTGGCCGAGAAGCTCCGGGCCGGCGGCTGCGGGATCGCCGCGTTCTACACGCTGGCCGGCGTCGGCACCCAGGTCGCGGACGGCGGGCTGCCGCAGAGGTACCACGAGGACGGCTCGGTCGCGAAGGCCTCGGAGCCCAAGGAAACCCGGGAGATCAACGGCACGACGTACGTGCTGGAGGACTCGATCACCACCGACTTCGGGCTGGTGCACGCGCTCAAGGGCGACACCCACGGGAACCTGGTCTTCGACCGCAGCGCGCGGAACTTCAACCCGCTGGCCGCGATGGCCGGCCGGGTGACGATCGCCTCGGTGGAGGAGCTGGTCCAGCCTGGTGAGCTGGACCCGGACGAGATCCACCTGCCGGGCGTCTACGTCCAGCGTGTCGTTGCTGTTGGCAAGGACATCGAGAAGCGGATCGAGAAGCGCACCGTTCAGCCCCGGAAGGACGCCTGAGATGCCGTTGACGCGTGAGCAGATGGCGGCCCGGGCCGCGGCGGAGCTCGAGGACGGGCAGTACGTGAACCTCGGGATCGGCCTGCCGACCCTGGTGCCGAACTACATCCCGGACGGCGTCACGGTCGTCCTGCAGTCCGAGAACGGCATCCTCGGCGTAGGGCCGTACCCGGTCGAAGGCGCCGAGGACCCGGACCTGATCAACGCCGGCAAGGAGACCGTCACGACGTTGCCGGGCGCCTCGTTCTTCGACTCGGCGCTGTCCTTCGGGATGATCCGCGGCGGCGCGATCGACGCGGCGATCCTGGGCGCCATGCAGGTCTCGGCCAAGGGCGACCTGTCGAACTGGATGATCCCCGGCAAGATGGTCAAGGGGATGGGCGGCGCGATGGACCTGGTGCACGGCGCGAAGAAGGTGATCGTGCTGATGGAGCACGTCGCCAAGGACGGCTCGCACAAGATCCTCGAGGAGTGCGACCTGCCCTACACCGGCCGCGGCGTGGTGAACCGGATCATCACCGACCTCGCCGTCCTGGACGTCACCGACGACGGGCTGCGCCTGGTCGAGCTCGCCGAGGGCGTCACCTTCGACGAGCTCCAGGAGAAGACCGGGGCCCCGATCAAGCAGTAATCACCCGTCGTCCGGGTCGTACGTCATCAGTTCTGGGGACGTGCCGGACCATGCTCTGCGGCGACGCTCGAACTCCCATCGAGTTCGAGGAGGCCGCACAGCATGGCGGACTACATCGGCTACGCACTGCGCATCGCACCGGCGGCCGGCAACTGCTCGCCGCCGGTGCTCACCGACGGGCCGTACGCGGAGAGCAAGGAGTACGTCCTGAGCTGCTCAGGGAACGAACACCGTCTCCGGCAGGGCGTGCCGCCAGAGGGCCGGGCGCGGGCGCTGCAGGAGATGCTGGTCGAAGAACGCCGGGATGTACGTACCCATCGCGCGCAGCACCCGGCCCGCGTCCGCCGTACCGATGGTGTTCGCGATCAGCTCCGGCGGGACGGTGAAGAACCGCTGGAACCACGGGATCAGGGCTTGGTAGTCGACGAAGCTGTAGTGCCGGCCGTTCGGCAGGTTGAGGTCGCGTTTCCAGCCTGACGAGTGCTCCCAGAACAGGTCCCAGGACGGTTCGACGTGATGATTGTGCGGACCCGGGCCGGTGGTACCGGAGCCCATCAGCAGGAACGGGCGGTCAGTCCCCCGGGCGACAGTCGGTGCGTCCGCCGGGTCGTCGTACCCATAGCCGAGCTCGGCGTCGATGTCGATCGCGGCGCGGACCCGCGGATCGGCGACCAGCAGGTCGATCGAGGTCAGACCGCCGGCCGAGTGACCGTACGAGCCGATCCGGCCGAGGTCGAGCAGCTTACCGAGGCCGGCCGGCAGGCGGCGCTGCTCAGCGTCCGGGTTCTCGCCGCGCGCCAGCACCGCGAGGCTGTCCAGAACGAACCGCAGATCGGCGTACCGCGCGTTGCGGGCGAGGAGCGCGTACGGCGCCGGTGGCAGCGTCTGTACCTCGAGCCGACCCCCGGGAAACTCGACACCGGCGACCTCGTACGTGTGGTCGACCGTGACGACGACGTACCCGCGACTGGCGAGCTCCGAGACGGTGATCGAGGCCAGCCCCCGCGGTACGCCGAAACCCGGCGAGAAGAGCACCACCGGACGGCGGCCTGGGAGGACCGGCGCGAGCAGGCCGGCGTGGCTCTTGGCGCCCGCCCAGTCGATGGTCCCCAGCGGCTGCTCGAGCGCGACAGCCGCCCCCTCGCCGTACACCTGGGCGGTCAGCGGCTGCAGGTACGGCGCGGGCTCGGTGGGCCGGCTCGCCGGGTACCAGATGCTGATCATCAACTCCCGCGCACGACCGGGCACGTACGGGTCGTCACGGCCGTGGTCGACGAGATGCAGCTCGGTCGTGCCGATCGGCAACGGACCGGTCGGCCGGGGAATGCGAATCGGAATCTGCGTACTCCGTGTAGTCGCCCAAGCGGTTTGCGTGAAAGGCGCGAGCAGCGTCGCACCTGCGGAGGCGATCAGAAGGCGTCGGGTGAGCATGGGTCGACTGTGCCCGGTTACTAACAGTGCGTTCAGCTTCCGAAAGACACCTGTGTTCCCTGGCGAAAGTCGGGTATGACGGGACCCGTGGAGTTGGATGTGCTGGTGATCGGTGGAGTGGGGATCGACACGATCGTGCGGGTGCCGAGCCTGCCGTTGGCGGATGTCGATACGGTCCCGGTCGAACCGATCGAGACGTACTTGGCGCACACCGGGCACGGTGTCGCGCTGGGTTGCCACCTGCTCGGGCTGAACGCCGGGCTGGTGGACGTGATCGGTCGCGACCCCGAGGGGATCCGGATTCAGCGGGAGTACCAGGAGTTGGGGATCCCGCTGCGGGTGGTGCTGCACCCGAGCGGGACCAGACGCTCGGTGAACCTGGTGAGTCCCGACGGGCGACGGCTGTCGATGTACGACGGGCGGCACCCGGCCGGTCTGCGCGTCGACCCGGGCCTGTGGCGGCCCGCGCTGCGGCGCGCCCAGCACGTGCACGTCTCGATCATGGACTTCGCCCGCGACGCACTCGGCGACGCGATCGCCGCGGACCGCTCGATCTCCACCGACCTGCACGACTGGGACGGGAAGAACGACCACCACAAGGACTTCGCGACCGCGTCGGACATCGTCTTCGTATCGACCAGCGCGCTGCCGCCCGATGCGGTCGACTGGATCCTCGCCAACGGCCGGGCCGAGGCCGTGGTCGCGATGGCCGGCGCCGACGGCAGCTACCTGCACGTCCGCGGCCAAGCAGTCCGGCACTTCCCGGCGATCGACTTCCCGGACCGCCCGGTCGTCGACACCAACGGCGCCGGTGACGCGTACGTCGCCGCGTTCCTGGCCCGCTACCTCGACGGCGCCCCGTGGCAGGACTCGGCCCTGGCCGGCACCGTCGCCGCGTCCTGGGCGTGCGGCTCCCCCGGGACTCACACGAACCTGATCACGGCCGAGGAGCTCGCTGTTCGAAGTAGAAAGCTCGGATGAAGCAGTCCCGCGGCTGACCGACGGCGAACAGCACGCAGTCGACGACCGAGTCCGCGGTCAGCTCGGCGCCCGTTTCCCGCGGGCCGTCCTGGACGAAGTCCGGCGGGAAGAGCGAGATCACCCGGATCCCCTCCGGGCGCAGGCGCTCGGACAGAATCTCGGCGTACCCGGCTTGCGCGTGCTTGGCGGCGTAGAACGCTGCGTGTGCCTCTGAGCGGTGCTGGCCGACCTCACCGGCCGCCGAGATCAGGTTGACGATGTCCGCGCGCTCGGACGCCCTGAGCAGCGGCAGGAGCCGCTCGGTGAGCAGCACGGTCCCGGTCGCGGCGCCGGCGATCGCATCCGTGATGTCGGCAGCCCTCGGCGAGTCACCCAGGTACTGCGCCCCGCTGTTCACCAGAACGTCGAGACGCTCGACCGGCAACCGCTCGATCGACGCCGGGTCGGCCAGGTCGAGTACGGCGGCAGTCGCGCGGCGACCCGCGGCTCGGATCAGTTCGACGGTTTCCTCGGCGGCGGACCGCTGACGCGCGGTCGCGAGCACGTCGGCGCCGCGAGCGGCGAAGGCGAGGGCGAGGCGGCGGCCGGTGTCGCGGCCGGCGCCGGTGACGAGGACGTTCCGTCCGGCGAAAGTCATGGGCGACAGGCAAGCACCTCAAGTCGCCTGGAGGTCAAGTGCGGGCCATCGGTGGGTGCAGGGTGGTGGCGGTGCCGCGGTGGAAGAGCTGGGCGGGACGGCCGCCGTCGCGAGTGGTCGTCGTACCGACCGGGGCGACGAAGTCCGGGGTCTTGGTGACCTTGCGATGGAAGTTCCGCGGGTCGAGCGGCGTACCCCAGACCGCTTCATAGACGCCGCGGAGCTCGGAGATCGTGAACTCCGGCGGGCAGAACGCGGTCGCGAGCGGTGAGTACTCGAGCTTCGCGCGGGCCCGCTCGACGCCGTCGGACAGGATCCGGTGATGGTCGAACGCCAGCCGGCCCGAATCCCGCAGTACCTCGGTGGCGTCGACCCAGCTCGCGGACGCGGCATCGGAGCCTGCGACCGGCGCGGGCAGGTCCGGGACCAGGGCGAGGTACGCCACGCTGACCACCCGGCCGCGCGGGTCGCGATCGGGAGCGCCGTACGTCGCGACCTGTTCGAGGTGCAGGCGGTCGGACGACAGGCCCGTCTCCTCGGCCAGCTCGCGCCGCGCGGTGGTCTCCAGATCCTCGCCGCCGCGCACGAACCCACCTGGCAGCGCCCAGCGGCCCTCGTACGGCGGGATGCCGCGGCGGATCAGCAGCACCTGGAGGCGACCGTCGCGGACGGTCAGGATGACCAGGTCGGTGGCCAGGCCGAGCGGCTCGAAGTCCATGCCACCACTCTAATCGTCACCTTGACGAGAAGTCATCCCGGGTCTTATCGTCATAGTGACGACAAGGAGATCGAAGAGATGGCAGACATCAGCCGGTTCCGCTTCATCAGCCACCCGCGGGCCAACCCGACCACCCACGTGCTGCACCTGCGCAACGGCCGGGTCGCGCACGACGGCGCCGGCCAGGCGTTCTGGTTCCGGGCCCTGAACTCGTCGCTGAGCGAGATCCCGATCGACGACCGCGAGCAGCCGCTGCTGTTCCACGGCCGGACGCAGGACTTCCAGGACGTGGCGGTCCAGGCGACCGTGACGTACCGCGTGACCGATCCCGCGCTGGCCGCCAGCCGGCTGGACTTCGGGATCGACCCGAACACCGGGCTGTGGCGGTCGACTCCACTGGAGCAACTCGGCGGGCTGCTGACCGAGCTGGCCCAGCAGACCGCGCTGGACCTGCTCGCCCGGATGACGCTCACCGAAGCGCTGTCCGAGGGCATGCCCGCGCTCCGCCAGGCGGTCGGCACCGGACTGCGGGAGGATCAGCGGCTGACCGGGCTCGGGATCGGCGTCGAGGACGTCCGGGTGGTCGCAGTACGGGCCGAGCGAGACGTCGAGAAGGCGCTGCAGACGCCGACGCGGGAGATGGTGCAGCAGGCGGCCGACAAGGCGACGTACGAGCGGCGGGCGCTGGCGGTCGAGCGGGAGCGGTCGATTGCGGAGAACGAGCTGCAGAACCAGATCGAGCTCGCGCGCCGCGAGGAGCAGCTGGTGAACCAGCGCGGTCAGAACGAGCGGATGCGGGCGACCGAGGCTGCTGCCGCGGGTCAGATCGAGACGCAAGCCGCCGCTGGACGGCAGCGCGCACTGGCCGAGGCGGAGGCGGACTCGAAGCGGGTGATCGGCGCGGCGGAGGCTGCGGCCGAGCACGCGCTGCTGGACGCGTACGCCGAGCTGGACCAGTCGACGATCCTCGCGCTAGCGATCAAGCAGGGCGCGCTGCCGGAGATCGGCACACTGAACGTGACGCCCGACCTGCTCACCCCACTGCTGGCCAAGCTCACCTCCGGGACCCCGTCGTGAGCCTCCCGCCGCGGGCGGTGATCGTGCACCGGGCGACCGAGCTGACCGAGCTCGTCGCCCGGCACGGGACCCGGCAGCAGGCCGGCTTCTTCCTCGCCGGGCGGGGCCGCGACCTGGCCGAGCTCGACGCGCGGCACCAGGCCCAGCAGGACGCGCTCGCCACGGTCTCCGCCGCGATCCCGCTGGACTGGCGGCGTACGGTTGCTGAGCGCAACGATCTCGACCGGTTCGGGTTCGGCCCGGAGGACGTGGTGATCGCGGTCGGCCAGGACGGGCTGGTCGCGAACGTCGCGAAGTACCTCGACGGACAGCCGGTGATCGGGATCAATCCCGAGCCGTCGCGCAATCCCGGCGTACTGGTGCCGCACGAACCGTCCGCGATCGCCGGCCTGTTGGCCACGCGGGACGTCGCCGAGCGCACGATGGTTGCCGCGAGCACCGATGACGGTCAGCAGCTGATCGCGCTGAACGAGGTGTACGTCGGTCACCACAGCCACCAGTCCGCGCGCTACCGGCTGAGCTCCCCCGACGGACTGCCCGAGCGGCAGTCGTCGTCCGGGATCCTGGTCGGCACCGGCACCGGATCGACCGGCTGGTGTCGCTCCGCCTGGCAGGAACGGCGGAGTCAGCTCGCCCTGCCCGGACCGACCGATCCGGTGTTGTGCTGGTTCGTCCGCGAGGCGTGGCCGTCACCGGCGACCGGGACCGACAACACCGAAGGGCTGCTCAAGGCGCCGGATTCACTGACGATCACCGCCGAGTCCGACCTGGTGGTCTTCGGCGACGGGATGGAGTCCGACACCCTGAGCATCGGCTGGGGTCAGCGGGTCGAGATCGGCGTCGCCGCGGTGACGTTGCGCTTGGTGGTCTGAATCGTCGCGTGCCAGGCGGAGTACAGCCGCCGGGCCGAGCCTCCGATCGGGCCGACCGCGTCGAACACCGCGCCGCGGCTGGCCGGCTTCGCCTTCTCGATCGCGGCGACGGCCTGCTCCGGGGTGTCGATCGTCGAGGAGCAGACACTGAGGATGTAGTCCGGCACCTGCAGCTTCGGGTCCACGCACCCGACCAGCGGTACGCCGACCGCCGCGACGATCGGGAACACCGTGCCCGGGATTCCGATCGCACACTCGACCGTCGCCGACTCCGGCACCGAACCGAGCGCGCTGATCTCGTACCGGTCCCACAACGTGCGGTCCTCCCGCGGGTGCAGACCGACCACGATGTGCTTGCCCGCCGCCTCCAGCTTCGCTGCCGCGTCGAGCAGCAGTTGCGTACCCGGCGCCGCGTTCCCGGTCTGGTCCGGGTGCGTCACGCTGGTCAGCACGAGCACCCGATCCTTCTGCGGCGCGTACTTCGGCAGGTTGTCTGTCTGCGCCGAACCCACCATCCGCACGTGCCGCTTCCACCCGAGGTACGTCGCGAACACGTCGGACTCGGCCGGCGACGCGGCCGTGACGAGCTCCAACCGCGACCGGAACTCCTTGGCCCGTGGTGCCTCCACCGGCTTCAGGTAGGCCAACGAGCTCGCCGCCATCGGCAACCGCTTCAGCGCTGCCGCCACATCGGCCGGCCACGCCTCGGCACCGTTCACCACCAGCAGATCGGCCCGCGGCACGTCGTTCAACGTCGCGACCGGCACCGGGTCGCCGGGCTTGATCTGCGTCAGGTCCGGAACGACCTGCACCAGCTCCCACCCGCGCCGCTGCGCCTCAGCCAGCAACGGCTGCGCGTGGTACGTCCCCCACGGCTCGTTGGTTGCCAACAGCACCCGAGTCCGCCGCGGCCGCGCCGCCACGGACAATCCCGGCGTCGCGGCGAGCCCGATCCCCAGAGCCCCGGCCTTCAACAGCGTACGTCGCGTCGTGATCATGCCCGCGAGGCTACGAAGCCTTCGTGAACAAACGTTAGATCTCCCTCGACGACTGGGGGTCAGCACAGGTTGTGGTGAGTTGAGACCCGGTATTTCAGGTGTTCACACACCATTTCCTGTCCCAGGACACCGGTTGTGGCGAGCCTCTGCTGCCAGGGGTTGACGCTACTCCGGCTATCGTCGGGGGCTCCGGGTCAGGCGAGAGGGGGTCGTTGTGGTCGATGCCTTCGCGGGACGGTTCGAGCTCATCGACCCGGTGGGTTCCGGCGGCAACAGCATGGTGTGGCGGGCCTGGGACCGACGGCTCGAACGGTTCTGCGCCGCGAAGGTGCTTCGGCAGCGCCATGCCGGAGCTCTGCTGCGGTTCGTTCGTGAGCAGCGGGTTCGACTGGATCACCCGCAAGTGCTGAGTCCTTACAGCTGGGCCGCCGAGGACGATCAGGCGTTACTGGCGATGGATCTGGTCGGCGGCGGTTCGGTGAGCAACCTGGTCGCCGACTTCGGTCCGTTGCCGCATCGCTATGCCGCCGGGCTGCTGGCGCAGTTGCTGGCCGCGCTCGACCATGTCCACGCGGCCGGTCTGGTCCACCGCGACGTCAAGCCGGCGAACCTCCTGCTGGAGGTCACCGGTACCGAAGAGCCAGTACTGCGTTTGAGCGACTTCGGCATCGCCTTGTCGCTGGGTGAACCACGTCTCACCCAGGACGGGGCGGTGGTCGGTACGCCGGGCTACGTCGCTCCCGAGGCGCTCGCCGGCGAGCCACCGTCCATCGGCCAGGACCTGTACGCCGCCGGCGTCACCGGCTGGCAACTCCTCACCGGCGAAGAGCCCCCGACCACCGGCCTCGACCTCAGCAGCCCTTCAGGCGTTGGCGGGCACGGCATCCTCTGGCGCGTTGTCGAAGACCTCGTCCAGCCCGAGGCCGCCGAGAGAACTCCGTCGGCAAAGGCCGCGCTGGCAGCGCTGGCACCGCTCCTGGCGGAACCACTGGAGCTCCCCGCCTTCACACCGGACGGCGAGACGATCGAGGTCTTCGACCACCTCCCGCCCCTCCCCACCCCGTGCGCCGCCCTCGTCACCCCCACGACCCCAAGACCCGAGTCGCCCGAATCCCCCGAGTCCCCCAAGCCACCCGAGTCATCCGCGCCACCAGCGCCGCCCGAGTCACCCAAGTCACCCAAGTCACCCGAGTCACCCAAGTCACCCGAGCCACCCGCGCCACTAGTGCCGCCCGAGTCGTCCGCGCCGCCCGAGGGCACCCGGACGCCGCGCAGGCGCCGTACCGCCGTGATGGCCGCGTCCGGTGTCGCACTGGCGGCGACGGCTGCTGTGGTCACCGCGCTGACTTTCAACGGGCAGCCGGCCGACGAGAACCGCCGGCCGACGACACTGTCGCCCGGACCGGAGACTGTCGGCAGCGCGACCGTCACGCCACCCACGAACACCGCCGTGAAACTGGGCGCAGTCTGCGGTTGGCAGGAAGCGGGCAATCTGGAAACGGCTGCTGACGGCACCCGGAGCGTGTGCCGTCAGCAAGGATCGTCCTATCGGTGGATCAAGGCCGGTTAGTCCAGCCAGGCCCGTTCGGGTACGTCGGCGGAACCGCGGGCTTCCGGCGGCGGAGGATCAGCGCCGCGACCACGATCGCCACCGCGAGTACCGCGACCGCACCGCCGATGATCCAGGGCATCGGCACGGTGGTCTCCGCGGCCGCCGGCTTGGCGTCGTCATCGCCCGATCCCTGAGCAGCCGGGGTGGCCGACTCGGACGGCGTCGGCTCGCTGGCGGACGGAGTGGCCGACGGCGTGCTCGGGGTCTCCTCGACCGAAGCGCCGTACTCCGGACCGGCGACCTTGTCTCCGGCGACCGCCAGGTCGATTCGCATCGGTACGCCGCCCGTCTGCTGCCCGCCGAACGGGGCGCCCAGCTTGACCACCACGTAGTACCAGCCGTCGATACTCGCCTTGCGGACCAGCGGGTCGCTCGCGGTGCGATTCAGGTACGCCGCCCGCGGTGTCCCGATCGCGGTGCCGCTGAGCGGCAGGATCTTCGTCACGCCGGTGTACGCCGTCGTGTCGAACTTGAGCTCCGACCGCACCGGATTGAACAGACCGGTCCTGATGTTGGTGGTTTCCGCGTCCGGCGCACCGCCGAAGGTGACCCGGTAGGCCAGCCCCTGCCCCCATTCGAGCTTCACGCGATAGAACAGCTCTTCGCCGTTGTAGATCGTCTCGCCGTACCGGCCGGACCCCGCCAAGGTCGTTGCCTCGTTGAAGGAACCGCCGCCGTGCACCGGCCGAACCGCGCCGGCCGGCTCCTTCGCGAACTGGACGAGAGCGGCCGTGGTGGGCTCACCGCGGTTTCCCGTCACCGGCGGCTCGATCCGCAGCTGAAGCTCCAGCGGCACGCGGTCCACACCGTCCTTGGCGTCCCGGGTGACCCGGAAGACGTACTTGCCGGGAACGCTGCACCCCTTGGGCTTCGTCGAACCGGACACCGTGCCGTCCCAGGTGAGCACCGACGTCAGCGCACCGCCGTCGCTCTTCGCCCGGGTGTGCAACTGGCGATCGCGGAAGAAGCAGTCCGCCCCGCCCGGTCCGGTGATCTTGATGTCGAGGGCCTCGACGTCGCGCGGGTTGCCGCGCGGGAACACTGCCGTCGCGGCGAAGTACGCCGTGTCACCGGCCTTCAGATCGGCCGCGTAGAAGCGCTCCTCGACCGGATTCAGTGTGTCCAGGTACTGCCCGGGCACCACCGTCGGCGCGGTGAACGGATCGGCGGTGCCGGTGATCGGCTGCCCGGTCGGCTCGTAGTGTCGCAGCGCCCGGTCGGTCACCCGGCCCAGCACGCCGAGCAGTGAGTCCGCATCGGCCGCGTCGTGGTACGTCCCACCCGTGTTCTGCGCGATGCAGGCGAGTTGAGCGCGCGCCTTCGCGTCGACCCGGAAGCCGATCGCGTGCACGTGCAGGTCGACGCCCTGCTTGTGGAGCTCCTTGGCCACCGCGCACGGCTGCGGCGGCGCGCAGGTGTCCTCGCCGTCGGAGACCAGCACGATCGAGCGCTGCCCCTCCTTCGGCAACTGGGCGGCCGCGACGCGCAGCGCCTGGCCGATGGGCGTGTAGCCGCTGGCCTTCGCCGCGCTCACCGCGCTCTTGAGGGCGACCTTGTCGACCGCCTTCACCGGCTGGACGACCTTCACGTCGCGACAGCCCGCGGCCTTCTCGGCGCCGCTCGATCCGGTCCCCGCGCCGTAGATCGCGAGACCGACCGGCGCCTGGGCCGGCAGTCCGTCGATCATCGACCCGACAGCGCGCTTGGCGGCGTCCATCCGGGAACTGGTCCCGCCGACATCCTTCGCGGTCATCGAGCCGGACGAGTCGAGCACGACCATGACCGGCGACAACTCGCCCTCGGCGGCGGCCGTCGAGGCGTTTCCGAACGCGAACGTCAGCGTCAGGACGGGCAACGCTGCCAGGGCGGCGAGGCGTCGTATCATGGCGTCTCCAGAGGTTTCAGGGGAGCGAACATGGAGAAACCTACCGTTTGCATTTGCAATTTGCAAACAGAAATCGAGGTGATTCTGTGAACGACCTGTACGACCGGAACCTGAAGCTGCAGCTCGAGTGGTACGGCGAGCCCCTCGGTGAGCGGTTCCGCCGGTTACTCGATCTTCTCAACCTCTCCCAGGCCCAGTTCGCCGGCTTGCTGGGCCTGTCCGCGCCGATGCTGTCGCAGTTGATGTCCGGACAGCGCGCCAAGATCAGCAACCCAGCCGTCCTGTCCCGCCTGCTCCAACTGGAAGCGACGGTGAACGATCCCGGCTGGAGTCGCCTGCCGCCCGCCGAGCAGGCCCGCAGACTCGACGAGATTCGTGGCGCTCAACGATCGACCCTCACCGTCGACCACGGCACAGGGCCCGCGGCTGCACCAGCGGTCGCCCCGGACCCCGTCGCAGCCATTCAGTCCCTGCTGCGCGACATCGCCTCCGCAAGCGATCTCCAAGGAGCATCCGAACTCCTGGACGCCGACTACCCCGAGCTGGCCGAGGCGCTACGCGTCCTGGGTGCCGGCCGCACCCAGGACGCCCGCGCCTACTACGCCAGGATCACCGGCCGACGCTGACAGCGACAGTCGGACGTCAGCCGCCGTTGAGCGGGTCGTACGCGGGAGCGAAGCGGAAGTAGTCCCAGTTGGTGAAGGTGGTGGGCGCCTTGCCGAGGGACTTGATCACGGTGGCGCCACCGTTCGCGTGGCCGACGGCGTACAGGTAGCCGTTGTGGGTGTCCCTGTCGATGCCGAGCAGGAGCGACCCGGTCCGGCCGCATGGCGCCGCGACCAGTTGCTCGAAGATCTGCCAGCTGGACGTCCGCACCGGCGTGATGATCGGCTTCAGCGGCACACTCGCCGGGATCTTCACCGTGTACAGCCCACCGGCGCGGTTGTTCGCCAGGAACATGTCGTACGTCGGGGTCGTGGCGATCAGCGCGAACGACTTCATCGTGCTCATCCCGGTCACGTACCCGGTGTTCCGGAATCCCTTCCCGACATCGGTCCAGCGCCCGAACTTCCCGTACATGTCCTGCGAGTACAGCGTCGTCCGGGTCGGCTTGCTGCTCGCGGACGCCTTGTACTGCGACTGGATCAGGAACCGGCCGCCCCACCCGTTGCCGATCCGCCGGAACACCGGCGTACCGACGACTTTGCCGTCCGGCCCGATGGTGTACGAGCTCTCCATCAGGTAACCCGAACCCCAGACCACCTTGCCGGTCCGCGTCGTCCGCCCGTTGCCGGCCGGCGTCGCGGTGAACGCCGTCGGGTTAGTGACGGCGTACGGCGACTGGTAGACGTTCGGCGTGTTGAGCACCGGACTCGTGGTCGGTGGTGACGTCGCCGACAGGACGCGACTGTTGACACCCCAGCTGTCGGAGAACGAACCGAGCCCGAGCGCACATGCCGCGGCGACGGCCGTGGGCGAGTTGACTGCTGTGGGTGCTGCGGCGGCCGGCTGCGGCGCCGGACCCACCGCGAGGGTGAGTCCGGCGGCAGCGGCCAGACCGATGGCCTGACGGAACATCGAGAACCTCATTCCCCGTTGGCTGTGTCGTACACCGGGATCGGCACCCAGCGGAAGTCGACCGGGTCCCCGTACGTGCCCGGCACCTCACCGCGCGACTGGATCACCGTGGACAGGCCGTTGGCGTGCCCGATGGCGTACAGGTAGCCCTTCTTGGTGTCCTTGTCGATCGCGAACAGCAGCGTGCCGTATTGGCCGCAGCCCATCGCGGACAGCGTCTCGAAGCCCTGCCAGGTGCGGGTCCGGACCTGCTTCACGACCGGCTTCGCCGACGCCGCGGCCGGGATCCGGATCGTGTAGAGCGCACCGCCCTTGGTGTTCGCCAGGAAGGTGTCGTACGTCGGCGTCTTCGCGATCAGCGTCATCGTCTTGACGGCCGAGAAGCCGGGGTACGAACCGGATGCCTTCCAGCCCTTACTGCCGGTGTTCCAGCGGAACAGCACCCCGTCGTTGCGCAGCGCGTACGCCGCCGAGCGGTAGACCTTGGGCTTGCCGTTGTCCGGGCTCTCGTAGTCCGAGGTCTCGAGGTAGGTGAAGCTGCCCCAGCCGCCGCCGACCCGGCTCAGACTCCGGTTGTCGATGGTGCCGTCCTCGTAGCCCTGGTAGTAGCTGTAGTACAGCGCGTCGCCGATCACGACGTACCCGGAGCGGTCGGTGCCGGAGATGTCCGGCTCGGTGGTCTGCCGGGCGCTCAACCGGACCTGGCCGGGCTTGTACACGCCGGCGGTGCTCCAGTCGTCCGGCACCGTCGGCGGAGTGGTGGCGGTCGGGTCCGCGAAGCGATGCGCTCCCGCGGCGGTGACCCCGCCGTTCCACACGAAGCAGGCGGCGGCCTGCGCGGCCGTGATCTTCTTGCTGGTCCCGGGCACCGTGGCCCCCGGCTTGGTCGGGTCGGGCTTGGCCGCCCCCTGGGCGTGCGCGGCCGCAGGCAGCAGCGCGGTCAGTGCGAGGACGGCGCTTCCGGCAAGGGCGGTGAGTCGTAGGTTCATGTCGGCCCCCTTTCAGAACTCTTGATACGGGGCGGACACGGAAAGTTGCGAGTGAAGTATTACCCGTGCACTTCACGAAAGTGAGCGGGCGAGTGAGTTCTGTGTACAAAATAGTCGTTCACCTACCGCCCTAGGGGAGACACGTATGCGCACAACTCGGTTACGGGCCGGGCTCACGCTCCTGGCCGCCGCCGTCCTGGCGCCGGCCGCCACCCTGACAGCCACCGCGGGCCCGACCGCCGGCCCGCCTCAGAAACCGTTCGTCCAGGGCACCACCACAGTGCCGGCGTACGACTATGACAACGCGATCCACGAGAAGGTGCAGGTCGACGTACCGAAGCTGGACGGGGACGCGAACGGTGTCACCGACCAGGTCACGGTCGACATCATCCGGCCGGGTGAGGCAGCCCAGGCCGGCATCGACGTCCCGGTGATCATCCAGGCCTCGCCGTACTACGCGAGCGATCCGGCGAGCTCCTTCGACGGGGCCGGGGTCCGACAGGTGTACGGGAGCTGGCTGGACAACTACTTCGTCCCACGCGGGTACGCCGTCGCGTTCGTGGACATGCCCGGGACCTTCCGCTCCACCGGGTGCAGCGACGTCGGCGCAAACCTCGAGGTGCTCGGCACGAAGGCGGTCGTCGACTGGCTGAACAACCGAACCGCCGGACACACGCCGGACGGCAGCCCGGCGAAGGCCGACTGGTCCACCGGCAAGACCGGCATGATCGGCGTGTCCTGGAACGGGACGATCGCGAACTCGGTCGCCAGTACGGGCGTCCGCGGGCTGGAGACGATCGTGCCGATCGCCGCGATCTCCAGCTGGTACGACTACACCCGCGGCTTCGGCGTGCCGTTCTACGACGAGTACATGGGCTTCCTGCACGACTACGTCAGCAACGACGCGTCACCGCGCTGCGTCGCGCTGACCGACGAGATCGAGAAGGCCTCGGACACCCCGACCGGTTCGTACAGCAGTTGGTGGAATCCCCGGAACTACCGCCTCGACGCCTCGAAGGTCCGGGCGAGTGTGTACGTCGTGCACGGTCTGGGCGACGAGAACGTCAAGACCCGGCAGTTCGGCGAGTGGTGGGACGAGCTCGCGAAACGAGACGTGCCGCGGAAGATCTTCCTGCACCAGGGCGTGCACCTGGACGGGTTCAGCTTCCGCGACGAGTGGGTGAACAAGCTGCACCCGTGGTTCGACTACTGGCTGCAGGGTCTGGACAACGACGTGATGAAGACGCCGCAGGCAACGATCCAGCGGGAGGACGGGTCGTTCGTGGACGAGGCGCGCTGGCCGGCCGCGGGTGCTCGGCAGACGACGCTGAAGCTGAGCAAGGCGTCCGGCGCGAAGGCCGGTGGGTTGTCGATCGCGGCCGCGTCGAGCGACCCGATCAGCTTCACCGGTACGTCGAAGGAGTCCGAGGACACCGTCGTACTCGACCCGACGACACCGCGATCCGATCGGGCCGTGTTCCTGAGTGATGCGTTGTCGAAGGCGGTCCGGGTGAGCGGTACCGGGAAGGTGTCGGTCCGGGTCAAGGTCGACAAGATTGCCGCAGGCATCAAAGCCCGGCTGGTCGACTACGGTACGGCGAACCGGTACGCGAACGTCACCAACGTGCCGGACACGCGGGTGTGCTGGGGTGACGGGAACGCGCTCGACACCGGGTGCTACGCGAAGACCCAGATCAACACCGCGGTCTCCGACACGTCCGTCGCCGTACGGACACTGGCGGATGTCGGGCACTACAAATCCCTGTACACCAAGGAATCGCTGCGATCGGATCGTTGGTACGACCTATCGTTCGAGCTGAACGCGGACGACGTGGTGTTCGCCGCCGGCCACCGCCTGGGCCTCGTCCTCACGGTCGAGCCCGACAACCCGTCGGTCCCGTTCACGGGCGCGACGATCACCCTCGACCCAACCCGCTCGTCACTAACACTTCCGCTGACGGGCTACACAGCAGCACTACAAACCGCTGAGGCACCTCAGTCGCGGATCGCGGCGAACCGGTTGGCCCAGCCGGAGCCGGAGAAGAACCCGGTCGAGTTGATGAAGCAGATGGTCGAAGCGTCTAGGTAATTGGGAGTTGGGGGGGGTGGTGGGGTCCGGGACAACCCCCCACCACCACAGTCACACGGCCCGCCCACGGGTGGGGCGGCGGGTTCGCCGGTGTGTGCTGTTTCGGCGGGGCGGGCCCCGCGGGGGTGTGGGCGGGGGGT